>JBDVGI010000186.1:0-2568 GCA_039962885.1 Litorimonas sp. | reverse complement strand
TGAATTACGCGCGCCCTGACATGGCTCTACCAAACATGCCTGTGATGGACGCGGCTACGCGTTCGGCCTTGACTGTGTTTGAAGACCATATTCGTCTGTCTGGAACATGGAATGAACCAGATGAGATGGCCTTGCTGACACGCTGGAGAGATATTGCGCCGCATGTCATGGAACGCTTGGCATCACCGTTATTTCACTGGTCAGCCCATCGTCCTGTGAGCCGTGCGGGGCGGCCATATATTAGCGCGACATCAATTCCGCATATATGGATAAATACTGGGCATGGCCATTTAGGGTGGACTTTATGCGCCGCCAGCGCAGAGCTTATGGCTCGTATGATATTGGACGGCGACGTGGATAAGCGATTTTTTTATTCTGGATAATTGCTAGTGGATTGATTCTTAACAAGAAGATTTAACTCGCCCCGACTGCTTTTATAAAGTCATATTATGTTCATCTAAAATTTTATATCTGACACGAAGAATTTATGGTTAATGCCGCGTGTTTTGAGAGCCGATATGTCAATTTATATGAAATTATTTGCCGTGCTAATTATATGCGGGTCGTCAGTTGCTATGGTGGCGGCTGCGCCGCCCGCGCAGACGGTTGGCTCAAATGTAGCGCCGCAACCAGATATTACCCGCAGCGCTATTGTTTTTGATGAAGTTGCGGTAAATGCAAACTTGGTTCAAGACGAAGTGCTGCCACTGAGTTGCTCAAGCCAAAGCCTGACTGACATATCCTTTGACAATATAGCTATTACCCGCAAGGTAGAAATACTTGGGGAGCTAAGTCCTGCTGTTGTCAAAATGCATGACGAGTCTACACGCGCGCAACTTGAACAGCGTGTTCGCGCAGGGATGCAAGACGATTTACTAAATCGCATTTATTAACCGTAAGAATGACGTTCGGGTTTGAGTGTTGAGGTCGCCCTTTATTTAAGCGATAATACTTCGTCGATAATATGTGAAATTTCATTTTGGTCGATAACCCCGCGGACAAATTGCGCCCCTGGCCCCGTCGCATAAAGCGGAACGTCTTCACCTGAATGAGTTTCACTCTCTAACCTGACAGTTGTTTGTTGTAGGTAATCTTTGGATTGCACGGCATTATCTGTCAAAACGGGACTATCAGTTTGACGAGGATTGGGGCCATTGGCATAGCTCAGTGTGGTATAGGGCTTTCCGTCTAAATCTTTGGCGTATTCTTTTGCAGGCTCGCCTGCTTCGGGGTCAGGGTTGCGCACAAGTCCTAATATTGGATTTCCGCGCGCAGGATAGCCACCTATAGTGAAGACATGACTGTGATCGGCTGTGACCATAATCAAGGTGTCATCGCCAGCCTTATCTTTGGCCACTTGCACAGCCTCGTTTAAGGCCTGCATGTCTCGCATAGCCCGATAGGCATTTGTGCCGTGATGAGCATGATCAATGCGGCCTGCTTCAATCATAATAACATAGCCTGTGTTGCGCGTGGCAAGAGCATCAATTGTAAAGGCCGTCATTTCCGCCAAAGATGGCTCTTTGGTATTGTCGCGGTCACTCTCATAACTCATGTGAGACGGGGTAAATAAGCCAAGTAAGGTTTTGTCCTTGGGGGCCGTTCGAAAGCCAGCAGCATCGGTAACATATATGTGGCTATCTTTTTTCTGCCAATCGCTCAGCTGTTGTTGCGTAAATTTTTCTTTTCCGCCGCTAAGGGTTATGTCTGGCGTGTTTTTCAAAAATTGCTGAGCTAAGCTTTTGCAGCCAAATTTAGCCGCGCGCGGATCAATATCTGCTTCCGTTTCCCAATTTCTCGATACGCTATGACCATACATGGCGGCAGGCGTGGCATGTGTGATCCGTGCGGTGCTAATAACGCCTACAGACAGACCAGACTTTCTCGCGCGATTTAACAATGTTGGCGATGTGCGTTTGGTCACGCAGCTATTAAGTACCATTTTTTTTACGTCTGTATTCGGCCGAACATTAATTGTGCCAATATTTGTTCTATACCCAGACAAAATAGCTGTAGCTGTGCCTGCGCTATCGGGAACTTGTGCATTCGTGTTGTAAGTTTTGACGAGAGCTAAATTTTCAAAATCCTCAAAGGCGAGGCGGTTTTCCTCTCCGCTCATTCCTTTAGATTGACCATCGAAGATGCGTGCAGCGGTTACTGTTGAGAGACTCATGCCGTCACCGATAAATATAATGAGGTTTTTTGCGGTTTTATTCTGTGATTGTGAAGCCTCTATGCGGATAGATTCCGCCGCATAATTGCGTTTTTCATCTGTCTGTGCTATGCAGGCTGTAAGACAGAGTGCAATCAAGACCGCATAAAGCCCGTTCTTATGTATATGGTTGAACAAAATTGGCATTTTTAAAACTTCCTAAAAAGAATGATTTTGATTTAATTGTTGTTTTATATAGCTTTTTTCTAATCCCTTGTGGGCTATACAAGTCTAGGAAGAAAAGAATGTATAAAAAAGGGTTTTTCTTGAAAAAAGGTGTTGCAGTTGCGAGGTGGTTTGCCTATATAGCGCTTCTCGCTGGCGACATGGTTGCTGACGAGGTGGGCCTGAACGGG
>JBDVGI010000185.1:0-24325 GCA_039962885.1 Litorimonas sp. | reverse complement strand
GCAAAATTGGTAACGCAAATGCCGCTGTTTTGCCTGTTCCGGTTTGCGCTAAGCCTAATAAATCCGTTCCCTTAATAACCTCTGGTATGGCTTGCGCTTGAATGGGTGTCGGCGTTTCATACCCTAGCACTGTCAACGCTTCATGCAACGGCGAAGCAAGTTTTAAATCGGCAAAGGTCGTCATATAAGCTCTGTCTAGACCCCAACAGAGCCATGAATGTTAAAACAGCGTTATGAACCCCAATAACGAATAAGCAAGCCCTTTATATTGACAGTGCCGTTATATTATCCATTCAAGATAGCGAGACGATTAAATATACGCATTTACCTTATATTTCAGGGAATAGCCTCAATCACCATCGCATTAGAAACAAATATACTAGGCATAAATATGAGGAAGGTAGGCAGCATTTAATTCTTTAGTAAAAGGCAAATGTGCGCGTTTCAATACTTTTTCGCGGCCCAATATTAGGATCTTGGTCTGGATATTCAAAGGCCGTATGCGGTGTAAACCGTGACGTGCCGTCTTTTAGGCTATCAAATCCCTTTATCAGAACAACTTCATCATGTGTCATTTCCGAAAAATAAGACCAGCGTTGGTTATCATTTTTACGCAAAGCATATATTTCGCCAATATGATCCGTATCGGGAAAGTGAATTTTTGTTGGAAGGAAGTCTTTTGCATCTATTGTTGTAGAATCGCAAAAGGCGAGCGGAGATCGGCGTACAACACTTACAAGCGGACGCCAGACGTTAATTTGTATCATTCGCCGGCCTTGCATGGCCGCAAATTGGTCATCGCCAATCCGCTCTTTTGCGCGGATTACGGCTGTACGTTCTGTATAATCATTATGAACATGATGTGCAGGCTTTCGGCGGCTATTATTCTCGCCAAGCCTGACTGTGTGATCAAATACGAAAACATCTTTCGCCCCTGTCGTATTTTTTACAATCTCTTTGATTTCCTCATAATATGTGTCTTCGACATCTTGAATGTTGTCAAAACTTGTTGCTGAGGTTGGGGAGTTGACAATTTGAAATCCCTGCACATGAATTTTGAAATCTTGCGCGGTACTCCGGCAATCATTTATGTCAGCTGGCATGAAAGCATAGGCTTCATTATATTTTTGTGGCGCATCGCCGCCTGAGTAAAATACTTCGGGTGCAATGACCGCATCCGGTTTGATATAGTTAAGGTCTGCTGTGACCTTACCTGATATTTGCATGTTAGTATGCAATTCCTGAGGCGTAGATATCATCTTCATTGTCAAACCCATTTGTAAAATTAGAGGGTAAAGTACAGGCCGTTTAGACCTGCACTTTTTATTTATGTTCTAGAGAAAGTGGAAGAAACAAAGCTTGTTTCCATCAGCGTCTCTGACGTATGCACCGTAAAACACATCATCAATACGTACTCCAGGTTCGCCGTCACATGTCGCGCCAAGTGAAAGGGCTTTCTTGTAAAACGTGTCGACACCTTCTGTTGATCCGCCTGGGAATGCAACCATAGAGCCATTACCAACGCTTGGAGCTTCACCGTTAAACGGCTCGCAAACAGCGACTTTAGGCTGTGCGAAGTCTGTTCCGATCATGGCAAGACGGCCAACGTCGACTAGTACTTCAGCATCAAATAGCTCAGTGTAGAACTTTTTAGCAGCGCCAATGTCCTTAACGCCTAGTGTAGTATATCCAATCATAATATGTCCTTTCAGTGACTTGTGGATAGTGGAATTAATAACTTTATTGTTCAGCGAGATGACCAGTTTTGACGTAAATCAAGCAGCCTTCTTCGGAAAAAGAATTATGTTTCGACATATGCGGATGCCGAATCCATGTGTTTTTGGGATAGTTGCCGTGCTCATCGGAAAATGTGCCTTCTAGCACCAAAATTTCCTGACCGCCCCAATGACTATCTGTGCTAAGCTTTGTATTTGGCGCAAAGCGAATAAGCTCGCATGTCTCTGTTCCAAAGCTATGCAAAGGTAATACGCTCACCCCTGGCTCTTTACCCGGCAGAAACTCGCTCTCTTGTGTTTTAAGAGAAAATTGATGTGTATCATTTTTATCAAATTGATGCAGTTTCACGAAAATAACACAGCCTTCCTCACTATGAGGTTTGTGGCTCGTACCAATAGGATTGCGGATGTATGTGCCCGCAGGATAATCCCCGTGCTCATCAGAAAATATTCCATCAACAACCAAAATCTCTTCTCCACCGCCATGAGTATGCGGACTAAAATAAGACTTCTGCGCATATTTCACGAGCGAGGTCGCTCTAGCGACTTCATCGCCTATTCTATCTAGCTTACGTCTTTGCACACCCGCCATTGGAGAATCTTCCCAAGGCAACTGATTGCTGTCGATAATGACAGCTTTTGAAAAATCTGCATTCAAATGCATGGATGGCTCTTTTTACTTGCAATACAACTTACCTAGTGGTAGGTAGATACAGTGATATTTTATAAACATCAAGTAAAAAATATGTTCAACATGAAAAATTACAGAACATTGGCAGGGCAGTATGGATAGCGCGACTAAAATTCTAGATATCGCTGAACGCAGGATGCGGTTAACAGGATATAACGCTGTGAGTTACCGCGATATAGCCAGCGAGATTGGCATCAAAAGCGCAAGTTTGCATTATCACTTTCCCAAAAAAGAAGACCTGGGTGTGACTTTGGTGCAGCGCTATACGGAAAGATTCTCAAAAGCCCTTAGCCAGATCGCATTAGAAGATAAAGGCCCGCAACACAATATCGAGGCTTTTATCGACATATATAGATATGAATTAAAGCGGCGCAAATTGGTTTGCCTTTGCGCGGTTTTGGGGGCCGAAGCGGCAGGGTTACCTGAACGTGTAAACCAAAAGGTCAATCAGTTTTTCGATGGCAATATAAGTTGGTTAACTCAGCAATATAAAGCCTTGGGAACTACAAATCCAACTAGCGCAGCAAAAGCGACGTTATCTTTGCTAACAGGAGCCATGACGATTAGCTCCGTTAATCATGACAATTCGATATTCGACGCAGCAGCTGAATCAATTTTACAATAGCGCTTTGAACTCTTGCTCAGCTTCGGCTTGCTAAGCTGCCCCATAGCGCCTGCACAGCACACACTAAGAGCCCACTGCATACAAAATTTACGCGTTTAATGCTCATCAAATGAGATTGTGACTTCATCCGTTAGAGGGATAGCTTGGCAGGTCAAAGCCAATCCACGTTCTACCTCGTAATCTTCGAGAGCATAATTCATTTGCATCTCAACTTCACCCTTTATGACTTTGGCGCAACAGGTTGAACACACCCCGCCCTTGCATGAAAATGGTAGATCTATATTGGCCTCTAGCGCGGCTTCTAAGAGGGTTTCCCCTGTTCTGGCCATTTCGAAAACACGTGTTTGGCCGTCAATGATAACCGTCGCTTTAATATCCTTTTTGGCCGCAGCCCCTTTGGTTTTAGGACGTGCCTTTTTCGGCGGGGCGCTCGCGAATAATTCTATTTTTATTTTATCCTTCTCCATGCCGTGAGCTTTGAGCCTATCGACAATCAGAAATAACAACTCTCTTGGACCGCAAATAAAAGCTTTATCCGCAGCCGCAGGAGCCATCCACCGTGTAAAAAGTTGATCGAGCTTATCCGCGTCAACTCGCCCGCTTAACATATCAATATCGCCTGCATCTGTTTTTAAAATATGTAGAACAGATAAGCGCGTTAAAAACCGGTCTTTTAAATCGCTTAACTCTTCGCGAAACATAATTGTGTTAAAAGAGCGGTTCACATAAGTCAGAATGATTTTTGAATGCGGTTCAGATTCCAAAATTGTTTTAGCTAAAGACAATATAGGCGTGATGCCACTGCCCACTGCGAACATCAGATAGTTTTTATTTTTTTCGGGTTCGATAGCATCAAAAAACTTCCCACGCGGCGACATCGTTTCAATGACATCCCCAACGGCAAGATCTTCATTGGCCCAGCGCGAAAACCAACCGCCATCCACCTTTTTAATGCCAATGCGAAGTTCATTGTCCAGCGCGCTTGAGCAAATAGAATAAGACCGGCGAAGTTCTTCGCCTTCAAAATCTTTCTTAAATGTCAAATATTGACCGGGAACATATTTGAAAGCCTCCAAATCCTCATCATTCGGCTTCAGTGTCACGATAACTGCATCTCTTATATCCTTACGGATTTCCGTGACGCGTAATGGGTAAAAATTCACAATAAGCCCCTTAAAGTGCTTTGAAATAATCAAATGGTTCTCGGCAGTTTTTACACCGATAACTCGCTTTACACGGCGTGGACCCAAATTGACTTATCCGCTCTATATCGCTTGAGTCGCAACGCGGGCAATTAATCTTGGCTGCTTTGGCCCCAGTCAGGCTAATCATACCCGCGCATGTATCGCCTTCTGCGGGCGGTACAATTCCGTAATCTTGCAGTTTACGGCGACCCTGCTCGCTTATCCATGCCGTTGTCCAAGCAGGTGATAACACGGAGCGTATTTTGACAGTCTCCAAGCCCTTTTTCAAAAGAGCCATTTCAATATCAAGCGCAATCACGCCCGTGGCTGGACAGCCCGAATATGTCGGCGTGATATCAACACACAATACATCCTCTTCCCAAGACACCCCCCGAACAATCCCTAAATCAACAACAGAGATCACAGGAATTTCAGGGTCAGGGACAGCCGAAAGCCAATCCCAAATCAGCTCATTACTCGGTAAATTTTTACAAGGCGCAATCATAATTACCAAGACGCCTCGGGATGTGCACGCTGTAGATATTGCATTTCCGCAAGAAGCGGCCCCATGGCTTCGCTATGAATTCCTGCTTTACCGCCGGAGCGCATTAAAGCCGTTTCTGGCAAAACAAGCATGGCGAGCGGTAGGACTTTTTGAATATGGTTTTGAAACACCTCATCGACAGCCGTAAGGTCAGGGCCAATACCGCCTTCCATCATATGTGTATCAAGTTCATCAGCCGTGCAAAGCTCACCTGTAAAGCGCCAAAGCACATTTAACGTATCTTGCATACGTTTATGACTTTCCTCTGTACCGCCGCCTAAACGAATGACTAGGTCAGTAGAGCGTTCCAAATGATAGGCCACTTCCTTTATCGATTTTTGCGCAATATCGGCAATGGTTTTGTCTTGAGAAACGCTCAGCGCTTGGAGCATTGGGTAATGCCAACAATCAAACAGGAATTGCCGCATGAGGCTATGCGCAAAGTCCGTATTGGGATACTCTACTAACAGCACATTTGAAAACTCACGCTCGTCCCGTAAAAAAGCTAGCTTATCCGCCGTCGTTTTTTCCGTAGATAATTGCGCGGCATAATTTAACCAATTTGTAGCCTGTCCAATCAGGTCAAGCGCGACATTCGCAAAGGCAATGTCTTCTTCCAATGCGGGGGCATGACCACACCACGCTGAAACTTGTTGTCCTAAAATAAGTCCATTATCGCCAAGGCGTAAGACGTATTTTTGAAGGCGGCTTTGATCGGTATGCTTCATTACATACTCCCGACTTCATCAGGGATTTTGAAAAATGTTGGATGGCGGTAGACTTTTGTGTTTGCGGGTTCAAAATATGGCCCCTTCTCTGTTGGAGAGCTTGCCGTGATATCATCAGATGGAACTATCCAAATTGACAAACCTTCATTGCGCCGCGTGTAAACATCCCGTGCATTCTTCATGGCCATTTCCGCATCAGGGGCGTGCAAACTGCCAACATGACGATGCGCAAGGCCGTGTTGTCCGCGGATAAATATTTCCCAAAGAGGCCATTCACGTTTACTCATGGTTTCAATCCTTATTCGGCAGCTATTTTACGATTGGCCTGCTTTTCAGCATGAGCTTTTAATCCCTCACGGAACCAAGCCCCATCATCCCAAGCCTTATTTCGCGCCGCAAGACGCTCAACATTGCAAGGTCCATTTCCAGAAATTACGGCAAAAAATTCTGACCAATCAGGGTCCCCAAAATCATACCCGTCTTTGTCATCATTCCATTTTAAATCAGCATCGGGAACGCTTAGCCCTAAATACTCAGCCTGCGGCACAGTTTGGTCGACAAATTTTTGCCGTAGCTCATCATTAGAGTCTTGCTTAATATTCCAAGCAAAACTTTGCGCGCTGTGCACACTGTCTTTATCTGAAGGGCCAAACATCATAAGGGCTGGCCACCACCAACGATTAAGGGCGTCTTGGGCCATATCTTTTTGCGCCTGTGTGCCTTCTGACAAGCGCGCCATAATATCAAACCCCTGACGTTGATGGAAACTTTCTTCCTTACACACGCGGATCATGGCGCGTGAATAAGGGCCATATGAACATCTTTGCAACGGCACTTGGTTCATGATTGCAGCGCCATCAACAAGCCAACCAATCGCGCCAATATCGGCCCATGATAATGTCGGATAATTAAATATAGACGAGTATTTGGCTTTACCGCTTAAGAGCTGCTCCGTCATTTCATCGCGCGTTATGCCGAGCGTTTCGGCGGCGCAATATAGATATAGTCCATGCCCAGCTTCGTCTTGCACTTTTGCAATTAAGATAGCTTTACGTTCCAACGACGGGGCGCGCGTTATCCAATTACCCTCTGGTAACTGCCCGACAATTTCGGAATGTGCATGTTGTCCAATTTGGCGAATGAGAGTTTTACGGTACCCTTCAGGCATCCAGTCTTTAGGCTCTATTTTTGAACCCGCATTAATGCGTTCTTGGAAAGCCCGCTCAAGCGGCTCCATATCTTCTAATGCCTTTATGCTTCCGCCTGAAGATTTGACCATTTGCGCGTACATATCACACATCATATTTTATATTTGTACTATGTAGTATAAATTGACCAATCGGTCAATGAATAAGCCTCGCTATGCCATGCGGCATTTTCGCATCTATTTTGAGACAGCTGAACTTGGGTCCATCTAGACTTTCGCGTAAATGGACGCGATACCTTGGCCAACACCAATGCACATCGCCGCTAGAGCCTTATCTACGCCTTTATGATGCAATTCCTCGATAGCGCTCATAACAATTCGCGTCCCTGACATGCCGAGCGGATGGCCCAATGCAATGGCTCCGCCATTTGGGTTCACATGCGGGGCATCATCAGCTAGGCCTAATATCCGTAATGTCGCCAGAGATTGAGATGAAAAGGCCTCATTGATTTCAATCACATCCATATCTTTAATATCGAGGCCCGCCTTCACCAGCACGCGCTGCGAAGCAGGCGCAGGACCAATTCCCATAACACGTGGAGCGACGCCAACCGCAGCTCCCGTTACAAAGCGCGCACGCGGTGTGAGGCCATGACGTTTGATCCCCTCTTCTGAGGCCACAATTACCGCCGCTGCGCCGTCATTAACGCCAGAGGCATTACCTGCAGTCACGGTCCCATTAGCCTGAACGATTGGCCGCAATTTTCCAAGAACCTCAACAGGGCTGTTGCGCGGATGCTCATCCGTATCAAAAATGAGGTCATCTTGCTTTCTACGCGGAATATTCACAGCAACGATTTCTTTGGCCAAGCGGCCTGACTTAATCGCTGCCTCAGCTTTATCTTGGCTGCGTTTTGCAAATAAATCTTGATCTTCGCGGGAAATATTAAAATCCTCAGCAACATTTTCTGCGGTTTTAGGCATGCCTTCGGCTCCGTAGACCCTTTCTAGTTCTGGGTTCGTAAACCGCCACCCGATAGAAGTATCAAACATCTGCGCGCCTCGCCCAAATGCCGTTGAAGCTTTGCTCATCACATATGGCGCGCGCGTCATACTTTCAGTTCCGCCCGCTATAATCATATCCGCATCCCCTGCCATGACTGCGCGGCTAGCCATAATGATTGTGTCCATGCCTGACCCGCACAGGCGGTTGACGGTTGTACCTGGCACTGTCTCGCCAACCCCTGCAAGCAAAGCTGCCATTCGGGCTACATTCCGGTTATCTTCGCCCGCTTGATTAGCACAGCCCATGATGAGGTCATCAACATTGTCCCAATCAATATTTGGATTGCGGGTTTTGAGGGCTCTCAACGGAATGGCCGCGAGGTCGTCCGCACGAACATTTGACAAACTTCCACCAAAGCGTCCAATGGGTGTTCTTATCGCATCACAGATATAAGCCGTTTTCATTAGGCATCCTTTTTATTTTTTGTTTTAGGAAGGGGTATTTTGGACAAATCAATAACGTGGCCACGTATCGCTCGTGATAGGCCCTGAAATGTTGCAACGGTTCGTCCATCTTCACCCGTAAGCTTTACATTATACACGCCAGAGCGTCCCTGCAACGCCTCTTCGCGGGCTGTGGCCATGACTTTCTCTCCCATTTCAACTGGGCTCAGAAACGCGATAGAGGCTTGCTGAGCTACTGTACGATTGTTGCGCGAATTACAAGCATAGGCCAAAGCCGTGTCAGCCAACGCAAATAACATCCCGCCATGTATTGTACCATGCCCATTAAGCATATCTGCCTTAACACGGAAACTCACTTGCGCCCAGCCCTCCCCGCCATCATCATATGACAAGCCCCAAGCGGGACCCGTACCTTCGTCGGACAGCATTTTCCGAGCGACTTTTTGTGCTAATTTATCAGCATCATTCATGACATAATCTTTGTATTTTATACTAGGCGGGTCTTTAATTGACCGTTCGTTCAATTTATTATACATCAAGTCTTAAAAATATAAATAGTTTTATGAAATGAGTTTCCATTTTCAGAAAGTGCGCCATGACCGATTACGCAACTCTAAAGCTTAGCATTGAAGACGGCGCGGCAATCCTAACCCTAAATCGCCCAGATAGATTAAATAGCTTCACCGCCCATATGCACGAAGAGATGCAAAATGCGTTGACCCACATCGAAACGAACACATCGATAAGAGCCTTAATCATCACTGGCGCGGGGCGAGGTTTTTGCGCAGGCCAAGACCTGGGCGACCGCGCCGTTGCCCCGGGCGGCGAAGCGGTTGATCTTGGGTATTCTTGCGAAACATATTGGAACCCAATGGTGCGTCGCATCGCTGATATGCCAATACCCGTCATATGCGCCGTGAACGGCGTTGCAGCTGGCGCAGGAGCCAATGTTGCGCTCGCCTGTGATATTGTTGTAGCCGCGAAATCTGCGAAATTTATCCAATCCTTTGCTAATATCGGACTTATCCCAGATTCGGGCGGCACATGGGTGCTTCCGCGACTTATTGGGCAGGCCCGCGCTATGGCGATTACGCTAACGGGCGAGCCTGTATTAGCTGAAAAAGCCGAGAGCTGGGGCATGATATATAAAGCCGTAGACGATGAAGTTTTAATGGACACAGCGTTAAAGCTCGCCAAAAAACTCGCAGCGGGGCCAACATTAGGGCTTGCTGAAACAAAAATGCGTATCCGCCAATCTGCACAAAACACGCTTGCCGAAGAGCTTGATCTTGAACGCGACGCAATGCGTAAATTAGGCTACAGCGCGGATTATGCGGAAGGGGTTGCTGCCTTTATGGAAAAACGCAAACCCGTCTTCACTGGCAATTAAATACAATTACCCCCACACTAGGAAATGAATATGTCCGCTATGATTTTAGAAAATTTTGCACATCAAAAATGGGTAAAAGGTCAAGATGGCCACGTCGATATTACATCTGCAGTGACAGGGGCGACTGTCGCACAGACGAGTTCTAACGGGTTAGATTTCAAAGCCATGGCAGATTATGCCCGTAATATTGGGGGCCGAGGCTTGCGCGAAATGACGTTGCATCAACGCGCCTTTATGGTCAAAGATTTAGCCATTGCCTTAACCGAGCGCAAAGAAGAATTATATGCCCTGAACGCTCACACGGGCGCAACACGCCGTGATGGCTGGGTGGATATTGAAGGCGGAGCCATGACATTGTTCTCAACCTCGTCCCAAGCCCGTCGTCACTTCCCTGATGGGCACGTCATTATTGACGGCCCGCCAGAACAAATTTCAAAAAATGGCACATGGATGGGACAGCATATCTATACCTCCATGAAAGGCTTTGCCCTGCATATTAACGCCTATAATTTCCCAGTTTGGGGAATGCTGGAAAAACTTGGCGGTGCGTTGATTGCAGGCGTGCCTGTGATTGTTAAACCTGCAACGGCAACCGCATATTTATGCGAGCATGCGGTGCGCATTATGATAGAAACAGGCATTATCCCCGACGGGGCTTTACAGCTTATCGTTGGACGCACTGGGGATTTATTCGATCACCTCACTGGCCAAGATGTCGTGTCATTTACAGGCTCTGCTTCAACTGCATCTATGCTTCGCACCCATCCGATTGTGACACAAAACTCTGTTCGTTTCGTCGCCGAGCAAGACAGCCTTAACGCCTGTGTTCTTGGCCCAGATGCCACGCAAGACACGCCTGAGTTCGAGCTTTTCATTAAAGAAATCGCGACGGAAATGACCGTAAAAGCTGGCCAAAAATGTACCGCCATACGCCGCGCATTTGTACCCGAAGCCATGATGGATGCCACGCAAGACGCTTTAACAGCGCGCCTAGCGAAAACAACCATCGGTAATCCTGACAGCGAAGGTGTCCGCATGGGCGCACTCGTCAGCCTGTCCCAGCGTGAAGATGTCCGCAGCAAAGTTACAGAATTATCAGAGCAAGCCAAAATCGTCTTCGGCGACATTCATGCGCTCGACCCAGTAGATGCAGATAATGACACAGGTGCATTTATGTCTCCTATTTTACTACGGTGCGATACGCCGTGGGAGGCGCCAAAAATTCATGCCGTTGAAGCCTTCGGCCCTGTCTCGACATTCATGCCTTATAAGAATCTTGATGATGCGGTTGCGCTTTGTAATGAGGGGCTTGGGTCTTTAGTCATGTCGCTCTTCACACACTCCCCTGAGGTTGCCCGAGAAATTGTTCTAGGTTCAGCATCTTTTCACGGACGTATCGCGATGATTAACCGCGATAATGCCAAAGAAAGCACGGGGCACGGCTCTCCGCTCCCTGTTCTCGTCCACGGCGGCCCAGGCCGCGCGGGCGGAGGCGAGGAACTTGGTGGAGTGCGCGGAATTAAACACTATATGCAACGCACAGCCTTACAAGGCACACCAAACCTTATCGCAGGTGCCACACAAACATGGATGAAAGGCGCAGCGCAAGTCACAGATGGCGCGCATCCATTTAGGTTTAATTTTGACGATATTTATATGGGAAAAACTTTACTGACCAAAGGTCGCACCATTTCCCTTGAAGACATTGAACATTTTGCCGAATTCACAGGCGATAATTTCTACGCCCATATGGACGAAGCCGCCGCCACTGCCAATCCATTCTTTCCTGGACGCGTAGCGCATGGTTACTTGCTATTATCCTTTGCAGCTGGCCTTTTCGTTGACCCTGCCCCCGGCCCAGTTTTGGCCAATTACGGGTTAGATAATCTGCGCTTCTTAACGCCCGTATCGCCCAATGACACAATCAAAGTGGCGCTAACGGCGAAAACGAAAAAACAGCGAAACCCTGAATATGGAGAGGTTCGTTGGGATGTCGAAGTCACCAACCAAAATGAAGAACTTGTGGCAACTTATGAGCTTCTAACCATGAATGCGATTGAAAGATAATATGACGGGTCGTTACGCACCAGTTCTTGATGATGGTGAAAAACTTTCCATTTCAGAGTTGCGCGCATTGCAACTCACCCGCCTAAAAAAAACGCTTACTCACGCTTATGAAAATTCGCCATCATACCGCAAAAAATTCGACGATCACGGAATCAAACCAGAGGATTTGCAAACGCTAGAAAATCTCGCGAAATTTCCATTCACAGCAAAAGAAGATTTACGCCAAGCCTACCCGTTTAATTTTTTCGCAGTTCCAATGAATGAGGTCACACGCATACATGCCTCTTCTGGCACCACAGGGCAGCCTACTGTTGTTGGCTACACAAAAAATGATATTGATATGTGGGCGGATGTCGTAGCCCGTTCTATACGCGCCGCGGGCGGTCGTGCAGGTATGAAATGCCATATTGCCTATGGGTATGGTCTGTTTACGGGCGGCTTGGGCGCGCATTACGGAGCGGAAAAGCTCGGCTGCACAGTTATTCCTATGTCAGGCGGTCAGACAGAGAAACAAGTGCGTCTCATCCAAGATTTTAAACCTGACATTATCATGGTCACACCGAGTTACATGCTTTCTATTTTAGATGAGTTTCACCGCCAAGGCCTTGACCCGCGAGCTTCATCTCTCAAAATTGGAATTTTCGGGGCCGAACCTTGGTCCGATGCGATGCGCAAAGAAATCGAGCAAGCTTTTGATATTGATGCCGTCGACATCTACGGTCTATCCGAAGTCATCGGCCCAGGCGTGGCCAATGAATGCATAGAAACCAAAGATGGCTCGACCATATGGGAAGATCATTTTTATCCGGAAATTATAAATTCTGACACAGGGTTACCCGTTCCAGACGGCCAAATGGGTGAACTCGTTTTCACATCTCTAACCAAAGAAGCCATGCCGATTATTCGTTACCGCACAGGTGACCTAACGCGCCTCTTAGCTGGAACAGCGCGAAATATGCGCAGAATGGAAAAAGTTACAGGCCGCAGCGATGACATGATGATCATTAGGGGCATCAATGTCTTCCCAACACAAATTGAAGAGATAATCCTAAATATCCCAAAACTATCACCCCATTATCACTGCGAAATTTCTCGCCCTGACAGACTGGATATTCTTACCATCGTTGTCGAAGAAGGCTCTAATGCGGCACAGCAAGAGCGCACAGATGCAGCGCGCATGTTAGCCGAGCGGGTAAAAACCCTTATCGGTGTATCAAGCCTGATCAAAATTGTGGCTCCTAATAGTCTTGAGCGTTCTGCGGGTAAAGCGCGGCGAATTTACGATTTCAGGGATACGTAATTATGGCCCGTACTCAAGCACAAGATTTCGATGACAAACGTGTCGCCATCATGAAACAGGCCGCGGGTTTATTTGCGAGCAAAGGATTTAGCGGCGCGTCCGTTTCGGATATCTCTAAAGCTTGCGGCGTTTCCAAATCTCTGATTTATCATTATTTCGGCGCTAAAGAGGACATACTTTATCAAGTCATGACCGAACATATTGACGATCTTGTCGCAATCATCTCTGATCCTGAACTAATTGACCTTGATGCAACGCAAGAGTTTCACAATCTTACACTCGCCCTATTGGAATGTTACGCAGGGGCTCAAAATGCTCAAAAAGTTTTGCTCTATGACCTTAATAAATTGACCCCGCAACAACGCAAAACCATTGTCAAAAAGCAAAGAGATATTATCGACAGGTTTGAACACGTTTATATTCGGATAAATCCCGATATTGCAACGAACCGCGCTTTATTACGAACAAAAATTATGTTGTTTTTTGGTTCTGTGAACTGGATTCATAATTGGTATGATCCACAAGGCGAAATTAATAGACACACATTAAGTGCCCTAGCTGTTGCAAATATAATAAGTTCACAACCGCTAGAGTGACAGAGGGTTAGATTACCCCCTCATGTCCCGCCCTGCGCGATAGCCATTGCTTCCCTCGCATTTGTCTCTATAGCACCCCAGTTCCTTGCGTTTAGATTGTTCTGACTTGCTATCCACGTCCCCCCGACGGCATATACGTTGGGCAACGATAAATATGACATCATATTCGTGGTCCGCACGCCTCCCGTCGGCATGAAACTAATTTTCGGCATTGGCGCAAAAATCGATTTAATTAATGCCGCTCCTCCAACCGCTTCGGCAGGGAAAAGTTTTATCTTATGAAAGCCCGCCTCATAGGCACTGAGCGCCTCGCTCGGCGAGGCGGTTCCTGGCAACACCAAAAGATCCGTTTTTTGTAGCCGCGCAAGTAATTTTGGCGACAGGCCTGGCGAAACAATAAAATCTGCACCCACATCTTCGCACTTACTCACATCATCGGGCGTCAAAACAGTTCCCACGCCAAGCACCATTTTCGGGCAATGTTTTTTAATTTGTGCAATAGCCTCTATGGCTTTGGCTGTCCGCAACGTAACTTCAATCGCGTGAATACCGCCTCTTTGAAGCGCGCTGCATAAATTCACGGCTGTGTTAGGGTCTTCAATCGCGACGACGGGAATAACTGGCGAGTTAACAAGTATATTTGACATTTAACTTCCTCGTTTTGGAGCGGCTTAATGTATTCTTCGTTAATAGGCAATGTCGCGGCATGAAATCATCTAATCAACTTCGTCTAGGTTTCACAGCACATCTGATTGACGTGCACTCGGTCGCGTTGGAAATGTTAGTGTTGTGCATATGGGGTAATTAGGTTGGGCGGGGTAATGAACGAGACCCTTGATCACTTTAGTGAGAACATCTTACACAATACAGAAAAACCCTAAATTTACTCACCTAAAACTTGATATGTAAACTAAATTTGAAATGCTTTATTTTGATCATAACTTACCCTTTTGAATAGACAAGAGAGCAAATATTCATGAATCTCAATAATGGCTCGGAATACTCTTTAGGTCGACGAAAAATTAGCTCTCGGCTTTGGCACAGCTTATTACTTGCTAACATGACGGTGGAACAAAAAATACCAAGCCGCAATTTCATAATGCAGCTTGGGGAATATACATATTAAATCTCTCATGAATTACACATGAGAGATTTTTTGATTAAAAGTTTGCTGTCGCACCAATAAAGAAACGGCGACCAAAAATATCAAAGATGTTATTTTGCGCAAACAAAGGCGGCTCACTATCGAATACATTAACAACACCAGCGCGAAGGTTTAAGTTGTCTGTTACATCGTAACGGATAGTCAAATCATGCTGAGAGAATTGGCCAGTATTAAGGAATTCTGACGGAATATCTTCAATCGGATCAAGTGTATCTTGGAACAGTTCTTGACTTGAAACTCTATCCCAACGCCATGATAGTGCAACGGGACCATTTGAATAAGTTGCATTCACATTAAACCGAAGCTCAGGAACACCCACTTCACCAGCAGCATCATCAAATGTTGTGTCATCAAGAATGTTGGTTTGTGCTTCAAGACTGAATACATAGGTACCCTGTACTCCAAGTGAAAAACTACCAAGATCCGATGAGAAATTTTGCCCTAAACCATTTAGAATATCGGCAACATCTTTTCTGTATTGACCTTGGAAATCAAGACCACGTGTACTTGTAAAGGCGATATTAACAGGCGCGTTCAAGATATTAGAAATCTCACCTCCGTTAAGAGGGTCACGATCAAAAAGACTACAGAATTGCGTATCTGGGCCATTTGCACCATCAAAACATGCATTAACGATATTTTGAACACCTAACCCACCAATCGCATCTTCGATTTCAATATCAAAGAAATTTGCATCAATAATCAGGTCAGGAAAGAAACTTGGTACCCAAGTTGCACCTGCAAAGAATGTATCAGATGTTTCTTCTGCTAGATTAGGGTTACCAGCATTAATACCACTATTTGAGATATTCGGGTTCGGGTCAACAAACCCAACAGGAACGCCTAGTGCCGCACAGTTTGCTGCACGCGCCCCAGGGTTAAGACCACCATTAATATTATTAATATCACATGGGTCCGCTATCTGAAAGAAGCTTTGTGCAGCCGCCTGGAATAATTCTCCGATATTAGGCGCACGCACAGAACGCGCAAAGCCACCACGGAAAGTTAAGTCCTCGATAGGTTCCCAATCACCTCGTACATTCCATACAAATGTATCACCAATTGTTGAATAATCGGAATAACGCGCCGCCCCGCCGATGGATAAGTTTTTCGCAAATGGTTTATCTGCTAATAATGGAACTTCTAATTCACCAAAAACCTCGTAAACATCAAAACTACCTGATGTAGGAGCAATATTATTTGCAAAAGTATCAAGATTCAAAGCAAGAGGATCTGGAGCAGTTTCAGATCTATCTTCACGATACTCAACCCCAAGTGAGAATTGCGCAGTACCCGCACCGAGTGGGTCAAATAAACCACCTGATAAGTTACCACCAAACACAACCTGTTCCTGTGCGAATAAATCATTCAAATCAGCAGATACAAATTCCAAAGCTTCGTTTGATGTTGCACCTTCACCGAAAATAGAGAACGGCACGCAATTATCAATAGTGTTTTGGTTGACTGCGCCAAGTCCTGGAATAGTTGCAGGTAAACCAGCCGCGGACAAGAATTGCACCCGGCAAACAACATCACCAACCGCAAATGTAGGCGTGTTTCCTGCAGCCGTAATGACATCAAGATCAGCTTGATTAATCTCAATCGCATCTGAACCCGCGAAGAAATTTTGGTTCAAACGTACATTTCCTTGCTGGTTTACAGCTTCTGAACGACCAAAGTTCGCATTTGCTTCCCAATACCATTGCTCATCTGAATTAATAGGAGATGTAAATTCACCAGAAAATCCACCAACAATCCGGAACAGCTCACGAGTTGCATCTTGTGTTCGGTTAAATTCATCTTGAAAGCGCTGAACTGAAGCAACACCGAACGCACCATTAATTGCTGCGGCAGCATTTGGATCAAGGAAAGCATTATCTACAGCTGTAAAAGCTGTTACTCCAAAAGGTTGTGCCCCAAGAACACGGTTTGCATCAGCTTGGCCAATAAAGTTCGGCGCACCAGAGAAGAAACTAGGTTGGAAAGACGTCCTAGCATCCGTGCGCGAATAACGCACTTCTGCGTATGAATCTATATTTGGCGTTAGTTCATAAGTAATTCTAGCCAATGTATTAACTGTTTCATTACGTGGCGTAAGTGATTCAGACAATCCAACTAGCGGCGTACCATCACCACCGATTAAAGTGGCTGACGTCCCTATCAAAGCACCTGTCCGAGGGTCAGTACCCTGAATAAAGGGTATAGCCGTGCCATCAGGCGCAAATGTAAAGAAGGTCCCAGTAGGGGAAATACCATTTGGAGCGAATGTGTTAATCACACCTGCATTATTAATAATATCAAGCGTCAGGCCTTCAAATAAAGCGAAGTTTGGTTGACCGTCGGCAATTTGTGCTGTTCCGGCAGGTGATCCACCCGGTACAGGGTCACTATCAATACGCAATAAGGCCGCATCTCGCCGTTGAAAATCCACTTGATTTTGTAAAAGTTCATTTGTTTTTCGATATTCCACTGCGAGCAAGACATTACCTTTGTCTTCAGCAAAGTTTTGACCAATCAGGCCTGACAGACGGTATGACTCATTAAATCCTTCCCGGTCTTCAGCAAACTGCGCATCAAGACGAACGCCTTCGAAGTTTTGACGTGTAATAAAGTTAACCACGCCTGATACAGCATCGGCACCATAGATAGATGACGCACCACCAGTCAGAACTTCAGTTCGTTCAACAGCGATAAATGGAATTGTACCCACATCCACAGCGGCCGTGCCAGTTTGTGAACCAACCTGTCTTTGACCATCAATCAAAACTAAAGTTCTTTGAACACCAAGGTTACGCAAGTTTAGAAGGCTAAGACCAGCAGCATTTAGAACTGCGCCCGTTGTATCATCAGGAACCTGAGAGCCTTGCAGCGCAGGAACGTCTGATAGAAAATCAGCAATATTATTGAAACCAGAAACCTGAGCTCGCTCTTGATCAATAATTGTTAGCGGAACAGGTGCGTCTCCAATCGTACGGCGAATACGAGACCCCGTAACAATAATCGTATCTTCTATATCATCTTCTTCAACTTGTGCATCAGGAACCTGTGCGACATCTTGTGCATATGCGGCCCCGCCCAACCCTAAAATCAAGCTGGATAGAACTGACGTCTGTAACAGCCGTGCTTTATCTAGTATATTCATTAAAAACCCCTTCGAACTGGCTTTATTTCGATTAATAGTATATCACGGATCCGTGTCCGCGTTGTGTTTATTAAAAATGATTAAGGGTTAACACTCAAGAGATCATTACAGTTTTTTATTGATAAAACACGGTTTTTAGCTTTCTGTTGCATTTTTATCACCGACAAAACAGCTGCCAAAAGCTAATTTATGACGGTTTTGTCAAAAAACGCTTATAGACCTGTCATACTCTATTGCTTTATAATATCACCGTAAGCGTAGTGATTTGCATGTTTTCAGGCATGTTATTTATTCCAACGCATTAACCTTAAGGCTATAAGTCCACGTTATGATTCAGAATATTATGCCGACAAAACACAATTTGACTAATCGAAAGCAAGGATAGAGTCTGTGGCAATTCCATTTGTAAGACAATTCGACTTTGAATATGGACGTCTTGATCAACTCAGTCCGCTAGTTCAACGCGTCATCGCTGATAATCCTGGCCCCTTCACCTTCACGGGAACGGGCGTTTATATTATTGGAGATAAGAATGTCGCCGTGATTGACCCGGGCCCGACAACGCCAAAACATCAAGCTGCGCTACGCGAAGCCTTACAAGGCCGCACTGTTACCCATGTTTTAGTCACGCATCACCATATGGACCACTCACCCATGGCGCGGCCCTTAGCCGAAGAACATGGCTGTAAAGTTTATGGTTATGGCGTGCAGCCTGTCCTGCCTAAAGGCGGAGAAATTCGCCTCGAAGCTGGGGATGATCTATCCTTCAAACCTGATGTCGACATACGCGATGGTCACACCATTGAAGGAGACGGCTGGACGATCGAGGCCATCCACACACCTGGCCATACCTCAAACCACTTATGTTTTGCCCTCAACGAAGAAAATACATTGTTTTCTGGAGATCACATCATGGGGTGGTCCACAAGTGTCGTTAGTCCCCCTGATGGAGATATGGGGGATTATCTCAATAGTCTTGAAACCGTCTTAGCCCGAAACTTTGATATTGTTCGCCCAACTCATGGGACAGCCATCACAGAAGTTCGCCCCTTCCTAGAGGCCTATATCGCCCACCGCCATACACGTGAAGCCCAGATATTAGACGCTCTGCAAAGCGGGACGACGTCTATTGGGGATATCGTTGCAAAGCTATACGCCGATGTAGATAAACGGTTACATCCTGCCGCGGCTCATAGCGTGTTATCGCACCTCATCCATATGCGCAAAACAGGCCGCGTCGCAGCAAATGGCATAGACGGATTACGTCAAATATATAAAATTGCAGCTTAAGTTAACCTATTGCTTTATCAAGCTTAAGACGAAACTTCTGTTGTTTTGAGATTTTTTAAGAACGATTGTATGCGTTCGGCATTTTTGCCAAGGTCGGATTGACCAATTCGGGATAAAGATCGCATATCTACAAGTGTGCCGCCGCCTATTGACGGGCGTATACGGATAATGACATCATCCTCAAATCCGTACCAGAATGATGTATCAGTGGCCTCGATAAGCCCCGCCTGCGCATCCGTATTAGCAATCTTCCAACCCATTTTTTTTACCATGAGCTCAACTTTGGCAAATACGACATCTGGTGCGCTTTCGAGAACCAAAGGGCTTATCTTAGGATAGGCCTTACTTTGTAGTACAGACACCAGTTTATCCTCACGATTATCGCGCTTACCAACATAATCAGATGTATTAACGTCTTTGACCTTAGCGCGCTGTTCGATAATTGCTGCGGTAAAATTTAGGACATCTTGCGTATCCGTTGTCACATCATGTATAAAAGGTAGTCTCTGCGCCTTTGCTTTCAGGCTCATCATATTCCCTATTCCACCTGCTGCGACGATTAAAGCCAAACCTGCCGCCCAAAACCCTCGTCGTGGTTTAATCACGCAAGCTAAAATCAAGCTCAGCACACCTAAAAAACCCGACGCAAAAAGCATAATCGGCCCAAGCTTCAACGTTAAAGTCCCAAACCCAAAACCTACACCCCAAATACCGAACTTCACACCAATTGCGGCAATTACAAATAATAAAGGCGCAAATATTGCGACGACTAGTGTCGTTTTCAATACCCATTTGCGCAGCTTTAAACGGCGGGTGCCTTTTGGCGCATGGTCTATTTCTGTAAGCGCATTTGTCATAGTCATCTCATTATATATGTATGTTACAAGAATTTACGGGTCATACCCTTGCCCTAACCTGCTTCTAGGCGCGTCTCCTCTATGGAAAGAGCCGTGTTGCCTCCCAGCTTCCTGCCTTTGCAGTAAACAATCGGCGATCATGTAGGCGAAACGCGCCATCTTGCCAAAACTCTATAGCTTTTGGCATAACGCGCCAACCATGCCAATGGGGCGGACGCGAAACCTCTATATCTTTGAACCGTGCCTCCACCTGTTCCACAGCATCTACCATAGCTTCGCGGTTTTCCACAGGCCGCGATTGCTCAGAAGCCCATGCACCAATTTGCGACCCGCGAGCGCGTTCATTAAAGTAAGCGTCCGATTCTGCCACACTAACACTTTCAACAGCCCCGCGCACCCGCACTTGGCGTTTTTGACTTTTCCAATGAAAACATAAAGCCGCCTGCCCCGTGCCGCCAAGCTGCTGACCTTTCGCGCTTTGACTATTAGTGTAGAAAACAAAGCCATTTTCATCCAAACCTTTGAGCAAAACTATACGCACATCTGGACACCCTGACGCATCAACCGTTGCAAGGCTCATTGCATTAGGGTCATTCAATTCTGTCTCGCGGGCTTTGATCAACCACTGCTCAAATAGAGCTATAGGATCATTTGCACGGATCCAATCCATAGGGCGGTCGCCTGTTTCAAGGTAGTCAGCGCGCGACGGCGTAACGGGAATAGCAGAGTTCGTCATAAAATTACCCATAATTTAGAGACAAATGTCATAAAAAATAAAAAAAACGCAATATTAACTATATTTGTGAGCGCTCTATTAACCAAAATCTTGGCTATATACAGCTATAATAATTTTATTGTGGATAGGGGAGCAAAAATGACACGGCAACAAGCCCTGATGACTTTAGGCGTATCAATGTCAGCACGCGAAACAGATGTTCGGGCAGCTTGGCGGAAAAAAGCGAAATTTTTTCACCCCGACAGCCCTTACGCCAATGTTAGCGCTTTTATGCAAGCTAAATCAGCTTTTGAAACACTTATCCCGCCTGCCCCACAAGCTTATCGCGTTCAAGCAGGCTCACGCAGTTTTTAACCTCTCGCCTTTTCTATATTACGGCGTTAAGAGGGCGCTATGTCACATAATAGCTTCGGACATTTATTTCGGTTTACCACATGGGGCGAGAGCCACGGCCCAGCCATTGGCTGTGTTGTAGATGGCTGCCCTCCGCTCATAGAGCTATCCGAAGCCGATATTCAAACATTTCTGGATCAACGTAAACCTGGCACCTCGCGCTTTGTGACTCAGCGCAAAGAGCCTGATGCCGTCAAAATCCTATCTGGGGTCTTTGAAGGCCAGACAACAGGCACGCCTATTAGCCTGTTAATTGAAAATACAGATCAACGCAGCAAAGACTATTCTGACATCAAATCTCGGTATCGCCCGGGTCATGCTGATCTAACCTATGACGCTAAATATGGTATACGCGATTACCGCGGCGGCGGACGCAGCTCTGCGCGCGAAACGGCTAACCGCGTGGCCGCAGGCGCGATTGCCCGTAAAATTTTGCACGGTATTACAATTCGTGGTGCAGTCATCAGCCTCGGCGAAAAAGATATTCGCCCAGATAATTGGGATTGGTCACAAACCACGCAAAATCCATTTTGGTGTCCCGATGCCGCCGCGGCTAAAGAATGGGAAGATTACTTAGACGATATTCGCAAATCCGGAAATTCCGTTGGCGCTGTGATTGAAATTCGGGCCAACGGCGTCCCCGCAGGCTGGGGAGCGCCCGTTTATGGTAAGCTCGATAGCGATATAGCCAGCGCTATGATGTCAATTAACGCCGCAAAGGGCGTAGAAATTGGCACAGGCTTTGCCGCAGCCCGTCTTACAGGGGTGCAAAATGCCGATGAAATCAGGCTAGAAAATGCAAAACCAAAGTTTTTATCCAATCATTCGGGCGGGATATTAGGCGGCATTAGCAATGGCGACGAAATTGTCGCTCGTATCGCGATTAAACCTACATCTTCCATTCTCACTGAGACGCGCTCCATAGATGCTCAAGGCCACGAAATTGATGTCCGCACCAAAGGACGTCATGATCCATGTGTTGGGATTCGAGCTGTACCCGTTGCAGAAGCCATGATGGCCTGCGTGTTAGCAGATCATAAGCTACGTCACCGCGGTCAAATGGGGAATTAAATAAAAAAATATTATATTTTTCGATATTTATTTCATATAAATCAATAGCTTACATTATATTTTATGCTTTCTGAACTAAAAATGAATTTCAAAGTCAGAGTCAGTTCAGTCCAGTCGCGCTAATTAGGTTTCATCGAACGGGCATTCCCCCTTTCGTTGCCTAAAATAGGAGACATAAAATGAAGAATGTTATATTCACTAAAAAGAGTCTTGTAGCCATCACTTTGGCGGCGGCAACGCTTGTATCCCCTCTAACTGCGAATGCGCAGAACTTTTCTAGCCGCCAGAGCAATAATGATGCGGGCGCACAAATCGCGGGCGGCTTGATTGGCGGATCTTTAGGCGCAATCCTTGGCGAAGAAATCGCTGGACGCGGGAACCGTACTGAAGGTGCAATCGTTGGCGCTATTATTGGCGGTGTGACGGGTGCGGCGATTGGCGAAGGTATCGCAAGCGATAATAAAACGACGCGCAGAGTGACTAATAATAGCAGGTTCAACAATTCAGGTTTTACAACGCGCATCAGTACAAATAACCGTGGGTTCAATAGTAACCAAGGATTTAACCACCGTGTCGCGGCATCAAGCTACACACAAATCGATAAAATCGATTACCAGCTTAATGCCTTAAAACGTGACAGACACGACATTTGTGTCGAACTTGAATATAGAGGTTATAATCCATATTTGAAAAAGCGTCTTGCGCAGATCGATTATGAGATTCTAGAGCTTAAGGATCGTCGTCAATTTCTAAAGCGTAAGAAAAATACGCGTCGGTTTTATTAAGAGCCTAACCCTCATTAGGCGAATTAAATGTCCCCCCGCGACAGAACCTCGGTCTTTTAGGCCGAGGTTTTCGCGTTTTAAGAGAAAAATTTTGATAACAGCTTATATTCATATTAAGTTACGTAAATAACATATAGATTGGCCTAAGACTTGCAAAAGTGAGCGCATCAATCTTTTTGGTGGGACGTATATTGACACGCTCCCGAATTGAGACATTTATTCGGCAACAAGGAGCCTTAATAATGAAATTCTTACTTACAGGTGCAGCCATTGCTGCCATGACATTCGTCCCAAGCGTAGCGCAAGCACAATTTGGATCATTAGCAGGTGCTGGCGCAGGCGCAGGCATCGGTGCATTAATTGCAGGACAAGGTAATAACGTCGAAGGCGCTTTGATTGGCGCAGCTGTCGGCGGCGTAGCAGGAAATGCTTTCGCGCCCCAAGGACAAGGCTTTAACGGCGGATTTGGGAATAGCTCTACATTTGGCACATTAGCAGGTGCTGGCGCTGGCGCTGGTGTTGGCGCGCTTATCGCAGGACGCGGGAACAACGTCGAAGGTGCCTTAATCGGCGCAGCCCTTGGCGGAGTTGCTGCAAATGCTTTCGCGCCGCAAGGACGTAACTTTAATGGGCGGTCTAATGGACGTTATGTCGGCGGCCCAGTTCAAGGCGGTTATCCTGTACAGGGTGGTTATCCTGTCCAAGGCGGATACCCTGTTCAGCAAGGCCCAATTTATAGCCAAGCACCTACACAATATGTTAATTCTGGCCAATATGTCGCTGGACCCGTTGTACCCGTCACACGTTATGTGCAGCCGCGAGTACAACCCGTTTATGTGCAGCGTACCGTTTACGTACAACGCCCTGCACCCGCACCGCGTGTTCAGCGCGTTGTCGTCCGTGCGCCTCAAATCGCACATTGCCCTTCAAACACAACACGCCAAGCTGACGGAACATGTCTTGACCACAATGTGACGCGTTATGTGTCTCCTGTTGAGCAAAGATCTACAAGCAGCCGCCATGCGCCGTGCCCATCAGATAGCGTGAAGCAAGCTGACGGAACATGCCTGACATCAATGGTCACGCATATTGACCGCACAGCCTATGTTGCACCGGCTCCGGCTCCGCAACAGGTTTGGACGCAACAACAGATCGTTCAACCAGCACCTCAAGCTGCCAATGTATACTGTTATAATGGTAGCGCACGCCAATATGACCAATGGGGTCATGACCTATCAAAAGGTCACGGAAATCATTGCCATAATTAAGGTATTAAAGCGTATCGAGTCAGATACGCCACTTTAATAAATCTCGGATTATCCCGCATCATCACGGGATAGTCCTTTTTTTGTGATGGAGTTATCAACTTTAGAGTGTTTTATATGTTATTAAAACCTGATTTTGTCAG
>JBDVGI010000184.1:0-1743 GCA_039962885.1 Litorimonas sp. | reverse complement strand
ATTTCAGCGTCAAACACGTCCATAGCAACAGGCACAAGGTCGGGATGAGCCACCCACGTCCCATCATGGCCAAGACGGGCTTCGCGTTGTTTATCACTGCGCACCTTATCAAATGCAGCTGTATTTGCGGCCTCATCGCCCTTAACAGGAATTTGTGCCGCCATACCGCCCATCGCATGAGCGCGGCGTTTATGACATACCTCTACAAGACGCGTCGCATAGGCCGACAGAAACGCTCGGTCCATGCCAACTTGAGCCCGCTCAGGCAGAACGAAATCCTTGTGATTACGCAATGTCTTAATATAGCTGAAAATATAATCCCAACGTCCGCAATTCAGACCCGTAATGTGATTTCGCAGCACATATAAGATTTCTTCCATTTGAAAAGCAGCAGGGAGCGTTTCAATTAAAACCGTGGATTTAATTGTTCCATTTGGAATATCCAAAACGGCTTGAACAAAGTTAAACACATCATTCCAAAGCCTTGCCTCCTGATAGTTTTCTATCTTCGGAAGATAATAAAAAGGTCCGCGCCCAGAGGCAGCCAACAACTTACCATTATGGAAAATATGTAACCCAAAATCGACAAGACTGGCGCTCATAGGGCGGCCATCAACTGTAATGTGGTTCTCTTCCAAATGCCAGCCGCGCGGACGCACAAGCATCGCCGCCGTTTTACTTTCTAGAGCATATGACTTCTTATCCGTTTTTAAAGACAGAGTATCGCGCGCATAATCACGCATATTCACTTGTCCTGACATCATGTTATCAAAGGTCGGTGACGAGGCATCTTCAAAATCCGCCATGAACATTTTTGCACCAGAATTAAGCGCATTAATCATCATTTTACGGTCAACTGGCCCCGTAATTTCAACGCTACGGTCTTGCAGAACATCGGGGTAAGGTGCCACTTCCCATATAGAGTTACGTATATGTTGCGTTTCAAAAGGCTGTGTAGGAAACTCACCATCATCAAAACGCTCTTGTTGCCATTTACGGTTTTCAAGTAAAAGGCGACGCTGCGGGCCAAAACGGCGCTCTAGGTCAGCCAAAAAGAGCAATGCATCTAATGTTAAAACGTCCGCATAAGACTGCGCATAGCCCGCTGACACCTTAGCTAAGACACGATGGCGTGGAATATCCGTTTTCAACTCTTTTTGTATACCCGCATTCATATTTGAACTCCAGCAATAATGTTAAATGTAAAAATACTATATTTACAAAATAATATATGAGTCTATAAGCAATTGTAAAAATTAGGTATTTTTGTAAAGTTTGAAAACAAAAACCTGTGTTTATTGTAAAGTTTGTAAATTTTATGGTTGTGATCCATTATGAAAACCCCAAAGCCTCAGACTCTAAAAAATCAAAAGCTCTTAATCGGACCGCGTCTGCGTAGGTTTCGGCAAACCCTTGGCCTCACTCAAGCGCGCATGGCTGAAGACCTTGGGATTTCAACCTCTTACCTAAACTTAATGGAGCATAACCAACGCGCTTTATCCGCTAAAGTTTTACTCCGTATGGCAGAGATTTATGATTTTGATATTGCAGGCCTCACTGGCACTGGCGACACTCACCTCATTGCCGAAGTTTATGAAGTCATGCGCGACCCTTTATTTAAAGGCGATACAATCGGCAAAACCGAAGCCGAAGATCTTGTAAATTCCAGTCCAAATGCCGCCAAAGCTTTCCTCAAACTTTATGCGCAACATCGCGACATGTCTCGCCGCATGACAGACATAG
>JBDVGI010000183.1:0-3002 GCA_039962885.1 Litorimonas sp. | reverse complement strand
ACCACCCCAAACACCAATGATAATAAACATTGGCAGTAATACCGCCTCAAAGAACAGGTAAAACAACACAAGGTCTAGCGCAACAAACACGCCAATCATCAAAGTCTCCAAGATAAGAAACGCAATCATATATTCGAGCTTACGGTCTTTAATCGCCGTATCTGATGCCAGAATACAAAGTGGTGTTAGAAAAGCGGTAAGCAGCACAAATAAAACGGAAATACCATCAACACCAACGCGGTATTCAATTCCGCCGCCAAGCCATGGTGTATCTTCCATAAACTGGAAACCCGCTTGCGCGTTATCAAAATCAAAGGTCATGATAAGTGCAAGCAAAAAGACAAAGCCAGAAATCAATAGCGCTACGCGCGGGGCATTTACTTCTAGCTGCGCACGTCCTTCTGCCCCTGACACTCTTGCAACAATAGCGAGCGCCAAAGCCCCAACAAGCGGGAAAAACGTAATGATAGAGAGAATTGGAAGGCCTTCAAACATGTTAGCCTCCTAATCCGCGAAAACCGATAAGGATCAAAATAGACACCCCTAATAACATGGTAAAAGCATAGTGATAAACGTAACCTGTTTGTAGTTTTGACAAACGCTTCCCAAAAGCTGCAACCAAAGCTGCCACGCCATTGGGGCCAAGCCCGTCAATGATTTTTACGTCGCCAATTTTCCAAAACACATCACCAAGGGCACGCGTAGCGCGTACGATTGTGGCGTCATATATTTCATCGACATACCATTTATTGAGTAAGAAATTATAGAGCGGGCCGCCGCCTGTTTCGGCGATTTTAGCAATATGCGTCTCCGCGCTTTGGCGAATATACATAAACCACGCCACAACGCCGCCAGATACAGAGACAAGCAATGGCATCAGGAGAACCCAAAATGGGTAACCATGAACCTTGTTAAACAACCAACCAAATAATCCGCCGTGATGCACATCCCCGTGATGGGCGTCCGTAGCTGTTGTTTCAGCAAGTGCATAGAGATTTCCCGCGGGCAAAGCTGCGTGATGTTCCCCGCCGTCGTGGCCGTGGACAGGCAAAGCGTCGTGCCAGAAATCGCCAGCATTGCTCATGAAGCTTGAGTAGAACACAGCCCCAGCAGCAACTGCGCCAACAGATAAAAGCACAAGCGGCGTTCGCATTGTCCAAGGGCTTTCATGTGCGTGATCAAATGTATGATGGTCTCCCCGATATTTACCGTGGAACGTCATAAAGATAAGCCGCCAGCTATAAAAGCTCGTCATCAACGCAGCAATAATTCCTACCCAGAATGCAAAGGCTCCAGCGCCAGAGCCGCCAATACCCGCGCTATAAGCCGCTTCGATGATAGCATCTTTTGAGAAAAACCCTGCAAAGCCAATTTGCGTACCTGGGATACCAATACCCGTTATGGCTAATGTCCCGATAATCATCGCAGCATATGTCCACGGTACTTTACGCCATATTCCGCCCATCTTACGCATGTCCTGTTCATGATGTAGAGCATGGATAACAGAGCCAGCGCACAGAAATAAAAGCGCTTTAAAAAATGCATGCGTAAAGAGGTGAAACATTGCGGCATTATACGCGCCAACCCCAGCGGCAAAGAACATATAGCCAAGTTGTGAGCACGTCGAATAGGCAATCACTCGCTTTATATCATTTTGCACAAGCGCAACTGTGGCGGCGAAAAAGGCCGTAAAGGCCCCGATCGCTGTGATGAAGCCCGACACAACTGGCGCAAGCTCAAATATTGGATGCACACGGCATACGAGGAACACACCCGCGGTCACCATTGTCGCGGCATGAATAAGGGCTGACACAGGTGTCGGTCCTTCCATCGCATCAGGGAGCCAGACGTGCAGCACAAATTGCGCAGATTTACCCATAGCGCCAATAAATAACAGTCCTGCAATAAGCTCCATCGCGTTATACTCACCGCCTAAAAACCCGAGTGTTCTATTTGAGTTTTGCTCGAGTGCTGCAAAGACAACATCAAAGTTCACGGATCCAAAGACAAGGAATATAGTCATAACACCAAGCGCAAGACCAACATCGCCAACGCGGTTGGTGACAAAGGCTTTAATCGCGGCAGCATTAGCGCTTGGTTTTTTATAATAATACCCAATCAGCAAATATGATGCGAGGCCAACACCTTCCCAGCCAAAAAACAGCTGAATGAAATTATCTGACGTGACAAGCATCAACATCGCAAAGGTAAAGAGCGAAAGATACGCAAAAAAGCGCGGCTTAAATTCATCGTCACTCATATAGCCCCAGCTATAGAGATGCACGAGCGCGGAAACAGAATTGACAACAACCAACATAACCGCTGTCAGCGTGTCGACTTTAAACGCCCAATTGGCTTTCAGATCGCCGACATCCATCCAGCGCAATACATTGACTTGCGCGCTCTCATGCCCAAAGCCAACTTTGAACAAAGCCACCCAAGACAAAATTCCCGATAAGAATAGTAAGCCCGTTGTGATAATCATTGACGGTTTTTCGCCGAGCTTTTGCCCGCCAAAGCGCGTTCCAGTTAAGCCTGCTATGGCCGCGCCAAGCAATGGCGCAAATACGATGATGAGATATAACACTGTGATTAGCCCTTCATCAGATCAATATTTTCGACAGCAATATTTCCGCGGTTACGAAAATACACCACAAGAATAGCTAAGCCGACCGCCGCTTCGGCAGCGGCAACTGTTAGAACGAATAAAGCAAACACTTGCCCAGCCATTGGGTCATTGACGCCTACATCTGTCATATGCGTTGAAAAGGCGACGAAATTAATATTCACAGCCAATAAGATAAGTTCAACACACATCAAGATAATGATGACATTCTTCCGGTTAACGAAAATCCCAAAGACACCAATGGTGAATAAAATTGCCGCAACAATCAGATAATGATGAAGTCCAATAATCATGGCTTAGCCTCTCCTGATTGCTGTTTAAGCGAAAGGCCTTGGCCTGGCTCAATATCGACAAGTTCAACGCCGTCTTCGCGTGT
>JBDVGI010000182.1:0-5321 GCA_039962885.1 Litorimonas sp. | reverse complement strand
ACCTTCATCCCGCCTTGCCTTATACCTGCCACTCTCATATCTACAGCTCATGCCTATTGCTCGCCTTGACAGAACTATTTTTCGACTATCAGGAGATAGTGCTGCCACTTGGCTTGAGGGGCTCACGACTAATACCCTTTCCGTGCCGATTAGTTTTAATGCGCTGCTGACCCCGCAAGGTAAAATTATCGCGGACTTCTTTGTCACACATGACGGAGATGATTTACTACTAGATACGCCCGAAAAATTCGCGCCTGCCCTATTTAAACGCCTGCGCATGTACCGTCTGCGTGCCCCGATAGACATTACGCAAACAGATTTAAATATTTACGCAATATGGGAGGGCGAAGGCGAGGAAGGCTATGCAGATCCGCGCCATTCATCACTCGGACGGCGATTGATTACCGCTGATTATCTTGATGCAGACGGCGATTATAACGCACACCGCCTCTCACTGGGTGTGGTTGATAGTGCCTATGATTTCGAGACAATCACCACCTTTCCCGCCGATGCGAATATGGACCTGATGGCCGGTGTAGATTTCAAGAAGGGCTGTTTCGTTGGCCAAGAAGTTGTCTCCCGGATGAAACGCATGACGACTGTGAAAAAACGTATGCGCGGGATTGTTTTAAGCGCGGACGCGCGAATCGGCGATAAAATTAAAACAGACGAGCGGATCATTGGTGATGTTCTACATATTCACAACAATCTGGGCATAGCCATGATACGGCTTGACCGATTGGCAGCCGCGCAGGTCTCGCCAAGCTTGAACAGTAAACCTCTCACGATTATGAGGTCTGTGTCTGGCAATGACGCTTAAACCCGTCATACGTATAAATGCTCCAGACGCTTTACCGCGCTTCGCCCAGCTCAATGCACAGTGGATACAAGACCTTCATGTGATGGAGCCAAGCGATAAGCTCATGCTTGCACGGCCAGAAATTTACACTGAAAATGGTAGCTATGTGTTCTCAGCCCATATCGCGCAATTCGTGGCAGGAGCCTGCGCGCTTAAATGTCATGATGACGGGCAATATGAACTCACAAAAATGGCTGTTGATCCTGAATATAGAGGCCAAGGCATTGGACAATACCTGATCGAATTTATACATGATTATGCCAAAACCGAGTTAAGCCTTCAAAAGTTGTTTTTGTTATCCAACACAAAAAACGCCGCGGCACTACGGCTCTATACGCGTAATGGATGGACGGTTAATCACGAAGGCCCGCATCCCGTTTATGCGCGCGCCAATATAGGAATGGAAAAATGGCTATGACAGATTTCCCAAGAGTCACACATATCCCCGCAGACTACGTTCACAACCCGGACCTGCCGCGCTGCGGGTGGGCGGCACCTAATGATGAATTATACTGTGCCTATCACGACCTCGAATGGGGACGGCCAATTTATGACGCAAAATTGCTCTTTTCCAAACTTATCCAAGACGGACAACAAGCGGGGTTATCGTGGATTACAATTCTGCGTAAACGGGACAATTTACTGCGCGCCTATGACGGATTTGATCCCGATATTATCGCCCATTACACAGATGCTGACCGCGCGAGGCTTTTGGCCGATAGCGGAATTATCCGCTCTAAACTTAAGGTCAATGCGGCCATTCATAATGCGCAAATCTTTATCAAAATGCGTGATGAAGAAGGTTTAGACTTCTCAGATTATCTTTGGAGTTTTGCTGATCCAACTGGAACAAAGACACCCATCCAAAATAGCTGGATCAACACCGCTGATGCCCCTGTCCAATCCCTTGCTTCCGAAGCCATGTCGAAAGACTTAAAAAAACGCGGGTTTAAGTTTGTCGGCCCTGTTATCATCTATGCTTTCATGCAGGCCATAGGCATGATTAACGATCATATCACCGATTGCCACGTTTATGAAACATGTCGTGATACGCGAAAAGTGTAAAAAGACTTGGCTATCGTGAAAATCTCGCGCTAATGTGCCGTTCATAGAAAATAACAGAATAAAAGAGATCATTTGTGAAAGCTGTCATTAGTGCAACAGGACTGTGGACACCTGAAGACTCCATTTCCAATGAAGAACTGGTCGAGGGATTTAACGCCTATGTCGACAAATGGAACTCTGAAAATGCAGCAGACATAGAGGCTGGCACGAAAGATGCTTTAACCTATTCCGATCCTGCATTTATTGAAAAAGCCTCTGGAATTAAATCGCGCTTTGTGATTTCTAAGGCCCCCATTTTAGACCCAGAAATTATGGCTCCGCACATCCCAGCGCGCGCAGACGATGAGCCTTCAATTCTCGCCGAAATCGCCGCCAATGCCGCGCGGCAAGCTTTGGAAAATGCAGGAAGACAAGCCAGTGATGTCGACGCAGTGATTGTCGCCTGCTCTAACCTCCAACGCGGCTACCCTGCAGTTGCTGTCGAAGTGCAATCCATTTTAGGCACGAGCGGCTTTGCCTTTGATATGAATGTGGCCTGCTCCTCCGCAACCTTTGGCATAGAAGCCGCGCGCGGATTAATCATGGGCGGTCAGGCGCGCTCTATATTGGTTGTGAACCCCGAAATTTGCACAGCCCATTTGAACTTTAAAGACCGTGATGCCCATTTCATTTTCGGCGATGTCGCCACAGCAGTCTTGCTAGAGCGTGAAGATATTGCCCCCGCGCAGCATTGGGAAGTTATTGGCGCGAAACTTGTCACGCAGTTTTCCAACAATATTCGTAATAATTTCGGCTTCCTCAATCACTGCGCGCCCGAAGATGACGGGTTGGTCGGAGACCGCGGCAAGAAAGGCCTAACGGATAAATTATTCGTCCAAAATGGCCGTAGCGTGTTCAAAGAAGTCGTGCCAATGGTCGCTAAATTAATTACCGAGCAATGCGAAGCCAACGGCCTTGACCCACATGCATTAAAACGCATGTGGCTGCATCAAGCCAATCTTAATATGAATGTGTTGATTGCCAAAAAAGTTCTCGGCAAAGATGTCGACATACAACAAGCTCCTGTGGTTTTGGATGAATATGCCAATACATCGTCGGCAGGATCTATCATTGCTTTCCATAAACATAGCGACGATTTCAATGACGGCGATATGGGCCTAATTTGTAGCTTTGGTGCCGGTTATTCTGCAGGCGCGATATTTGTGCGTAGAGTTGGGTGAGTATAAAAAAACCACCTCGCGCATGGCAACGTATGCTCTCGGGCCGCCGTCTTGACCTGCTAGACCCCTCACCCTTTGATATAGAAATCGAAGACATAGCTCGTGGTCTTGCCCGCGTGGCGCGTTGGAACGGGCAAACCTCAGGCGACCACGCTTTTAGCGTCGCCGAGCATAGTGTTGTTGTCGAGCATTTATTCTCGCAATTAAATCCCAAGGCCACAGACCCGCAGCGTCTCACCGCCCTGCTGCATGACGCGGCGGAATATGTTATTGGCGATATGATTAGCCCGTTTAAAAACGCGCTTGGTCTTGATTACAAAGCCTTTGAGCACCGACTCGAAGAGGCTATTCATTTGCGCTTTGGCCTCCCGCCTGAAATACCGCCTGCGCTTAAGAAAAAAATCAAGCAATGTGATCTGTATTGCGCGTGGTTCGAAGCTACGCAAATCGCAGGATTTGATCCCGTCGAAGCGGACCAGTTTTTCATCCCGCCGCCAAAGGCATTAAATTTAATCATAAGCCCCCTCCCTGTCATTGCCGCAGAGGCCGCGTTTTTGGAGCGCTTCGCGCAGTTAAACCCAAAATAACCACCCGTAAATTCTTCAAATCCTTTTTCTTTAAACCCTTTCCCTTTAAATCCTTGGATTCTACGGCCCTAACCCCCTATATAGATTATATATTCAGCCATAAGGGAGTACACGCATATGGGTAAGGAACTCGTCAATTGGGAAAATGGCCGCTGGATTGGCCAGACGCTTGAGGTTGAAAACGGGGTCTGCGCTGTGCCGTCAACACCCGCTGGGGATTTGGACTACACGGACGAAGTTCGCGCGGCAACGGATCACCTCTACGCTAGCGTATCAGACTTTATCCCGCCTTTTGAATGGCCTGCCTATGCGCCGTTAGTCCACGCAATTAACACGCTTAAAAAACAGAAAAACGCGGTTATCCTCGCCCATAACTACATGACCCCAGATATTTTCGGCCTCATCGGGGATTACACGGGCGACAGCCTTGGTCTTGCGATTGAAGCCACCAAAACCGATGCAGATATGATTATCCAAGGCGGCGTGCATTTCATGGCTGAGACATCCAAAATTCTCTGCCCTGAGAAACGTGTTTTCATTCCATCGATGCGCGCGGGCTGCTCTCTAGCCTCGTCTATTACAGGCGAAGATATTAAACTCATCAAGCAGCGCTATCCTGGCATCCCCGTTGTAAGCTATGTCAACACATCCGCTGATGTGAAGGCCGAGACGGATATATGTTGCACATCATCCAATGCAGTCGCGATTGTCGAGCATATTTGCCGAGAGTGGAACGTCAAAAAAGTCATCATGCTTCCCGATGAGTTCTTGGCCAAAAATGTTGCCAAACAAACCAATATCGAGGTCATCGCATGGCATGGCCGCTGCGAGGTCCATGCGAGGTTCTCAGCCCAAGATGTGCGCGATATGCGCGCTGCCCATAAGGACGTGGTGGTCCTAGCCCACCCAGAATGCCCGCCCGAAGTTGTCGCAGAAAGTGATTTCACAGGCTCCACCAAAGCGATGAGCGATTATGTCGGCAATCATAAGCCGAAAAATGTTATCTTGCTAACCGAATGTTCTATGTCGGATAATGTAGCGATGGAAAACCCGCAAACAGATTTCGTGCGGCCCTGTAACCTCTGCCCGCATATGAAACGCATCACGCTAGAAAATATCTATACATGTTTGCGAGATGAGACCAATGAAGTCCTCGTCCCCGAAGACCAACGCAAGCGCGCGCATAAGGCCGTGATGGATATGATCAACGTCAAATTCGACCCTGTGAAGGGGCACTTCGACCCGAACCTGCCGCAAGCGGATGTTAAAGTGATTTAATACGGTTTTGCCTCGGCAAAATGTATATCAAGGCCGCAAAACACGAACATCCTTCCTGCGTGTTTTGTCACGTTAGTCCCGCAGGCCGAGCTTTCTAACTTTCCAAAGTCTTATAGACAAACTGATGTCGTGACTAAATTCCACTCTGTGTGAGCATTTGATTGAGGTTAATTCAACTAAACTATGGCGCAACCCAAGCTTGTAGTCTTCAAGTTCTTTTGCATTTTCAAACATCGCCTTTGTTCGCGCTATAACCTCCGCTGTGCGAAGTTGGTGCCATGATTTTACTGCGTTCAAAGGCGCAAACCCCAC
>JBDVGI010000181.1:0-1805 GCA_039962885.1 Litorimonas sp. | reverse complement strand
AGCGCGGTTTTAATAAACCAAACCGTAAGCAATGGGCAGAATTGTCTATCGCGAATGTTAACCGTGCAATTGAAGCTGGTAAGCTTGATAGCAAGACGGATTACGATGCTGCGGCGCTTGTTGAAGCTGGCGTTCTTCGCCGTGCTCGGGATGGTGTTCGGTTAATTGGCAGTGATAAATTGTCCAAACCTGTCAAATTGACAGTATCTGGTGCAACTCCAGGCGCAATTAAGGCTGTTGAAGCTGCTAAAGGCTCTGTCACGATTCTTAACGAAGAGGTCACATATCGCGGTAAAGGCGAAAAAGCTGACAAATCTGGTAAAGTCTCTAAGGCTGATAAGAAATCGGCTCCAAAAGCAAAAGCAACGCCAAAAGCAAAGGCAGCCCCGAAGCCTAAAGCAGCTCCAAAAGCGAAAGCAGCGCCAAAAACTGCAGAAAAAAAGACCAAGGTGGTTGAAAAAACCACTGAGAGTGACGACCTAACTAAAATCAGTGGTATCGGACCTGTCTTTTCTAAGCGTTTAGCGGCGGAAGGTCTTACAACTTACGCGCAGGTCGCTGAGTTGACGAAGGAACGAATTGCTGAGCTTGATGCGAAACTCGATTTGAAAAACAATATCGACAATGATGATTGGCCAGGGCAAGCGAAAGCTTTGATGGCTAAAAAATAAACCTAAACTGGCCCCAACGGGGCCACAGGTTATCTGAAAGAATGACTTATGGCGTCAGCGTCTGAACAACTTGCGGCGAATATGAACCTAGGCGTTTTCGCCAAAGCCAAAGAGTTGCAGAATCGCCTATTATTCACCCTTTTCATTTTAGTCATCTATCGTATCGGGACGTTTGTTCCGATCCCTGGTATGAATATGGATGCGTTCCAAGCTGCCTTCGATGGCGGGGGCGGAGGCCTCTTAGGGCGTCTGAACATGTTTGCTGGCGGCGCCGTGGAACGCATGGCGATTTTTGCGCTTAACGTGATGCCTTATATCTCGGCGTCTATTATTATGACTTTGATGAAAGGCTCCCTGCCGTCATTAAAGGAATTGGATAAGGACGGAGAGCAGGGGCGTAAGCAAATTAATCAATATACGCGGTATTTGACTGTCTTTTTGGCTGCTTTCCAAGCTTTTGGTATTGCCCGCGCTCTGCAAGCTACGCCCGATGCTGTGATTAACCCTGGTTTATTCTTTCAGGCTTCTACAGTGATTACTCTTGTTGGCGGAACTATGTTTTTGATGTGGCTTGGTGAACAAGTGACGGCACGCGGTGTTGGTAATGGCGTGTCGTTGATTATCTTTGCTGGGATTGTGGCTGAATTACCTAAAGCGATTATGCAGGCCTTTAGTCTTAATCAGCAGGGGACTGTGTCAGAACTTTTACTCTTATTACTAATTATACTCTTTGTTGGGCTGTCCATGTTGATTGTCTATGTCGAACGCGCACAGCGCAGATTGCTAGTGCAGTATCCAAAGCGACAAATGGCAGGTGGTAAAACATTTGGAGGCGAGAGCAGTTTTATGCCGCTTAAGCTCAATACAGCTGGTGTTATCCCGCCAATTTTTGCGAGCTCATTATTGTTACTGCCAGCGACATTCGGCCAAATCGCGACATCAGGTGATGGCGCGGGAACTGGGATTATGACGACGATTTTAGCCTATATCGGTTACGGCTCACCGCTTTACCTGACGCTGTACGCGATATTGATTATTTTCTTCTGTTACTTCTATGTGCCTTATGTGTTTAAGCCTGATGAGGTTGCGGATAATATGCGGAAAAATGGCGGGTTTTTGCCCGGTATTCGTCCA
>JBDVGI010000180.1:0-1359 GCA_039962885.1 Litorimonas sp. | reverse complement strand
ATCGTCAATGACGGCTGGATTGATGAATGAAGCGACAACAGTGTCAACCGTAGAAGATTTATCCAACCGCTTGGAAAAATTAGGCTCATTTGTATCAATCAATTCGGGCAATGATTTTACGACATTACGTATCCGTACCTTAACAAAGAACTTGGACGAGACCATTGCAATCGCGAAGGAAAAACTTCTCAAACCTAAATTTGATGATGTCGATTTCAATCGTGATAAAGCCAATGCCCTACAAAACATTAAAGCCGCCAAACGTAATGCAGGTGCAACCGCTAGCAATGTCTTTAACCTTATAATGTACGGTAAAGATAATAACTTCGCCTACCCCACGGCAGGGACAGAAGCGAGCTTAGCCGCCATCACCTTAGACGATGTGAAGGCTTTTTACGCAGCCAATTACTCCCCCAAAGTCACGACTATCACTGCAGTTTCAGACCTTGGCGAGGCTAAAATGAAACAAGCCCTATCTGCTTTCGCAGATTGGGACGGTGCGGATGTTGAAAATAGCACAACTAAGCCTTTCCCTGAACTAGCCGCCAACACGCTTTATTTCATTGATAAACCTGATGCGCCGCAATCCGAAATTCGTATCGGTAAGCGCGCATTACCCTATGACGCCACGGGCGAGTATTACAAATCTAGGGTAATGAACTTCGCGCTTGGCGGAGCCTTTAATAGCCGCATCAACCTTAACCTTCGCGAAGACAAGGGCTATACATATGGCGCTAGATCCTTTTTCAACGGCAATGAAACACGCGGGTTTTACCAAGCCAGCGCAGCCGTTAGAGCCGATGCTACCAAAGCCTCCATCGAAGAATTTATGAAGGAAATGAATAATTACAATGGCTCAGGTATTACCGCTGAAGAGCTCAATTTTACACAAGCCGCTCTTGGTCAGAGAGACGCGCGTAATTATGAAACTCCGCGCCAAAAACTTGGCTTCCTAAATCAAATGCAAACTTACGGTCTGGCACCATCATTTGTTGATAAACAGGCCCGCATTCTTAAAAGTCTTACAAAAGCAGAAATCGACGCATTGGCAAATAAACATGTTAAAACAAGTGACATGATTGTCGTTGTTGTCGGTGATAAGAAAACGCAAATACCCGAGTTAAAATCACTTGGGATGACAATCGTTGAACTTGATGGCGACGGAAACCCTGCCGAATAAAACATTAGACATGAAACACCTCGGCCCCGTTATAAATTAGCGGGGCTTTTTTATATCAAAGTTTTAGAATACGCTTCCACAAAAATGTGATAGATAAATGATTGTGCTCTTAAGAAAAACATGAAAATCACAGCTGGGAGAAGGCCATATTTCATGCATCTAAATTTCACTATTAAAAA
>JBDVGI010000179.1:0-23117 GCA_039962885.1 Litorimonas sp. | reverse complement strand
ACCTTCGCGGCTTCGAAGCGTTAGAACAATCGCACCAATCATCGCGACAAGAAGCACAAAGCCTGCCGCTTCAAATACGCCCGCATAATCAGTATAAAGCACCTCGCCAAAGGCTTCGATATTGCTCTTGCCATCTGTACGATCAATCACAGTTTGTGGGGATTTAAGCGTAACCGTTGCTCCGACCAAAATCATCTCTGTAAGCAAGATACCCGCAACAACCGCGCCCAGACCTACATAGTCTAACAACCCTTGTTTCATCTCAACAAAATCTACGTCGAGCATCATCACAACAAAGAGGAACAACACGGCCACTGCGCCGACATAAACCATGACCAATAGCAGCGCGAGAAATTCAGCCCCCATTAGAACAAACAAACCCGCTGCGCTAAAAAATGTGAGGATAAGATACATCACAGAATGCACAGGATTGCGCGCGGCAACCACCATAAAGGCAGCTGCTATAGCTGTGAAAGCAAGTAAATAAAATGAGATGGCTGTCAGCACGGGTCTTTCGTCCTTTTCAAATCACCGACCGCTTAGCGGTACGGTGCGTCCATTTCTAGGTTTTTTGCAATAATAGATTCCCAACGGTCCCCATTAGAAAGCAACTTATCTTTATCATAGTAAAGCTCTTCGCGCGTTTCAGTCGCAAATTCGTAATTCGGTCCTTCTACAATTGCATCCACGGGACAAGCCTCTTGGCATAGGCCACAATAGATACATTTGACCATATCAATGTCATAGCGCGTGGTGCGGCGTGACCCGTCAGGACGAGGTTCAGCTTCAATCATAATGGCTTGCGCAGGGCAAATCGCTTCGCACAACTTACAAGCAATACAGCGTTCCTCGCCGCTCGCATATCTGCGTAAGGCATGTTCACCGCGAAAACGCGGAGAAAGCGGTCCTTTTTCAAAGGGGTAATTAATCGTCACTTTAGGACGGAAGAAATACTTCATTGCCAGAATAAATGCGCCAATAAATTCCATCAAAAGCGCGCCGCGAATAACTTGTTTAATACGCTCCATGATTACACCTTATCTCCAAAGAAGACGACCCAGCTTGAGACAAGCACAAGGGCGGCCAATGATGTCGGTAGAAATACCTTCCACCCTAAGCGCATTAATTGATCATATCGGTACCGAGGGACAATCGCTTTGACCATGGCAAACATGAAGAACAAAAATGATGTTTTCAAAAAGAACCAAAGAAATGGCGGAACAAATTGAATACCAATATCAATTGGTGCATGCCAGCCGCCCAAAAACAAGATAACCATCATTCCAGACAGCAGCATAATATTCACATATTCGGCAAAGAAAAACATCAAAAACGGCGTCGAAGAATACTCAACTTGATAACCTGCAACCAGCTCTGATTCAGCTTCTGGCAAATCAAATGGCGGACGGTTCGTTTCTGCTAAAGCCGAGATAAAGAACAACACGCCCATGTAAAACATCACAGGGAACAATAAAAGATGGACAGGGTTAGAAAAATTCAAATAGAACATATGCCAATTAAATAACCCGCCCGCCTGCGCATCAACAATTTCCGTCAAATTCATAGACCCCGTTAGGCAAATCACAGTCAGAATAATGAAGCCAATGGAAACTTCATATGAGACCATTTGCGCCGCAGAGCGTAGCGCGCCCATAAACGGATATTTCGAGTTCGACGCCCAGCCGCCGATGATAATGCCGTAAACCCCTAGAGAGCTAATGGCGAGAACGTAAAGTACGCCGATATTAATATCAGAAATCACCCAACCCGGCGCAACAGGCACAACTGCCCATGCCATAAAGGCCATAATTAGTCCCAAAGCAGGTGCGAGTATAAACAGAAATTTATCGGACCCTGATGGGACAATAATTTCTTTGAAAAAGAATTTTAACGCATCAGCAATTGTCTGCAAAAGGCCGAAAGCTCCCACAACATTTGGCCCGCGCCGCATTTGCACAGCCGCCCAAATTTTACGGTCCGCAAGCACAAGTGCGGCCACAAGCAAAGCCAGCGCCAAAACAAATGTCAAAGATTGTGCAAACTTTAACCCAAACCAAACAAGCGGCGACAAATCGCTCCACACGACATTGGATATAACATGTGCTAACATTATTCAGCCGCCTCTTTTACGTCCGCGCTGCCAGACGCAATAGCAGAACATTCGGCCATCGTCACAGACGCGCGCGCGATTGGGTTCGTCATGTAGAAATCTGCAATTGGGTTTTCAAAGGCCGTATCAGACAAACGCCCTTTCTGACCAAGACTTGTTACATCAAAACCCTCTGCACCTTCTGCGCCCGGCGCTGTACCAAGGCTCATAAAGCTTGGATGATCAGCAAAAAGCTTTTCACGCAACGCATCCAAATTATCATATGGCAAAACACGGTTCAGATGCCCAGACAGAGCGCGAATTATGGCCCAATCTTCCTTGGCCTGACCTTTGGGAGCGACAGCACGCGCGCCCATTTGGACGCGGCCTTCCATATTTACATAAAGGCCATCTTTTTCCGTATAGGCTGCGCTCGGTAAAATAATATCCGCAACATGCGCGCCATTATCGCCGTGGCTACCTTGGTATATCACAAAAGCATCCTTGAGTTTTGTCGTATCAAGCTCATCTGCGCCCATGAGGACAACTGTTTTAATCGCGCCCTGCGCTGCTGCATCTAGGATTTCATTCGTCGATAGACCGCCCTCACTCGGGACAAAACCTATATCCAACCCTGCTACCCGCGAAGCCGCGCCGTGCAGAATGTTAAAACCGTTCCACCCTTCGCGTACGGCATTAACAGATTTTGCAAGTGCGCCGATTTCAGCAAGCAAGGCCTGCCCTGCTTCTGCGCCAAGCGCGCCTGCCCCGACGATGATGACAGGGTTTTTCGCGGCTTTAAACGTCTTTGCAAATCCTTTTGCTGCTTTGCCGCTTACGGCCTTGGCAAAACTTGCCACATCTGCAGCGCTCACGCCAACATGTTCGTAACTATATGTCAAATCAACCGCTTGGCCGATCATACCGATATCCGTACCGCCTGCGATCCACGCTTTGCGAATACGTGTGTTAATCAGCGGCGCTTCGTGGCGCGGGTTTGTACCGATAAGCAAGATAGCATCAGCGTCTTCAAGACCTGAAATTGTTGTATTAAATAGATAGCTTTGGCGATCATCGCCTGCTGCGCCAATCAAAGAGCCGTCTTGACGGCAATCTATGTTTTTAACACCCAGATTTCCCATCAAATCCTTGAGGGCTTTCATCGATTCAGCATCACACAAATCGCCTGCAATCGCAGCGATTGTCTCGGCCTCACCAGATAGCTTCTCTGCTGCTAATTTCAGTGCTTCGTCCCAGCCCGCCGCGCGGAGTTTCCCATTTTCGCGGATAAAAGGTTGGTCAAGACGTTGTCGCGCAAGTCCGTCCCAAACAAATCGTGTCTTATCCGAAATCCATTCCTCATTCACATCATCATTATTGATTGGCATGATACGCAACACAGCATCGCGGCGGCTATCAATCCGAATATTTGCGCCAACCGCGTCCATCACATCAACGCTCTCAACCTTGTCAAGCTCCCAAGGCCGCGCATTAAAGGCGTAAGGCTTAGATGTCAGCGCGCCAACTGGACACAAATCAATCACATTTCCCGACATTTCAGAGGTCAAGCTTTGCTCAAGATAGGTCGTAATCGCTGCATCTTCGCCGCGGTTCACAAGGCCAATTTCTTGAACGCCCGCAACTTCAGTCACAAAACGCACGCAGCGCGTACACTGAATACAACGCGTCATGACCGTATTCACTAGCGGGCCCATATGCTTGTCATCAACAGCACGTTTATTTTCTTCAAACCGAGAGGCATCGCGGCCATAGCCCATAGCTTGATCTTGCAGATCGCACTCACCGCCTTGGTCACAAATTGGGCAATCAAGCGGGTGATTAATCAGCAGAAATTCCATCACGCCTTCGCGCGCTTTTTTCACAGTTTCCGAATTTGTGCGAATATTTGCAGGAGTGCCGTCGCGGTTAGGGCGCAAATCTTTGACCTGGAGCGCGCAGCTCGCTTGCGGTTTCGGCGCGCCGACCCATTCAACAAGGCACATGCGGCAGTTGCCCGCTACGCTAAGGCGCTCATGGTAACAGAAACGCGGAATTTCCGCCCCGCCAAATTCCTCACACGCTTGCATCAGCGTATAATCGGCTGGCACTTCGTGTTCAGTACCATCAATATTGATTTTGCGTAGATCAGACATAACTAATTCCTTGAACCATTTATACGTCTGTGAATTTCATCAACAGTTTCGGTAACATAAATATTCGTTTCACCTGAAAATATACCGCAGCCATTCGTGTGGAAAACAGTTGCATTGACACCGAGTTTACGCCGCCGCCAACTAACAGCCGTTACGAGCGTTATTCTTGAAGCATTCAGCAAGACCTCTAAATTACCACCTGATCTTTTAGAGCCCTCAAGTTTATGAAGTTTGATAAAGTGTAACATAGCTCCTACTCCGCCGCTTCTAGGCTTTGCGAGACAAAGACAGGTTTGCCAGCGCGGTAATTATCAATGCGCTCTTCAATTTCGTGGCGGAAGTGGCGGATAAGCCCTTGGATCGGCCAAGCCGCCGCATCTCCAAGCGCGCAAATAGTGTGTCCCTCAACCTGTTTCGTCACAGCCAGCAACATATCAATCTCGTCCGTACGAGCCTCGCCGCGCACCATGCGCTCCATGACGCGCCACATCCAACCTGTGCCTTCGCGGCACGGTGTACATTGCCCGCAGCTCTCATGTTTATAGAAATATGACAAGCGCGCGATGGCTTTCACAACGTCGGTGGATTTATCCATGACAATCACTGCCGCCGTTCCGAGACCAGATTGATGTTCGCGTAGCGCGTCAAAATCCATTAACACTGTATCGCATATCTCTTTTGGCAAGAGCGGAACAGATGACCCGCCCGGTATTACGCATTTGAGGTTATCCCAACCGCCGCGAACACCGCCGCCATATGTCTCGATGAGCGTCTTCATCGGAATAGAGAGCGCTTCTTCGATATTACACGGCGTATTGACGTGCCCCGAGAGTGAAAACACTTTCGTGCCTTTGTTGTTATCACGGCCAAATTGCGTAAACCACTCTGCGCCGCGGCGTAATATCGTTGGCACAACAGCGATAGACTCGACATTATTCACAGTTGTCGGGCAGCCATAAAGCCCTGCATTGGCGGGGAATGGCGGCTTCAAGCGCGGCTGTCCCTTTTTGCCTTCAAGGCTCTCGAGCAGCGCGGTTTCCTCGCCGCAAATATACGCGCCCGCACCGTGATGCATAAAGATGTCGAAATCAAAACCCGTACCGCAAGCATTTTTCCCAACAAGGCCCGCCGCATAAGCTTCGTCAATCGCCGCCTGCAAGCGGTTGCGTTCAAGAATATATTCTCCTCGCAGATAAATGTAGCAAGCATTCGCCTTCATCGCAAAAGACGCCACAAGACAGCCTTCAATAAGTAAATGCGGATCATGGCGCAAAATATCGCGATCTTTACATGAGCCTGGTTCTGATTCATCAGCATTAACAACGAGATAATGCGGACGAGAGCCAACTTCTTTGGGCATAAATGACCATTTTAGGCCCGTCGGAAACCCAGCCCCGCCGCGTCCACGCAAGCCAGAGGCTTTGACTTGATCAATTAACCAATCACCGCCCTGCTCAAGCATAGCGGCTGTACCAATCCATGCGCCGCGCTTTTGTGCGTCCTCGAGCTGCCATCCCTGAAACCCGTAAAGGTTCTGGAAAATGCGGTCTTTATCTTGGAGAAGTTCAACCATTATGACTTACCCTTCTTTGCATCGGTTTTCGCGAGAGCTTTGCCCTGCTTAACCCACTCATCACGCTTAACGCGGCCAGTGGCTAAAGACGCAATTTTATCTTCAACAGTTTTCACATCAGCCGCTTTCCAAGCTCCGATTTGGCGGAAATAATAAACGCCATTCACGTTAAGTTCTTTTTCAAACTTCGGACCAATACCTTTGATTTTCTTAAGATCATCTGGCGCGCCGTCGGTGGCGCCGTCAGTATAAAGAACCTTTGGTTTTGAAACCTTTTTAGGTGTTTTCACAGATGCTTTAGGAGAGGTTTTTGTTGCAGGCGGCTTTTTCGGCTTAACTTTGCGACCCGCAGTTGTCGCGCGGCGGCCCTTAGGGTCTGCATTATGATAGACGACTTGCGCCTTTTTTCCTGCATTCGGGAGCGCTCTTAGCCCTGCTTCTTGATTGTAAATCGCATCACTAATTAAAGCTTTCGCCCCGCCCAAAGGCTCAGAAGTGTGACGTGAGTTTTGCGGCCCATATTCAGGCGTTTTGCCTGCAGCCAAATCATCCAATAGAGCCTCAAAACTCTCTGCGGTTAAATCTTCATAATAGCTATCACCAGCCGCATTCGAAATTTGCACCATTGGAGCATTGGCGCACGCGCCCAAACATTCCACTTCTAGCCATGAGAGCTTTCCATCAGCCGACACCGTATTTTGCGCGCCAATTTTCTTAGCACAAACATCTTTCAGGTTATCAGAACCGCGAAGCCAACACGGCGTTGTTCCGCAAAGCTGTATGAAATGCTCTCCCACAGGCGACATGTTGAACATCGTGTAAAATGTAACGACCTCAAACACGCGAATATAAGCCATGCCGAGCTTATCGGCGACAGCGCGCATCGCTAGCTCTGGGAGCCAACCGCCAGCATCTTTTTGCGCAATCCACAACGCAGGGATAAGCGCAGAGCGTTGACGATCACTTGGGTATTTCTTAACCCAAACATCTATCTGCTTATGGGCAGATTTAGACAGCTCAAACGAGCTTGGCTGAACCGCTGCCATTCTACGTGCGCTCATGATAGCTCTCCGCTCATCGGTCAATCTCCCCGAACACAATATCAAGCGAGCCTAAAATCGCTGACACATCCGCGAGCATGTGGCCTTTATTGAGGTAATCCATCGCCGCCAAATGCGGAAACCCTGGCGCGCGAATTTTACAGCGGTAAGGCTTATTCGTACCGTCCGAGACAAGATATACGCCGAACTCACCCTTTGGTGCTTCGACGCAGGTATAAACTTCGCCCACTGGCACATGAAACCCTTCCGTATAGAGCTTAAAGTGATGAATCAGAGCTTCCATGCTTTGCTTCATATCGGCGCGGCGCGGCGGCACATATTTATTATTTTCAGTCATGACAGGGCCTTCTGGCATCATTTCCAGACATTGGCGCATGATTTTGACAGATTCATACATTTCCTCAACACGGCAGAGATAACGATCATAGCAATCGCCGTTCTTACCTAGTGGGATTTTAAAATCGAGTTCTGAGTAAACTTCATAAGGTTGATTACGGCGTAAATCCCAAGGAATACCAGAACCGCGAATAAGCACACCCGTAAAGCCCCAGTCATGGCAATCTTGCTGCGTCACCACACCAATATCGACATTACGTTGTTTAAATATACGGTTTTCCGTCAGAAGTGTCTCAATATCTTTGAGTTTTTGCGGAAACTCATCACACCATGTCAACAAATCAGCAATCAATGCAGGCGGTAAATCTTGGTGAACACCGCCGGGACGAAAATACATCGCATGCATACGCGAGCCACAAGCCCGCTCATAAAACACCATCAGTTTTTCACGCTCTTCAAAACCCCAAACAGGCGGGGTTAGCGCACCAACATCCATCGCTTGCGTGGTAATATTGAGCATATGAGACAGGATACGGCCAATTTCAGAATATAGCACACGAATGAACTGCGCACGGCGCGGAACCTCAAGCCCCGTTAGTTTTTCAATTGCAAGGCAAAAAGCATGCTCTTGGTTCATCGGCGCAACGTAATCAAGGCGGTCAAAATAAGGCAGCGCTTGCAGGTAAGTCTTATGCTCAATCAGCTTTTCAGTGCCGCGGTGCAGCAGGCCAATATGCGGGTCAACGCGCTCAACAATTTCGCCCTCAAGCTCTAGGACAAGACGTAAAACACCATGAGCCGCAGGATGTTGCGGGCCAAAGTTAATGGTGAAGTTACGATCATCACCTTGGAGGATTGCTTCAGTCGTGGTCATTCTTCATCCTCTAGCTCATCATCAGCCACTGGAACATTCGCTAAACAAACAGCATCATCTGGATATAGAGCGCGGTAATATGTACCGACATTACGGCGAATATTTTCGCATCTCTCATTAACCGGATGTGCTAACCTTAAATATTCTTTCAGCAAAAAATCTGCTCTCTCCCGCTCACGCTCATCCAAGTGCACACTCTCCGCCAATCTCTCTCGCTCATCACTATTTTTGATCAATGGACGCAAGTCCCGAGGCAATTCAGTCAACCGCGAAGCAGGCGGTAAACGCTCTATGCGCTCGTAACGTCTGCGCAGACTAGATGATGATGCACCTCCCTGCCGCAGAACGGTGTCCCAATACTCTAGGATCGCATTAGACTCTTGCACATCAACATTCCTGCCAGAAGAACCACCCACTGCAGAAGCTTGGCACGTTAATGCAATCCCAACGGGGTCATCTCCCAAACGGGTGCCGTAATTCTCTACAGCAAATTTTGTAATGGCATCCAGATAACTTACGCTGCAACGGGTTATTTCAGAATCGTTTTCTTCATCATCGCAAGTGTCATTGCCATTAGAGTCTTCACAGCCTTCAGCCTTTGACACACCATCAACGCCTAACGCCGTCGCCCCAGAGATATGACCTAAAAACTCATCCACTTGCTCTGGAGACAAGCCTTGTTCGATCAAAATACTCCGTGCCTCTTCTAGGTCAGGAGCTTGCGCATGCACCTGAGCTGCCGAGACGAACACGCTAGCAACCCCTACGAAACAGCTAAGAGGTTTTTTTAATGAACTTAATAAGATCCCAACAACTACACCTACCAGCCCCAGAAGCGCTTTTATTAGGCCAAACAACATAGCTATAAGGACTGAAAAAGAGCCCATCATGCCTCCTCCACCTTCTCGTCACCCGGCAGGATATATTTCGCGCCTTCCCACGGAGACATGAAATCAAAGCTCCGATATTCTTGCGGCAGGTTGACGGGTTCGTAAATCACGGATTTACGTTCTTCGTCATAACGCACTTCGACAAAACCAGAGAGCGGGAAGTCTTTGCGTAGCGGATAGCCTTCAAAGCCGTAATCGGTCAGTAATCGGCGCAAATCTGGATGCTCATCAAAGAGGATGCCATACATATCGAACGCTTCGCGCTCATACCAATCCGCATTCGGGAAAATTGTCGCCGCACTATGAACAGGCACAGTCTCGTCCGTTGTCACCTTAAGGCGAATACGCGTATTATGCGTCATTGATAGCATATGATAAACCACATCAAAGCGGCGCGCGCGGGCAGGATAATCCACCCCGCATATGTCAATCAAACTAGAAAACTTGCAAATCGGATCATCACGCAAGAAAGTCAGAACTTTAATAATTTCAGCCCGCCGTGCATTGACGCAAATTTCGGAGCCAAATGCGCCGTGTTCTACAACATCAATGGAATTTACCGCGTCGCCAAGCTGGGCTGTAATGTGATCTTTTAAATCCTGCATAATCTTGTCTCTTCAAGCGCGCATTAACGCTCAATATTTCCTTCGCGGCGAATTTTTTTCTGAAGCTGTAAAATCCCGTAAACAAGCGCTTCTGCTGTTGGGGGACACCCAGGCACATAAACATCCACAGGAACAATACGGTCACAGCCGCGCACGACAGCATAGGAATAATGGTAATAACCGCCCCCATTGGCGCAACTCCCCATCGAAATCACATAGCGGGGGTTTGGCATCTGGTCATAGACCTTACGCAAAGCAGGCGCCATTTTATTGGTCAATGTTCCCGCCACAATCATCACATCACTTTGGCGAGGGGACGCGCGCGGAGCAAAACCAAACCGCTCCACATCATAACGCGGCATAGAAGCTTGCATCATTTCAACCGCGCAGCAAGCCAGCCCAAATGTCATCCACATCAAGCTGCCTGTCCGTGCCCATGTCACAAGGTCATCAGAGGCAGCCGTAATAAAGCCTTTATCCGCCAACTGGTCAGATAGTCCGTCAAAATAAGGATCATGTTTTTTCGCATCATAGGCAGGTGTGCCGAGATCAACAGCTGATGACAAAGCAGGTTTGAGCAATTCCGTCATAATCTACTCCCTATTCCCAATCCAACGCGCCGATTTTCCATGCATAGGCCAGCCCCCAAACAAGCTCTAGGATGAAAATCATAACAACACCCCACGCTTGCCATGTCATTTCTGTCAATGAAACGGCATATGGAAATAGAAATGCGACCTCGATATCAAAGATAATAAACAAGATCGCCACGAGGTAAAATCGCACGTCAAATTTCATCCGCGAGTCGTCAAATGCGTTAAATCCGCACTCATATGTGGATATCTTTTCTGAATCAGGATCTTTTGGCGCAACAAGCACTGGCACGAGTAGGAATAAAACACTCAAGACCAAGGCAATACCGAATAAGATGAGGACGGGTAAATAACCTAATAAAAACTCGGACATAGCGGCTCTCTAAGACTGGGATAACGCCGCGAAAGACTCGGCAATATACCTATGTGAACGCGGCGGAACCTAGAGAGACTAAGCTGTAAATGCAACGCCTATTATGTTAGTTTTTGATGAAATTCACTGCGACATTTAGGAAGATGAATATAGCCGCTTTTCAAGAGCTTAGTTGCGAATAATTCTCAAAAACAACAAGCAATTCCACTCCCCAAACTTTAATCAATATCAGGCTCGCCAGGCCAAATCACAATCCGTGTAATCTGCTCGTCTTCTGTCACGAAAACTTCGCTCGTTACGCGGTCTTGAACACTCATACAAACGTCATGAATCGTGTTTTGTGATCCGCTCACAAGATGATGATGATCTGGCAAGTCTTTGCCTTCTGCGACTAGGCGGTAAGCGCAGGTTTGCGGCATCCAATGAAGCTGATCTACATTATCGGGCGTGAGCGTGACACAATCTGGCACTTTGATAGAGCGGTTTGTGTAATCCGTACAGCGGCACGTGGCAGGATCAAATAACTTGCAAGCGACGTCCGTGATATAAATTTTCCCCGTATCTTCGTCCTCAAGACGAATACAACAACACTTCCCGCAGCTATCACAAAGTGATTCCCACTCTGACGGGCTCATTTCTGCCATATTTTTACGTTTCCAAAAGGGTAAGACTGTCATATGGCTGTAATTACTGGTTGGTTTAAGGTTGGAGTGAGTTAGAATCTACAAAGCTCCTTTACATAGACCTCATGGACAGGCCAATATGTAATGTAAAATAATTCGCAACGAACACACGCAATAAAACGGGAATAAACGTAACGACAATGGCGACATTCCGCGCAGATATAGATGTAGAACACAACAAAACGGTCAGCAAGCGCAAGAACTTAATCCTCTTCTTTGCGATCCTGATTTTGGGTTTGGTTGCGGCTGTCTATATATTTGCACAATCATACCTTTTGAAAGACCTCCCAAATTTACCTGATAAAACAACCATGTGGGAGCTTAACTTACAGCCTAACATGACATTATTGGACAAAGACGGAGCTGTCATTGGACACCGCGGGCCCTATATAGGTATGCCGCTCAAGCTCTCTGAAATGCCAAATTATGTCGCCAATGCCTTTTTAGCCATAGAAGATGAACGCTTTTATGAACATGAAGGCACAGATAACCGCGCTATTTTGCGGGCCTTTTTTCAAAATGCAAAATCTGGTGGTAAAGGCCAAGGCGGCTCCACCCTAACGCAGCAGCTTGTAAAAAACATGGTGCTGTCACCCAAAAAAACCTATCGCCGCAAATTTCAAGAAGCTGTTCTGGCCCGCGACATGGAATCCGTCATGTCCAAACCAGAAATTTTAGAATTATATTTAAACCGAATTAATCTAGGGCCGCGGGTTTTTGGCGTCGAAGCCGCTGCGCAACGGTATTTTAGCAAATCTGCTCGGGATATGAGTTTGTCCGAAGCTGCCCTGCTCGCCGCCATTCCCCAAGCTCCGTCTCGCTGGAACCCGACATCAAATTACAATGGCGCACTCAACCGCTCCCACCTTGTGCTGGGACGCATGTTAGCTAATGATCTCATTTCCTCATCCGAACACGCCCAAGCTCTAGCCACGCCGCCCGTCATTGCTCCTGATGCTGTTCCCCTGATTGAACCTGACTATATTGGACATATTTTCGATATCGTTGATGAACAATCTAAAAACCTCGTCGATAGCAAACACAAAGACCTTATTATTCAAACAACCATTGATGTGTCCTTGCAAAAGCAAGCTCAAGCGACAGTTAAAACGATTTTGGACAAGCACGCAAAACGGAAGAAAGCCTCCGAAGCCGCCCTCGTGAGTGTTGATAATTCCACGGGCGCGATTGTGGCTTTAGTTGGCGGGCGAGACTACAGCGCATCAAAGTTCAACCGCGCAAGTCAAGCCAAGCGCCAACCGGGGTCATCTTTCAAAACTTTTGCTTATGCTGCAGCCCTTGAAGATGGATTCACACCGGGGACAGTGCGCATTGACCAACCCACCAACATTGGCGGCTGGGAACCAGAAAACTACACGCGCCGTTATCGCGGGCCAATGACGTTACGCGAGGCCCTTAAACATTCTATCAACACTATCGCAGCGCAGGTCACGGTAGAGATTGGCCCCGAAACCGTCATTCTTCTCGCTAGGCGTTTTGGTATCCGCTCAAAGCTGCGGCCTGAATATTCACTGGCCCTTGGGTCATCCGAAGTAACACTGCAGGAAATGACAACAGGCTATTCTGTCTTTATCAATGAAGGCATATTGCGCCCGTCTTACCTCATTAGCTCTATCAAAAACACATCCAACACGCCCCTTTATACACGCCGCAACAAAGTTGGTTCTCGGGTTTATCCTGTGCCTTATGCACAACAAATGACGCAAATGCTAAGCGATGTCGTCCAAACAGGAACAGGCCACGGCGCACAGCTTGGAAACCGCGAAGCGGGCGGGAAAACAGGCACAAGCCAAGATTATCGTGACGCATGGTTTGTTGGTTTTACCGCACAATTCACAACGGGTGTATGGATGGGAAATGACGATAACAGCCCCATGGGCGGTGTAACAGGTGGTCTTTTACCTGCCGATATTTGGAAAAATTATAACCGTGCCATCCATAAAGGTTATAAATATCGCCCCCTCATCCCTCAAAGTGCTTTGCAAAACAGCGAAGAGCTTGCCCCAGTTTTAGCGTTTTATGCAGACTTAACTGACGCCCTGATCACAGAACGCGATATAGCCGCTGGCATTACCCGCTAAACAGCCGATACGGCCTAGCTGAACAGCCTGTCTGAATTGTAACTCCACATTGGCCTCAAAATTTGCATATATATTTATACGGTAGCGCCGCTATATTTATAGCTTTACATGGAATGCATCCAGACTTGATGAAACGCCCTCTTTGGAAAATTCTTACGATTTGCTCCATGACTATAATGGCAGGGATTAGCGCGCAGCCTATATTAGCGCAATCCACCCAAAGCCCTGACACAGTAAATCCTGACACAGTAGATGACGGGACATATAAAACCGTCATCGTCAAATCTAGCGCAGCTTGCGAAGCCTTATGCAAAGCCGAGGCAGATATTTGCCGAGGCACTATAAGCATCCAGCCCGATATAACAAAACCAGATATTCAATGCCGCCTTAATGACGGTTTTGGCGCAAACCCTGCTTTCCCGCGTATCCCCCCAGAACCTCTGATTTTGGATACAGCTCTAGCCGACCTTAACCGCTACCGCGCACAAAAAGGACTGTCTGCCTTATCACTCAATCCGTATTTAAACGCAGTCTCTCAAAGCCACGCCATAGACCGCGCGGCCGCAGGAAAAATTTCGCATGAAGGCTCGGACGGTAAAGGGCATGGGGATCGTCTCTTAACAGCAGGTTATAAATATTCCATCGCTGCGGAAAATGTTGCATCAGGACAAAAAAGCTGGGAGCAAGTTTTTAAAGCGTGGCAAGACAGCCCAGGCCATGATGCTAATTTACTACGCGATGATATCACAGAATTTGGCGTCGCCGTCAGTTATAGCCCTAAGACAGCGCAATCTGTTTATTGGGTCATGTTAGTCGCGGCTCCGTTGAATTAAAAATAAAAGGGCCGCGTTCCGCTGAATTAATGTTAAGCTGCCGCGCTTCGCTGAATTAAAAGGGTTTTTCCGCAAAACTCTCAAATTCAGACAAAGTTTAGCCCGTATTTTCAACCGTCTATGTTTTGACTTTAAACTCATCACCCGTTAGCAGGATTTATGACATTTTTAAAATCTATACCTGTTGCTATCATTGGCTGCCTTATACTCAGCGCATGCGCCTCCACACCAAACCCTGAAAAAGTTTGCACCACAGAATGGATCGGTAAACGCAGTGATACAGCCATATCCCGCATAGAGACGCGTTCTAAATCCTCACTGAAAGCCATAAAGAATGCCGGCAAGTCTTGGGCAAAAGGCAAGCAACCCGGCCTGCTGCAATTATTGGCTTTAAAGAGCTCTCTGAACAATTTGGAAAAAGAACTCACACGAGGCCAAGGCGTGACAGACCTTCGCACCCTTGCCAAAACGTGCAATGACCCAGACATTATCTCAAAAGCGATGAACAACCTTCTGGATCGTCAGGGTTTCTCTGATGACTTTAAAAATACAATAAAACAATATCCATTATATGAACGCATATTAGAAGAAATCACAACTGGGGTCGGTACAGAAACCTAAGCTTCCATCATGCTTGTTGGCTTGACCGCGCAAGATAGGCTGATTAAACGCCGCTTATGACTTATTGCGTGGCCGCCCTTTATCAATTTACACCTCTGCCCGATTATACAGGGCTGCAGCCTTGGCTGCAAAACATGTGTGATTTACTCGGTATCAAAGGGACATTACTGCTCGCATCCGAAGGAATTAACGGGACAGTTTCAGGCACAGATGCAGCCATAGAGGATTTACTCACCTTCCTACGCGCAGACCCGCGCCTTACCGAACTTGACGCGAAATTCTCGCGCGCAGATACAATGCCGTTTTATCGGATGAAAGTACGGTTAAAAAAAGAAATCGTCACTATGGGCGTAGACGGTATTGACCCAAATGAGGTTGTTGGCACCTATGTTGACCCGCAAGATTGGAATGCGCTCATCTCTGACCCTGATACGATTTTAATCGATACACGTAATGATTATGAGGTTGAAATCGGGACATTTAAAGGCGCAGTCAATCCCAATACACAGAGCTTTCGCGAGTTCCCGCAATGGGTGGATGACAATCGCGGCGCGCTCAACAAACCCAAAGTCGCGATGTTCTGCACGGGCGGTATCAGATGTGAAAAAGCCAGCGCTTTTATGAAGCAAAACGGATTCGATGATGTCTACCACCTTAAAGGCGGCATCCTGAAATATCTCGAAACACAGCCCAAGGAAGAAAGCCTTTGGGACGGAGAATGTTTTGTCTTTGATCAACGTGTTGCTGTGGGACACGGATTAGAGCAAGGTCAATATGACCAATGTTATGCCTGCCGCTATCCTTTAACACAGACCGATAAATCACGCTCTGAATATGTTAAAGGCGTGGCCTGTCACCGCTGCCATACTGATATGAGCGACGATCAAAAATCGCGCTTCGCAGAACGCCAAAAACAAATCGCTCTGGCCAAAGCTCGCGGAGACACGCATATTGGCCGCAAGGGAAAATGAGCGCCGTCCTCTATTCCTTTCGCCGCTGTCCTTATGCTATGCGCGGGCGAATGGGGCTTCTTGCGGGCGGCCAAGACTATGAACACCGCGAGGTGTTATTGCGGGACAAACCCGCCGCCATGATCGAAATCTCTCCTAAAGGCACAGTCCCAATTTTCATCAAAAAAAACGGCGACGTAATTGAAGAAAGCTTGGAGCTATTATTATGGGCAACAAAGGAAAATGACCCATACGACTGGCGCAATGTCGATATGCACGCCGCACAAGCGCTTATCGCGCGCAATGACGGACCGTTCAAGCATCACCTTGACCGCTATAAATATAAAAGCCGTTATGACGAAACCGCCCCGCGCGGCGACACAGACATAGAGCACCGTATTGCAGCCGAAGATATTATCAAAGACTACGAAGCCCGCCTGTCACACCATAATTATCTTTTAGGGGGCCACCAAAGTCTCGCGGACATAGCTATCTTTCCCTTTATGCGCCAATTTGCCAATACTGACCGCGCGTGGTGGGACGGCCAAGCGCAAGACCTTCCGCCCTACCCCCGCGTTCATGACTGGTTAGAGCGGCATATAAATAGCGAACTCTTCAAGACAGTTATGGCGAAATGCCCCGTCTGGGAAGACCCCACCGAAAACACGGTTATTGATTAAACTTCATCGTGAAAAACAAGCATTAAGCCTTAGTTAACCCTATTTTTTAATGTCTTATTTACCATAAATCACACAACAGTTAGTTATCAACACACAGATCTTACCTATATCTTGTAAAACATACTCCGCCGATTATGGTTAAAGAAAGAATCGACAACAGATTCTACAACTCAATGGGTGAAGTTTATGTCATTTGCAGACCAACGCTGTATACGGCCAAATCCGTCTTTAAATGGGGCGGTTGCTATGCGCGCAAATCCAATGGATACATTTGAACGAATTTCAATAGCAGAGGGCTATAGCTATGAGCGCGTCAATATAAATGAAGTTCATATCTCACTCATAGGTCTGTGGTGCGAGCATGATGTCTCACTGACATGGAATGCTGAGTTGGAACAAATTCAAATATTTTTAGTATTTGAAGGCCGTATTCCAGGCGGACGCTCTGATGATATTTGCCGGCTTCTATCTCTCATCAATGAACGGCTTGCCTCTGGACATTTTGATTATTGGGAAAAGAACAAATCCATGGTGTACCGCAATTCGATTAGCCTTCGTGGTGGTGCCAATTTACGCACAGAACAAGGCATGGATTTAATCGCCTTAGCGCTTGATGCAGCAGAGCGCGGTTATCCTGCATGCCAATATGTTGTATGGGCAGGTAAATCCCCCGAAGATGCAGTGAATTCCGCTCTGGTTGATTTGGCCGCGCAACCATAGGGAACATTATGAGCGCAACGCACCTTATTATTGGCGCAGGTAAAATGGGCGGCTCTCTATTATCGGGCTGGCTGGACACGCAAATAATATCTCCTAAATCTCTGGCAGTTTTAGACCCTGCCCCAGGACAAGCCGCGCAAACCGCCATTACAAATGGGGCAATTCATGTCACCGAACTACCAGACATCCCCGCTAGCATCACGACAGTCTTGCTAGCGATCAAACCGCAAATGGTCCAAGATATAGGCCCGCAAATCGCTGCCTATATCCCCAAAGACGCTTTGATGATTTCCATACTTGCTGGCACATCTTTAGAGCAGCTTCATCAAGTTTTTGGCGCGCGGCCTATTGTACGGGCCATGCCCAATACACCCGCTGCGATTGGCGCAGGTATAACAGCAATCACAGCTTCTATTGGACAAGATGATGTGCATTTAAGCACCGCAGAAACCTTACTGTCTGCAGGCGGAATGGTTTACCGCGTTGAAAATGAAACGATGATAAATGCTGTGACCGCCGTGTCAGGATCTGGTCCTGCCTATATTTTCCATCTATGCGAGGCTATGGAAGCTGCCGCCTTAAAGGTAGGTTTGGACGAAACATTAGCGCCCATTTTTGCACGTCAAACTATTATCGGCGCGGCCAAATTACTTGAAGACAGCGAGCTTTCCCCTTCAGAGCTTCGCCAAAATGTAACCTCACCCAATGGCACCACCCAAGCGGCGCTTGATGAACTTATGAACACAAATGGTTTAACCCCGTTGATGATTAAAACTGTAAGAGCAGCATTTAACCGAACCAAGGCATTAGCAAAGACCTAAAGCGGCAGCTGCAAAATCGCCCGCAAGCCGCCTTTAGGACTATCTTCCAGAATAATTTTCCCGCCATGTATTTGTGCAATATCTCTCGAAATTGCCAAACCAAGCCCAACGCCTTCGACATTTTGATTTCGGGCATCATCTAAGCGTTGAAACGCTTTAAACACCTCCTTGCGTTTATCGGCTGGAATGCCCGGACCATTATCATCCACATAAACATAAATTCTATCCATATCAGATATTAGTGTTACCCAAGCTTTATCGCCATATTTCAGCGCGTTATTAATTAGATTAAACAAAGCTCTGCGGATCATATCAGGACGTATTTGCACAACAGGCTCTATGTCAAAATCAAATTCCACATCTTTTAATTTTGAAACAACTTCCTGAATGAGGTCTTTTAAATCAACGCCTTCTGGTTTTTCTTGTCCAAGACCTCGCGCAAAATCTAAGTAGCCGCTTAGCATGGTTTCCATTTCTTTCACATCATGGCGCGCTGCTATGACATCCTCGTCGTCGTCCTGCATAGCCAGTTGTAATTTAAGGCGAGTAAGAGGCGTTTTAAGGTCATGAGACACTCCCGCCAGCATCATTGTACGTTGTTCCAAATGCCGTTTAATACGGCTGTGCATTTTTAAAAAAGACTGCCCCGCAATCCGAACTTCGGACGCGCCAGATGGCTTAAATCCAGAAATATCATGGCCTTTACCAAATGCATCTGCAGCATCCGCGAGCTGCATAATTGGGCGTGCTTGACGACGCACAAAGAAAATAGAAATCAGCGTGGATAAAATCGTAGCGGTCATGAGCCAGAAAATAAACACAAACCCCGTTGGTGCAAAGACGCGCTCTCGGGCTGCGATAAAACGTAATATGCCTTCGTCAACTTGCACCCTAATGTCAATGTGATTGGGGTAGCGAGTTGTATCAAACCAAAAAGGTTGATCCATTGTATTCGTCAAAGCGCGGCGCAAGGTTTGATCCAACGCCGAAAAAAACGCGTTTCTGTTATCTGTTGGCAGAGCATCTCCTTCTCGCAAAGCAACGGATAATTGCATATCAGGACGCAATAATTCATCCAAGGCTTGCGCCTTTTGCGCACTCGGTTCCGCCTCGTAAAGCTCCACAGCTACTGCGATATTGGCTGCAACACTATCGGATAAATTGGCCGTTACTCGCGCCCAATGTGCGTTGAAAAAGAAATAGGTCACGGCGATTTGCATCAAGATCACAGGAAGAATAATAATCAAGATAACCCGCACAAATAGGCTTTTAGGGATATAACGCCGCAAGTTCACTATTTCAGATCCGAGACCAAACGATATCCTTCGCCCCGAACGGTGAGTAAAAACTCTGGCTCTGCTGGGTTGTTTTCAAGTTTGCGCCGCAAGCGTGTCATTTGCACATCAACAGCGCGTTCAGATTGGGCATTGATATTCTCAGATAATACATAGCGCGAAACCGTTGCGCCCGCTTGTTGAGCCATAAGTGATAGCAGCGTTTGCTCGCCCGTCGTCAAACGAATTTGCTTACCGTTTTTTCGTAAAACTCGCCGCTCCATATCATATTCATATCCGCCAAAACGAACCGTATCATTGACGGGTTTACGGCCAGTGCGGCGAAAGATAGCATCCATACGTAGTAATAATTCTTCGGGCTCAAACGGTTTTGCCAAATAATCATCCGCGCCAGTCTTCAGGCCCGCAATACGGTGCTCTGGATCCCCTAATGCCGTGAGTAATATAATCGGTATATCATTAAATTCACGGATGGATTTTGAGAGGCTAAGCCCGTCCTCCCCTGGCATCATCACATCGACAATGAGCAAGTCATACCGCAACCCGTTCATTTTTTGCCGCGCATCCTCAGCATTCGCCGCGCCAGATACACGGTAGCCATTCTTGCCTAAAAACCGTTGTAATAAACCCCGAATACGATCATCATCATCAATAACAAGGATATGTGTATTATGCCGATCTAAAAATGTCGCATTTGCTGTCATAAGATTTGCAATATCCTTAAAAGAAAATTATTCTAATTCGAAACAATTGTCGCGCTTGACTTACCCTAATGCATGTTAGAATGACTCGCAAAAGCTTATTTTCTGCAACGCTGAAATGTCAAAACGCAATAGAATGGACATATTATGATTGAAAAAGCCTATCACGACCGTGACGGTCAAATCTGGATGGATGGTGAGTTTCTCGAATGGCGTGATACGCAAGTGCATTTGCTAACACATTCTTTGCATTATGGTTCTGCTGTATTTGAAGGCAATCGTGCCTATGGGGGCGAAATTTTTCGCCTCTCGGATCACTCCAAACGTTTGCTAAATTCCGCCAAATTACTGGGCTATGAAATTCCATATACTAGTGAACAAATTGACGAAGCCTGTAATGAAACGCTTGCCAATTCAGGCCTCAAAGATGCCTATATCCGTCCTGTAGCGTGGCGCGGCTCTGAAATGATGGGCGTTGCATCCAAAAATAACAAGATCCACTTGGCCGTTGCCTGTTGGCATTGGGGGGCTTATTTCTCCGACAAAATGACGGGCATACGCTTGTGTATTTCCGATTGGAAACGTCCTGCGCCCGATACAAGCCCGTGTAAGTCCAAAGCCGCAGGTCTTTATATGATCTGTACTCTTGCCAAGGACAAAGCAGCCGCAACGGGATGGGATGACGCCCTCATGTTTGATTATCGTGGCCGCGTAGCCGAATGCACTGGCGCGCATATTTTCTTCGTTAGAGGGGATGAACTTCATACACCCACAAATGACATCCTACTTGAAGGCATTACGCATGACAGCGTGATTAAGCTCGCACAGGCGCGCGGCTATAAAGTCTTCAAACGCGATATCTTGCCCTCAGAAATGGCGCATTTCGATGAATGTTTTGTTGTCGGCACAGCCGCAGAAGTAACGCCTGTGCGCGAAATTGACGGCATTCATTATAAACCGGGCAAAGTTTGCGAAGCTATGGTCAAGGATTATGACGATGCTGTGAATGGCCGCATCACGATATTTAAGCCGTAGTTTTACGGCCTAAATATTTATGACTTAAGGGCGGCGCGAAAATAGAGCGAGCCCGTATAAACAGACAGTACCGCCGCTAGCCATAATAGCACAAGCCCAAGCGTTTTGGCCGCGCCCCAAATGCTTGGAATTGCTGTATCAATAGCTAAGTAAGCCTTTCCAAGAACCCAGACAAGCAAAGCTGCAATCGCTAACATCTCGCAAGCCGTTTTCCACTTAGCAAGATTTGTCGGCGGCATAACTCGTCCCGCTAACGCCGCATGCTCACGCGCGCCAGACACAAGAATATCTCGGCCAATAATCGCCAAAGCAGGTACCATAAACACCCATGCACCTTGAGATGCTATCATAAAGGCAATCAGGCAGCCTGCGACTAAGAGCTTATCGGCGATAGGGTCAATCATTCGGCCAAAATCAGAAACAACATTCCAGCGCCGCGCTAAAAATCCATCAAAGAAATCTGTCGCAACAGCAAAGATATACACTCCCGCTAAAACCCATGCTCCGCCAAATTGGGTGTTCCACCCAAAATGCAAAGATAATATTCCCGCGATTAAAATAGGAATTAGCGCAATTCGAACAATGGTGAGCGCGTTAGGCAACCAGTAAAACTTATGTTGCGGAGAGGTTACATGTGCATCAGCAAGAGAGTTATTCGTCATGCGATAAGCCTAGCGGTGTTTTGAAAATTTTAATAGCACTCAGAACAGAAAAGATGGCCCCAATCCACAAGACAATTTCTCCGATAATCCAAATAAGTGGTGAGGCCTCGTTAAATACCTCAACAACATTACTGTCGTTAGCACGCAAAATATCAAACCATTGCGTTAACCACGGGCTCGCGACCAAGATACACACGCCCAGCATGATGCAACCAGATTTTGCATTAGATAGAAAGTTATCAGGCCAACCATATACCGTTAAAGCTTTGCCTTTGACCAAGCCAACAATAATTTCTCTGGCAATAATAATAGCTGCAGGGACAGCAAATGGCCAAGCTAGAAAGCCTGCACTATGGGTCACGAACACCATCGCGGCGAGCGTTCCTGCGCATAAAATCGTATCGGCTACATCATCAAGATAGCCAAAGCGCCGAAATACAGAAAACTCTGTTCCGCCAAAAAAGTCGTCAAAAATATCTGTCAGCGCTGCGATTAAAAACAAAACAGAGGCTAAAGCGGCCATAGAGGTTATAGGCCAAAACTTGATGATTAACCCCATGATAATAGGCGTGAGCAATATCCGAATAAGTGTCAAGCCATCAGCAAAGGCACCGCCAATGCCGCCCTCAATGAGCATGTCATCGGGAAGCATATCACCGATAGCATTTTCTCCCGCAGTATCATTCATGCCTGTCTCATTCATGGAAGTAGTCATAAATCATCTGTGCCAGCTTTTGACTAACACCCTCTACGCGCTCCAATTCCTCGACCGCCGCACTTTTAACACCCTTAGCAGAGCCGAAATGTGCCAGTAATTCTCGTTTTCGCTTTGGTCCTATCCCTGCAATACCATCAAGTGGGTTTGTTTTCATCTCTTTTTTGCGCCGCGCCCGATGAGTTCCAATGGCAAACCTATGGGCTTCATCCCGTAAGCGCTGTAGAAAATACAAAACGGATGTTCTTGGCGGTAGAGTAAACGGGTCCCTATCGTTCATAAAAAATGTCTCACGGCCCGCATTTCGGTCTGGACCTTTGGCAATGGCAACCAAAGTAACACGTTCCAAAACACCAAGTTCATCCAATGTTTCCGTGACAGAGGATAGTTGTCCCTTCCCGCCATCAATTAAAACCACGTCAGGCCAATCGAGCGTATCATCTTTGACAAGACGCGAGAAACGCCGCCGAAACACTTCGCGCATCATCGCATAATCATCACCTGGTTCTGTATCTTCATCTTTAATGTTGAACGAACGGTAATCGCGTTTTTGTAATCCCTCGGGGCCTGTCACAATAAAGGCACCAATCGCATTTGTGCCTTGAATGTGACTATTGTCATAAACTTCAATACGCTGCGGGACTTCGCTCAGATCAAATAGCTCTTGCAACCCTTCCAACAAACGTCCCTGCGCCGCCGTTTCAGACAGCTTGCGCGCAAGAGCCTCTTGTGCATTTTTTACAGCTTGACCG
>JBDVGI010000178.1:0-4011 GCA_039962885.1 Litorimonas sp. | reverse complement strand
ATCACGACACACTCACCAAAGACCACATCATAGTCTCTAACGGGTCATGCACAACAAATGCTCTTGCCCCTATTGCCAAAGTTCTCAATGAAAATTTTGGAATTGAAACGGGCTTCATGACAACCGTGCATGCCTATACAGGCAATCAACCTACACTGGACACGATTAACGCCAAAGACTTCAACCGTGGACGGGCGGCGGCCTTATCTATGGTGCCCACATCTACGGGAGCTGCTAAAGCCATTAGTCTTGTTATGCCGGAGCTGGCTGGCAAGTTAGACGGCAAAGCCATTCGTGTCCCTACGCCAAATGTGTCAATTGTAGACCTTGTGGTGAATACCAAAAAAGCCGTCGACATAAACGCCGTCAATGCAGCTTTCGCTCAGGCGGCGGATGGCCCGCTGAAAGGTGTTTTGCAAATCGTACAAGACAAAGTTGTCTCCTCCGATATGAACCATGACCCGCATTCCTCAAGTTTTGTACCCGCAGAAACTGTCTGTATGGGCGAGCATATGGTCCGTGTATTATCGTGGTATGATAATGAATGGGGCTTTTCCAACCGCATGCTCGATGTTGCCAGAGAAATGGCTAAGTTTTTATAACCCTAGCATAAAGCGCGCAGATTGCGACATGCGCGCTTATGGCGTGAAAATCGTATAGGTCACATCGGCAGAAATTGTTCCTGTACCTTGTGAGAAATCATAGGCAGAGATTAAACTGCCCTGTTGCAACAGACCATATCGCGATTGAAAGCCCACTGATTGCGATAAAATGGACCCATTTCTTGCGGCAGTTCTACGGCCTCCATCAAAAACTTTGACAGGCTGACCATCTAACGCTTGAAGAGTTTCTGACCCCGTTCCGCCAACGACGACGCCGCCACCCCCAACAGATGGATCTTGCGCGTTGACACCCCAACGGATAGGTCCGCCGCCGCCAGTAGGCTGCACACGTAAACGATATTGAATATTTGACAAATCAAGAGCTGAAAAATCACCACTCGTTTGCATATCTGTAACTTGTCCATACACATCAAAAGCTGCATTCGATGCCACGAAGAACCGCGAGGCTCGATTACCATTATTGAGCAACTCTATATTTGTATCCCCATCAAGACCAAAGGCCGTATAGCTATCAGCTGCATCCAGTGTTTGATTGGGAACGACACTATTAAAACTCCCACCAAATGTAGGATCAACAATATCAAATTCGATTCCAGAGTCTTCCCCGTTTTGAATTGGGTTGAATTGTTGCGTGTTAACATTAGTTGTTACGCCATCAGCTGCGATCAAATCTGTTGCCGCTGTACCCGAAGCCGAATCTAAAAGTAGAAAGTCCACAACAATTCCGCCTTGACCGCCTTCTTCAGAAAAGCCATCCGCGCCAAAGACAATGACAATAGCATTTGCCCGAAGATATGGTCTATCGACAACACTGGCCCATGCAGGAACTGAAATAATTGTTGATAAAAGGCACAAGCTCGGGAGAACAAAGCCTTTAAGACGCGCAAATTCTAATGATATCCCACTTTTCATAATTTGTGATAAACCACCCACCTTAAAGATTGCTTCAAGAAATATATTAAATAAACTCTTAAATTTAAGCCCTCATTCCACTCGGTGATTGGGGTAAACTTGATACGATTTTGCAACGCTTTACGCATTAGACGTCATTGCAATTTAATATCCCGTCCCTTAACTTAGCCCTATGCCTAGTCCCAACCCGATCAACGTCAAAGATGCTCCCGTTTTGTGGACACCCCATAGACCTGCACGGCCTGAAAAATCTGAAGGCGGAAAACGGTTTCGCTTGGTCAGTGAATTTGAGCCTAAAGGCGATCAACCCAATGCAATAAAAGAACTCGTCTCTGGCCTAAATTCCATAGAACGCGACCAAGTGCTTTTAGGTGTTACGGGATCAGGCAAGACCTTTACGATGGCCAAAATTATCGAAAAAACTCAACGGCCTGCTCTAATTATGGCCCCCAACAAAACGCTCGCAGCCCAGCTTTATTCCGAGTTTAAAAGTTTTTTCCCTGACAACGCCGTCGAATATTTTGTGTCTTACTATGACTATTACCAACCCGAAGCCTATGTCGCGCGTACAGATACATTCATCGAAAAAGATAGCAGCGTAAATGAGCAAATTGACCGTATGCGTCATGCCGCAACCCGCGCCATATTAGAGCGCGATGATTGTATTATTGTCGCCTCTGTATCTTGCATTTATGGAATCGGGTCTGTGGAAACCTACACAGCAATGACGGTAGATTTAATCAAAGGCCAAAATATAGATCAACGCACATTTATGGGTCAACTTGTAGAGATGCAATATGCGCGTAATGATCTCGCATTTCAGCGCGGAACCTTCCGGGTTCGCGGAGACTGCGTGGAGCTATTTCCCGCCCACTATGATGATACCGCATGGCGGTTTGATTTCTTTGGCGATGAGATAGATACCATAACGGCCTTTGATCCGCTAACTGGGAAAAGCTCACATGAACTAGGCAATGTACGCATTTATGCGAATTCGCATTATGTCACGCCGCGCCCAACCCTGCAGGCTGCAGTGAAAGGTATAAAGGCGGAGCTGCAACATACGCTGAAGCGCTATGAGTCCGAAGGAAAATTACTCGAAGCCCAACGTATAGCGCAGCGTACAGAATTTGATCTGGAAATGATTGCAGCCCAAGGGTTTTGCTCTGGTATTGAAAACTATTCACGCTATTTGACGGGCCGCGCGCCAGGAGAGCCGCCGCCGACCTTATTTGAATATCTGCCTGAGGATGCTTTATTATTTATGGATGAATCCCACGTATCTATTCCGCAGATAGGCGCAATGAGTAAAGGTGATTTGAACCGTAAGAGCACCCTATCCGATCATGGTTTTCGTTTGCCAAGCTGCATTGATAACCGGCCGTTAAAATTCGAAGAATGGGATGCTATGCGCCCCCAATCCATCCATGTTTCCGCCACGCCTGCCAATTGGGAAATGGAACGTACAGGCGGGGTTTTTGTTGAACAGGTTATTCGTCCAACAGGGTTGATTGATCCCCCCGTGGACATACGGCCCGTTTCCAAAGATGGCGGCAATCAAGTTGACGATGTTATCGACGAAGTTCAAAGAGTAGCCGCGCGAGGGTTTCGTTCACTCGTCACAACCTTGACAAAAAAAATGTCCGAAGACTTAACGGAGTATATGAGCGATCAAGGCATTCGGGTTCGTTATATGCATAGTGATGTGGACACGTTGGAACGCATTGAAATTATCCGTGATTTACGCCTTGGCAAATTTGATGTTTTAATTGGCATTAACTTGCTACGCGAAGGCTTGGACATTCCAGAATGCGCTTTTGTTGGAATTTTAGACGCAGATAAAGAAGGATTCTTACGCAGCGAAACTGCGCTCGTACAAACCATTGGACGAGCCGCTAGAAATTCAGAAGCCCGCGTTGTTTTATATGCTGATAAAATCACTGGCTCTATGCAACGGGCTATGGATGAAACGAAGCGCCGCCGCGCGCAACAAATGGCACATAATGAAAAGCATGGAATTACGCCGCAAACCGTCTTGCGCGGCGTTGCTGATATTGTTGGGGATAGTGAAAAGGCTGAAAAAATTAAAGATAACGCCAATCGTTACACCCCAACCGGCCAGATCAAGAAAAAATATCAGCAAAATAGCTCTCCCGAACTTGAAGCAGCTGAGGGGCAACAAACTCCCTATATTGGTGGCAATATGATTGCGGCTCTAGCTGACCTTGAAAAACGCATGTTTGAAGCGGCAGAGAACCTTGAGTTTGAAGAAGCTGCGCGGCTACGGGATGAGATGCAGCAACTTAAAACGCAAACATCTTAAAAAGTCCATCCTTCAAAAAAAAAGCAGGACTGAAGTAAGGGGGGCTTCAATCCTGCTGGAATATCATGCGATGAGTTAAGGGGGGACTCACGAGATATTTTATGTACCAAAACAGAAAGGGGACCCTGTTTTGGTGAACATTCTCAATTAGGG
>JBDVGI010000177.1:0-35885 GCA_039962885.1 Litorimonas sp. | reverse complement strand
TATTGGCCTCCACCACAATATTGCCGAGCCGTTCACCCATAGGAATTCGAATATCAGCGTGGGAGACGACTTCATTCGCGGCCTCATCCCGAAGCTTTTCATAAGCGGAAATCCGCGCTTTAGATTTCGTCTGACGAGCTTTGGGGTTAGAGCGAATCCATTCCAGCTCCCGCTTAAGCGCTTTGGATTTACTATCGCCCTCGCGGCCCTCTTGCTCATTGCGTTTGTCTTTCGCACTCAGCCATGACGAATAATTACCCTCATGCGGATGTGAACGTCCGCGATCAATTTCCAAAGTCCAATTTGTAATGTTATCGAGGAAGTAGCGATCATGGGTAATCAAGATAATCGCGCCTGAATATTTAATTAGGTAATTTTCTAGCCAATTGACCGTTTCCGCGTCCAAATGGTTGGTCGGTTCATCAAGCAATAAAAGATCAGGTTTTGACAGGAGAAGCTGACACAAAGCCACACGCCGCGCTTCACCGCCTGATAGGTTATTAACGGGACTATCTTTGGGCGGACACCGCAGAGCTTGCATCGCCATTTCAATCTTGCTGTCTATGTCCCACGCATCACGACCATCAACTTCGTCTTGAAGCTTGGTCATTTCTTCCATGATTTCATCGGAATAATCTTCCGCCATTTTCATCGCGACTTCATTGTAGCGGTCAAAAATTTGCTTATCTTCACATCCCTCAATGACATTACCCCAGACATCTTTGTCATTATTCAGACGCGGTTCTTGCGGTAGATAACCAACGCGCGTGCCTTCAGCGGCCCAATGCTCGCCCGTCACCTCTGTATCCACGCCCGCCATGACTTTCATCAAAGTTGACTTACCCGCGCCGTTGACACCGATAAGGCCAATTTTGGCATCAGGGTAGAAAGACAGATGAATGTTATCAAGAATGGTCTTATTGCCAAATTTCTTGGTTAGACCTTGCATATGGTAGCAAAATTGACGGGCCACGGGACACTCCTGAATTTAGAAATATTTCAAGAGCGCGATATGCGGTGGTCCGTCAAAAAATGCAAGGGTTAGTCTGTTTCAAAGTTTAGATAACAAAACTCTTGAAGCCCTCAGACAATAACCTCTGAAAGGCTGTCTACCTCTTCGCCTAGCTCTAAAGGTTTCTGTGTCCACGACGCATAAAGCGCGGGTAAGGTCGTCGCCCAAAAAAGAAGGGTTGCAGGCACATATAGTACTTCGTGATAACTAAATCGGCGTTGGTTTAACCATTCGGCATCCAGTAATAAACCAAAAACAAAAGCCGCCCCCATCAAACCAAATATTAGCCAGCGAAAGGCGAAAGCTTCGGCTTGTTTTTTCACTCGAATTTCCCACTCATCGAGTCTTTTATCTGTAAAAATCATCATATTCGCTAAACGGCTAAAAGCCAAAGGTATCAAGCAGGCCATGAACAGGACTGTAATCGTAAGCTCAAAGCCTCCTCCAAGCACGTCTAGCATTTGCGTGAATTTTAACGTCGTAAATATTGGCGTCAGGATAACAAGCAGTGTTGCGAAGACGCGCAAACGTAAAATGGCAGCAGGCCTCAAAGTATGTTCCGTGATTTTTGTTTTTTGGTAGATCGCCTCAAACATAGTTTTCTCCTACTCCGCCGCTTTTATCGCGGCTAATTGTTCTGCTAATGTTTTGAACGGTCTTGGTGAAAATGCCATATCGAGCGGGACTTCGAAAAACTCTGCGAGCTTAAAAGCTAACTCAAGTGACGCATTATAATCTCCGCGTTCCAGATAGCCGATAGTTTGGAAGTTCACCTCCACAGCATCGGCAAGTTCCTTGCGGGACAAGCCCTTTTCAATTCTCAACATTTTAATACGGTTATAAATCATATTGTTGTATGTATGCAACATTTATTGATGAGTCAACAACAAAAAAAAACGGCCGCTCAGGGCCGCTTTTTCTTAAAACTTAGATTAGTCTATTTGCGCAACGGCACTATCGGAATGCACCCCTGCCCGCCATAGGCTGGAATTTGTCCTTCAGGACAGCTTTGCACGGGCGGCGGTGTGTAAACAGGCGCAGGCTCGTACGCAGGCGCAGGCTCATAAACGGGCGCAGGCTCTGGCACATAAACAGGTGCAGGCGGCGGCGTTTCGTAAACTGGCTGCTCATAAACATATTCAATAATAGGCTCTGGCTCTGGTGCAGGAACTTCAACGATGTTTTGCACTTCAATGACAGGCCGCTGTACAGGGACCGGCTGGCAACACGTCACAGGCTGACAGCAATTATTGCTCTCATCAACGAAATATTGTCCACCATAGCGTGTTTTAGGTAATTTCGGTGGTTTCACATTTTGTACATTATATGCACCACTATTAAAACCATTCACGTCAAAACCATTCACGCCAAAACCATTATTGAAATTATTCGCGCCATTTGATGCGCAAGCAGATAGTGCTAAAGCTGCGCCTGCTGCGATAACTGGCAAGGCCCGTGCTTTCATTGAAAATACTGACATAGTCTCTCCCTACTCATTCCCATATCCATAGACCCATTATAGGACAATTACGGCATAATTTTGTTTAACTAGCAATTTATGTACCAGAAAGGGGCTAAGGCTGCGCTAATAATTAGGGTTAAGAAAGCTATAATATTGGAGCTTTGCAGACACGCCCATTCATCCCCAGACATTTATCCACTCCCATTCATCCACGGGAGTTTTTAGCCCCGCTCTTGACTTTAACCCTGCCCTGCCCGAGCAAGCCAAGATGAAAATAGCTACATGGAACATCAACTCCGTCAAAGCCCGGATGCACGCACTGACCGCGTGGCTTGAGGCGGCCAAACCCGATATTGTGTGCCTGCAAGAGATCAAAACCGTTGATGAAGGTTTCCCCTATATGGAAATCGAGGCGCTTGGTTATAATGTCGCTGTGCATGGACAAAAAAGCTATAACGGCGTAGCAATTCTGTCCAAACTGCCTTTTGATGAGGTCAATACGCGCTTGCCTGGCGACGATAATGACGAGCAAGCCCGTTACATAGAAGCCGTTGTCAGCACCGATAGCGGCGCGGTGCGCGTGGCCTCAATCTACCTTCCCAACGGCAATCCCGTCGGCGAAAACGGCGATAGCGAGAAATATCTCTATAAGCTCGCATGGATAGCTCGGCTGCGCGAGCATGCAAAAACCCTATTGACCTATGAGGAAAACCTTGTCCTGCTCGGTGATTACAATGTCATTCCGCGAGACGGTGATACGCATAATCCCGAAGGCTGGCGCGGCGATGCGGCTTTCCGGCCTGAAACTCATGCAGAGTGGAACGCCCTAAAGTTCATGGGGCTTTATGATCTGTTTGACCATTTTGACGGACGCGATGAGCAATATACATTTTGGGACTATCAAGCGGGGGCTTGGCAAAATAATAACGGCATCCGCATCGACCACCTGCTTTGCTCTGCTCAAGCCATAGACAAAGCGCGCGGCATAAAGATCGACAAAGTCGTTCGCGACGGCGTGAAGCCATCGGATCACGTCCCAGTCATTGGGGAATTTGAGTTTTAGGGGAAATTTGAATTTTAGGACTTAGGTTTATCCCATGACTGACTGAGCGGCATAAAAACTGGTTTAATCATTTGCCCTAAATATCCATCAAATAAGAAATTCGGATATCGCTCATTTGAACCTGTTTTTGACACATGTCGCCAATTCTCTGGTGGAGTTTCTAACGCCGCTGTAATCGTTTGAAGCTGGCTTGCGTAATATACCCCGCGTTGCGCGTCCATTGTCTCATCAGTCTGCACGCCAATAGTATTTTGCAAGCGTTGACCCAGTTCTAATACTGTAAATACAGCAGCCAATTCGTGTAAAACAATCGCGCTTAACGCCGTGTAATTATCAACAAGATGCATACGGTTGAAATCAAAACGATCGTCTATTTCAAGGCAAATATGTAGCTTACCTCCAACAAAGCCACATTGAATGTTACGTCCCAAATAATCATCATCAAACTGCATGAGCCTTTCCATGAAATCTGGTGTAATGCGCGCTCTGGCTTCGGTTTGATCGCTCCCATATACTTCAAATCGATTCTCAAATTCACGATCAACCAGCCCGACTCTTTTTAAACCTTCTATAGATTTTGGATTCAAGAACTTACGGTCACGGCAAATAATGGTTCGGCTGTGAAAATCAGACGCCCGCCCGCCCTTGTCCCGACCACCCTTGCAAGGGTCAAGGGATAAGACAACGCCGCCAAAGCCTGCATAGGTTACATCCTTAACCGGCGGCGCAGTGACATCTGAAAGAGTAAATGCCTGTTGCCCATACCCTATGCCGCAGACTGATCCATGACTCATTAGGCGACCAGAATGAGAACGAAGCAGGCCATATCCACGCAAGGCCATTAATGCAGGCGGCATAACGCCAGGACTATGATATTTCCAATCCAAAACCCCATAAGCAAGACGCCGAATTGCAAAAATTTCTTCGCTAATTGTCTTACAATTGGCTTGCATAAAGTCCTCCGTCTACGCCAACCTAACGCAAATGAGTTTATACTTTATGAGCAAGCCAGAGAGTTCAAAGTTAGGGTTTTAAGCTAAATTCGCTAACGCCTCACTAAGTTGTTCAAGCTCTGCGCTAAACGCTGCGCGGCGCTCATTTTGCAAGGACACGACTTTTTCAGGCGCTTTGGCCATAAAGGCTTCGTTGCCGAGCTTCTTGTCGATTTTCTCGATCTCTGCGTTTACCTTAGCAATTTCTTTGGACAGGCGGGCTTTCTCCGCGTCCATATCAATCAAGCCTTCGAGCGGGATAGCAAAACCAACCCCGTCAACAACCGTTTGTAAAGCGCCTTTAGGGGCTTCGCTTGCGGCTTCAACGCCGTCAACGCGGGCCATACGTTCAAGGTTATCAGCAAATTTAGACAAGCGCGGGTCGAGCGCGTCCGCGAGCATAAGCAGCGGCGCTTTCTTACTTGGCGGGACATTCATTTCCGAACGCACAGAGCGTATCGCGGAAATCAAGCGCACGAGCCAATTTATATCATCGGCAGCATCGACGTTGATAAGTTCATCGCCAAGGTCTGGCCATGCGGTGATGATGAGCTTGCTATCGCGCGAGGGCGCGGTATTGGCCCAAAGCTCTTCGGTGATAAACGGCATGAATGGATGCAAGAGTTTCAAAATTTGATCGAGCGCCCAAGCTGTTGCGGCTTGCGTTTCGGTTTTCGCTGCGCCGTCCTCGCCGCCCATGATAGGCTTGATTAATTCCAAATACCAATCGCAATAAGTCCCCCATGCAAATTTATAAGCTGCATCAGCAGCGGCATCAAAACGGTAATCTTCGATGAATTTCGTTACATCCTTCACTGTCGTCACGGCTTCGGAAACAATCCACTGATTGACAGATTGCGTGCAAGAACTTGGGTCAAAATCCGCCTGCGACACACAGCCATTCATCTCTGCGAAACGTGCAGCGTTCCACAACTTAGTCCCAAAGTTTCTATATCCTTCAATACGTTGCGTCGATAACCTGACGTTACGTCCCTGCGCCGCCATAGCCGCCATAGTAAAGCGCAGCGCATCCGCGCCATATGTATCAATTAATTCAAGCGGGTTGACGACATTGCCTTTGGATTTGGACATTTTCTGCCCCTTCTCATCCAAGACGAGCGCGTGAATATAGACATCCTTAAACGGTACTTCGCCCATGAAATGAATGCCTTGCATCATCATCCGCGCCACCCAGAAAAAGATAATATCAAAGGCGGTGACAAGTACAGACCCAGGGTAGAAGCGCTCAAGCTCCTCAGTATTTTCAGGCCAACCGAGCGTCGAGAATGGCCAAAGGCCAGATGAGAACCATGTGTCTAGGACGTCTGGGTCGCGGTAGAGAGATATAATTAATTCATCACCAGAAAATTCATACATAGGGAATGCGGCGTCACGGTCTGCACCACCAGCTTCATGCCCAACTATTTTTTTATTAAGTTTATCCAGAGTGTAAATTTCTATTTTCACAATACGATCTGTAAGTTCAGAGTAGTATTGCGCGGCGGCTTCTTTCAACTCGTCTTCAGAATGACAACAAAACATCATAGAGTTATTTAAAGCTGGCAACATTTTCGATTCTGAGCCTATTTTTTTGGGCCCATACCAAACTGGAACTTGATGGCCCCACCAGAGCTGGCGAGAGATGCACCACGGCTGAATGTCGTGCATCCAATTATCATAGGTTTTTTTCCAATTGGCAGGGACGAATTTAGTCTTGCCGTTATCCACCGCTTCAATCGCATCAACCGCGAGTGTCTTGGCATCAACAAACCATTGATCGGTGAGCATCGGTTCAATCACCACGCCCGAACGGTCACCAACAGGTTGCTCGATTTTCAAATCTTCAGTCTCTTGCAATAGGCCTGCTGCGTCAAAGGCTGCGACAACCATCTTACGGGCCTCTTTGACGGACTTGCCATGATACTCTTCGGGAATAATCTCCAGCGCCAATACATGCGCGGATTCGTCAAGCAGGTTAATCGGCGTATGCCCTGCCCGTTTGCCAACGTCATAGTCATTAAAATCATGGGCAGGCGTGATTTTCACAGCGCCAGACCCCTTTTCAGGATCAGCGTAATCATCAGAAATAATCGGGATGCGGCGGTTCACAATCGGCAAGATAACCTCTTTACCGACAAGTCCCGCATAGCGCTCATCATCAGGATGCACCGCCACGCCCGTATCGCCAAGCATCGTTTCAGGACGAGAGGTCGCAACGACGATATAACCGCGCGTCTCGTGGCCTGTCACCTTGCCGTCTTCGTCTGTGATAGGATGTTCGTAAGTGACACCGTCCGCGAGCGGGTAACGTAAATGCCAGTAATGACCGTCCACCGTTTTCGTCTCAACTTCGAGGTCAGAAATCGCTGTTTGAAATTTCGGATCCCAATTCACAAGGCGTTTATCGCGGTAAATCAGACCTTGTTCGTACATTTCAACGAAGACCTTGGTGACGGCTTCAACCATTTTATCATCAGGGTTAGTCGGGTCTCCTAATGTGAACTTTTCGCGTGACCAATCACAGCTCGCACCTAGGCGGCGAAGCTGCTGTGTGATGTTTCCGCCGCTTTCGGCTTTCCATTCCCAAACGCGCGCCTCAAAATCTTCGCGCGACATATCCTTGCGCTGCGGGCCGCCCTCTGCCGCCATTTTGCGCTCAACCACCATTTGCGTAGCGATACCCGCATGATCTGTGCCCGGTTGCCATAAAACCGCCTTGCCGCGCATGCGATTAAAGCGCACCAAAATATCTTGCAGCGTATTATTGAGCGCATGGCCCATATGCAGGCTGCCTGTAACATTGGGCGGCGGAATGACGATGGAGTAATTATCCGCCTTTGTATCAGTCGGTTTAGCCGCGCGCGGTTTAAACACGCCTGATGATTCCCAAGCCTCATAGAGTCGTTTTTCAGCTTCGGCAGGATTGAAAGATTTTTCCAGCATGTGGCATCCTTACTATGGGGCAGGCTTACAATGGAGCAAGTTTAAACAAAAATACCCGCCCCCTTTTATCGTCAAGGGCGGGGTTATTCAGTCTATGTCTAACGCTTTGGGCGCGAAATTTAAAGAGACAAATTAATCGGTATTATCTCAGCGGGAAAGTCGTTACTTCCCAGAGCTAATTCGCTTAACCTCTTTGGTCACAGCGCGCTCTACAATGCCTTTAAGATTTGCATCAAGCCAATCTTTAAGCATAGGGCGCAGAGCTTCCATAACCAGATCACCAACGCGGTCGCCGCGTTCTGCAACTATCGCTTTTTCTTCGACAACTTGGTTCAGCTCAGCGAACACGCTGGCGGCTGCCGTTTCTGTTACATCATCCATTATGATATCTGTATTCTTCGCTGCTGCTCTCGGCATATCAGTGATCTCCTGTATAGTCTCTATTCTATTAAGCGATTCGGACGTATTTGTCGCCTGTTCTGTCGCGTTTTGTGTCACATCTGGGGTTAATATTTCTTCAACATCCTGAGTTGTGGCATCTGTAGCAAAATCTTCGGCATCAAAACGTGTTTCTTCTGAAATATCTCCAGTTAAATTTTCTGTATCTGTAGTGGTATCGCTATCCAACAAGCGCGATAATATGCGCTCAACATCATCTCGTTCGGATTGCTCTACATCCAGTTCATCAGGATCAAATGACACGAGGTCTAGATCATCCTCATCATCAGCTTGCTTCGTCAAAATCGCGCCACCCGCAACAGCCGTAGCGCCAACACCTGCTAAAATCGCATCCAGTCCTATATTTTTAATATCAAATTGACTATCAGCCGCATTCGCATCAGCTTGCGCCGCAGCGGCAATACTCGCCAGACTCATATTGCCATCATCACTATCAGATAGATCAAGGTTGTCCTCGAATGAATCAGGAAGCAATGCGTTTAGCTTTTCATTCTCAACATGGTTTTCGAGTTCTAGTTCCGCAATATCTTCGGCCCGTATAGCATCAAGACCGGATGTCGATTCCATTTCATCTTCTAAGGCCAAACTCAGAATTTCATCAAGAATCGCATCGTCATCCATATCCACATCGCTCGGGATATCGCTCAAATTTGACTCGTCAGATATATCACTTATGTCACTTGATAGCTCCGTTACAGCCGTGTCAGATTGCAAATCGACTTGATGAATCAATACGTCCTGTTGAGTTAATTCCTCTAGCTCTATTGGGGCTACCGCTTCAATGGTAGCCTTATCACTACTCACCTCTGCCGTATCAGCCTCAACATCGGCCACATCAACATCTGCATCGTAATCAGTCAGGTCCGCCATCAATGACTTTACTAACAGTAAGTCCACGTCTTCTTCGGATACTGCCTCTTGGCCTTCAACACTATCATTCCCTTCAGGAATAAGGCGCTCAAAGCTCTGTGGCTCTTCGTCCATATCTGCCAACAATGCATTTAATTCGCCATCTGATACATCGTCTTTTGAAATCGCACCTATATCGCTCGGGAGATCAAATAGTGGCTCATTAGGAACAATATCCTCAAAAGCAACACGTTCGAGAGGAGCAGCTTCAAGGGACGTGATTCCAAGCTCTTGTAGCTCTTCACCATCGTCAAACATCACATTAAGATCAAGGCTATCATCATTTACTTGATCAACGTCTATTGACGTAATTTCTACAGAATCCAGATCAGTATTTATAGCTGGGCTGCTGAGGAGTTCTGGCTCTACTGTAAGTTCGACGTCACCCAAGAGTTCCGTCCCTTCAGCCTCCCCTATTGGCTCATCTTGTTCTCCCACAAATGCAGTAGCCCCAGCCGCGACTGCTCCGCCAGCCATAGCGCCTAAGCCGCCAAGGCCTAAACGTGTAATAAGTTCACTGTCACTACTGCCCTGCAAATCTGTTTCATTTGGATCAGGCATAGGTATTTCAATATCTACAACATCACCTAGATCAGCTTCTAGATCAAATTCTTCAAGAACATCATATGGCTCGGAAGCCTCTATTGACGCTATATCAGTTACAGCTGCCTCAAGCACAGTGTCTGCCTCGCCCGTAAGGTTTGTGTCCAGTGCCAGATCACTATCCTCTCCTAACTCAATAGTTGTCTCTTGAGATAATGTGGAATCTGCCAAAAGCTCATCCATAACATTAGATTCTAAGGCAAGGTTCTCAGTGTCATCTAAATCAACGATAATATCAGTCTCAAGAGGAATATCATCAGGGAGAACCTCAGACACCAGAGGTTCAGCATCTGGAATCTCTAGATCGATCGTATTCGTCACAGCATCTTGCATTTCATAAGACGCGTCGTCATGCGCCTCTAATTGCAAATCTGAATTCTCAACGCCTATATCCTGAACAGCTGATAAGCCTTCTACGGCTGGGATATCTTCAACAAGTTGTGTCTCTTGAGCAGATACAAGATCATTCACATTGCCAAAATCGTCCATTGAGTTATCGATTTCAACTGAATCGCTTGGAACATCAACAGGAGCATCATCATCCGCAATAATCTTGCGAATCGAAGCTAAAATATCTTCCATACTGGGCTCTGATGCGTCCATAGCCGCCTCTGGTGTCTGCTCAGACATGTTTTCCCCCTCGGCCACATAGCTCTCACCGATTCAAATCATGGCTTTATTGTTAAAACAACACTCAGGACTTGTCTAGTCATCAAGCTATTCAATCCACACGAGAATTCGATAAGAGCTTAGAATGAGGCATATTTCTTTAAATACCCTTATCAAAATGCCCCTAATATTTCAAAATCGAAGCTAATCCGCAATCTGTTGTGGCGGCGAGGAAGCAGGCTGTACGGGTTCGGTATCAATGTCATTAACATCAATTGTTGAAACGCCCTCATCTATAGAGGTTTTCTCTGTAGACGTTTTTCCAGTAACAGTCTCAAGGCCCGTCAACAGTCCCGTTTGCGTTGCACGAACACCTTGACGTAAAACTCTCGTCGTTTCTCCGCCTGCGGCCTCAACGACATCAGGAGTTACGGTATTTGTAAAAGCCTTAAGTCCTTTATATGAGACGCCTTCGAAATTCTCGGATGGGTCATAATTATCAACCGCCAGTCCCAAACCTTGACTATCAAACACGCCCATTACCGCCATGAGTTGGAAATTCGCTGCATTCAAATCTCGCTGCGCATTCACGACAGCCAATTTCGCGTCTAGCACTTCTTGTTCGGCATCAAGAACATCAAGTTGCGTCCGCGTCCCAACACTTTGCTCGAGTTCAACACCCTTAAACGCTACACTGGCAGAGGCCTCTTGGCGCAATGAAGCCTCAACAGCAACATTCGCAGCGTCTAATTGCGCCCAGACTTGCGCAACATTGCGTTCAATTTCCCATTGCATATCGCGCGTTTCAAACGCCAGACGCGCTTTGGCATGTTTGGCTTGACGAATACGGGATTTATTAAGCCCGCCCGAAAATATCGGTACGGTAATTTGCGCAGCCAACGACGCTTGGTCTGCACGCGGAACACCGATGGTCTGATTACGGTTTCCGCCAACAGTCCCGTTCAGAGATACGTTAATACGCCCCGCTGATTTGGCAACATCAATCCCAGCGCGAGCAGCCTCTTCATTAAAATATGCTGCAATAATTTGCGGATTATTTTCAAGCGCTAGCTTTGTCGCCATTGTTAAATCCACAGGGCGTTTAAATTGCGGAGCGGGTCCCAACCCAACAGGAATGCGGCCAACAACACGGCTGTAATTAGCGCGGCTAATTTGAAGCTGCGCGTCAGCCTGCGCCAGACCTAATTCTGACTGCGCCAAACGACCTTCAGATTGCGCCGTATCGGTTAGGGTGGCCGCCCCGCCCTCAAAGCGAGTTTTAGCAGCCTCTAATTGGCGTGTTAAAACGCGGACGTTATTACGACGAATTTTTGCAACTTCTTCGTCACGCAAAACATCGACATAAGCATTTGCCGCTTCTAGAAAAATAGTGTTTTCAGTGCCGCGCAGGTTCTCACGCGCAGCTAAAATATCAGACTTCGCTTGTTGCTTAAGCGCTCTGATACGTCCGCCTTGATAAATAGGCTGTATAACCGATAATTGGGCTTGATATGGCGCGCCGTCAATCGTGCCCCCGCCCAATAAAATAGCCGCAGGGTTATCCGCCCCGCCCGTGACATTCGGCGTTCGGATAAGTTCACGGCGAAACTCACCATCAATTTGACTTGTCAAACGGCCTTGGGCGCGAGCTTGTATATATGTCTCATCAACTTCGCGAAGCCTTGCGCGCTCAGCTTGCAAACGCGGGTTTTTATTATACGTTGAAATCAGTGTATCTCGCAGCGTTTCAGACCGAAAATTAGGCTGAGTTTTAATCGAAGTCCTAGAAATGTCCTGTCCAGAAACGTCTTGCCCAGAAACATCCTCTCCAGAAACATCCTGCGCGGCGACATTCATTGGCACTACCGACAGCATCGCCGCTAAGATAAAAGGGCCACATGTAAGCTTGGCACGGCGATATTGGGATGTCTCCCTATAACTGTTTGTCTTACGCACCATATTTTTACTTTTTAAAGAACAAACTCCGCTTGCGCTTCAAATCCAACCAAGTGAGGCGCGCTTGCATCAAAAACGATTCGTTCACCAACAACGTCACCTGTTTTTTGAAAAATCGTGACGTGTCCAATCGGTCCATTTTGTACAATACAAATCAACCGTCCATTATTAGCCAATTGTCCAAGCCATGTTTTTGGCACTGCGCTAACCGCGCCATTAATAAAGATGACATCAAACGGACCATGCTCCGAGGCCCCTGATTTAAGCTCACCTTTTACGATCGCTGCATTTGTCACATCTGCGGCGACTAATAAGTTCGTTGCGCGGTTCACACAGTCATCATGTGTTTCAAGCCCAACAACCGTATCGGCCAGCTGGGCTAAGATAGCCGTAGAATAGCCTCGCGAGCAGGCAACATCTAAAACAATTTCATTTGGCTGTATATCAACCGCTTGAACCATTTTTGCAAAATCTCGCGGACGCAGCATGACCCTGTTATCTTCTAACTTGATGTGAGCATCACCATAAGCCAGGGCCATTTGCGACTTTGGGACAAATTTTTCTCGGGCCACAGAGCGAAACGCCGCCAGCAACGGTAGATCCGTCACATCACTTGTACGAATTTGGCTTTCAACCATATGAGCGCGAGCAGCAGAGACATCAAACATAAATTTAAGACCTTCATAGAATAAGGCAGTAGTGGTATATTCACCGCGCTATAACCCGCATATGCATCTAGGCGCAATGGGGGATTGCGCATATGTCACATACAAAAGCGTGGCCTCCCTCCTAGCATTCGTAAATTTTGCAAAAAATTAGCCATTTTCATGATTGCGTATAACGATTTGCCCCCCTATAGACAGCTTCGCTATGAGGTACCATGGCGGAGTGGTGACGCACCGGATTGCAAATCCGTGTACCCCGGTTCGATTCCGGGTGGTACCTCCATAGTCTTATTGCATTTGGCGAGACCTATCAACATCACCACCGTTGATAGGCGCCAAGCTTGCAGCTCTCACATCTTGACTTTGACCTCACGGGCAATGCGTCACATCATGGCCGTAAAGCCAATCCATGCGTTTATGCACAATGGCCGGCGCAATATGTCCTGCCAACCACATTGGGCCGTAAGTCAGGAGTTGCCTGCCACGTGTTCTTTGGTGAAAGGTTGTCATATTCGCACGCGAGGCGGCTTGTACTTTGTTGCACCTATCTAAGCGGTTATCTTGATAAGCTTTCAAAGATTGATGAACGGGCCGATTATCTCGTGAAATTTCTTGCGCTAAAACCCAGCTATCTTCTACCGCCATCGCCGCGCCCTGGGCTAAAAATGGCAGCATTGGATGAGCTGCATCGCCAAGCAAAACAGCCCGACCATCAATCCAGCTTTTCAGAGGCATTCGGTCATATAACGCCCAACGATAAAGCCTATCAGTTGCAGCAGATTGAATGATTTTTGTTATAACAGGATGCCAGTCTTTAAAGTCCTCTAACGCCTCTTCGCGGTGACCTAGGGCACTCCAACTGTCAGGCATATCCGCGTCTTGGCGCCATTCGCCTTGCTCAACAACGCCGACAAAATTGGCCAGCTTCCCGCCGCGCAATCTATATGTGACACCGTGCCGGCCCTCTCCCATCCACACACAGGCCGTTGGGTTTGGAGCATACTCTCCTAATTCCGATACCGGCATCGTCATGCGCCATGCAATATTACCGGTAAAAATAGGATTTTCACGGCCAAACATTTGTTCTCGCATAACGGATTTTATTCCATCAGCTCCAATTAAAACGTCTCCCGTAAAACTGCGACCATCGGACAAGTTCAAGGTAATGCTACCTGCGTCTTGATGATAAGATACGGCATTTGCATTGTGATGCACTGCATTTGCCGCACACTCTCTGAGGGCTGTTTGCAAAACATCAATATAATCCGCTCTGTGAATATGCAGATAAGGTGCGTTCCATCTTTTTATAGCCTGATTGCCCAAAGGAATCGTGAAGATGGAACGTCCAGATTTCCCCATACGGGCCTCTATAGACACAGGCTCAAACGCATTTTGCGCGGCCATTTTATCCAATCCAAGAGCCCCTAAAACCTTCATAGCATTAGGCGGAATTTGGATACCTGCCCCAACATCTTTAAACTCATCTGTTTTTTCAAACAGACTGACCTCATGGCCCTGATGATGAGCGCACAAAGCAGCCGTCAATCCGCCTATCCCGCCGCCTATGATTAAAACTTTCATCACCTACCTTTTACGAAGCGATCTATAAGGCCGTATGACCCGCCTCGCCGTTCATCGCCTTGTCATCAAAAATCTCCAATTTTCTTTGACAGCACGGCGCGTATAATGCACGAAATAAATATGGATATTTCGTCAATTTTTATTTCGCTGGTCATAGGGTATCTTTTAGGATCCATTCCATTTGGCTTGCTGCTCGCCAAGGCTTTTGGGCAGGGCGATATCCGCGATATAGGCTCTGGCAATATTGGCGCGACAAATGTCTTACGCACAGGCCGAAAAGACATCGCCGCCCTCACCTTATTACTGGACGCAGGCAAAGCGGGCATAGCAGGTTTGATTGTCGGACATTTCATCGGTGCCCCTTACGCATTTATCGCGGCAGCCAGCGCGTTTTTAGGGCATTGCTTTCCTGTCTGGCTTAAGTTTAAAGGCGGCAAAGGGGTCGCGACTTTTTTCGGGGCGCTGCTCGCCCTCGTCTGGCCTGTCGGTTTAATCGCAGCGATAACTTGGCTAATCATAGCATTTGTAACACGTTATTCCTCTCTTGCTGCCTTATGGGCCGCTGGCCTTGCACCAATAGCGGCACTATTGCTCGGATATCAAAATGCAGCCTTTATGTCAGCCTTTATGGCCTTGCTCATATTTATGCGCCACCGCGAGAACATTGGACGTTTAATAAAAGGCGAAGAATCTAAGATTGGCGGATCTAAAGCCAAAGCATCTGAAACTCAGACATCTGACACACCATGAAAATCCAAGAGCTCACCTATCGTGAACGCCGTGATTGGCTGCGGCTATCACGAACACAAAATGTCGGGCCTGTTGCCTTTCGCGACCTGCTTGAACGTTACGGCAGCGCCGCACATGCCTTAGACGCCCTACCGAGCTTGATACGCAAAAAAACAATCACAGCGCCAATCCTTGAAAATGTCGAAGCGGAAATGGAGGCGAGCGATAGTCTTGGGGTGAAAATTACCGCCGCTTGCGAACCTGACTTTCCAAAATATTTACGCGCTATAAACCCGCCCCCGCCGCTTATATCTACATGGGGACATGATGCATTATTACACAAAAAATGCGTCGCGATTATCGGCTCTAGAAACAGTTCTGCCTTAGGCTTAAAATTTGCCGCAAGCATGGCACATGACCTTGGCCAAGCGGGATACATTATAGTCTCTGGCCTTGCGCGTGGCATAGACGCCTCCGCCCATCACGCAAGCATAGAGACGGGAACGGCGGCTGTCCTTGGCGGCGGGGTTGACCATATATACCCGCGCCAAAATAGCGAACTTTACGAATCCATTCAACGCCAAGGCGTTTTGGTGAGTGAAAGCCCGCTGGGTTACCGCGCAACGGCTCGAGATTTCCCTCGTCGCAACCGTATCATATCAGGCCTATGTACTGGAGTGGTTGTTATCGAAGCCGCAGAGCGTTCTGGCACATTAATCACCGCTCGTTATGCCCTAGAGCAAAACCGCGAAGTTATGGCCGCGCCTGGCTCCCCGCTTGATCCGCGCACAAAGGGCTGCAATCGCCTGATACAGCAAGGCGCAGCTTTGATTGAAAACGCCCAAGACGTTATCAATGTTTTAGAAAACATTCGCGCTCCAATGATGATGGAAACAGGCGACGGGTATCAAGCCGCTCCATTTGACTATGAGGCTGCGCAAAAAGACATAGAAAAGGCAGGACCAACTCTGCGCGCATTGCTATCAGCTACGCCCGCCCCGCGCGATGACATCATACGTGCCAGTGGTTTAACAGCGGCCATTGTCAATGCCGCATTACTGGAAATGGAACTCAACGCGGAAATCCTTGTCGAAGTCGACGGCAGGGTTGGGTTAAATTTTTAAAGCTTTAGCTCCTGTAGGGTTCCAGCAAATCATCTAAACCATTAGCAATATGGCTCAACTTATTGCCTTGCGCCATCAACATAAGTTCTTCAAGCATATCAACAATGTAATATTGAGTTGAGTTTGCACTCATGTTTTTATGAGTTGATGCATTTTGGTTTGTTATTTCAGGTGTCATATTTCGCCCCTCTTATTCCTGATTTGACTATCAAGTATCACTCTCGAAACCTACGCTAACGGCGCGGGTATCGCGCAAATAAACACACTTATAAGGTGTTATTATATTTAACGCACTCAATAGGCAAGCCTTAATAATTGACACAGCAGCAAAACTTTTTTGAGATAAACCTCATTTTCACAGTTTTATAATTTAAGAATTACCTCCGTAAAAGTACACTTAAAAACCGCAATAATAAAATATGCGTATTAGGTTACATTAATATAAGGTATCGCCTTATAACCACTCATGAGTTGACAACTCGCGGCGTAACATCCACATGGCGGGAAAATTTAAAGCCTGTTTTATAGCCTATATATAAGTGAACCCCGCCTGTTATGAACTTAGTTATTGTCGAATCTCCCGCTAAAGCTAAAACGATTGAGAAGTACTTAGGTAAAGATTACAAAGTCTTAGCTAGCTTTGGTCATGTGCGTGATCTACCTTCAAAAAATGGGTCCGTTGACCCAGAGAATCAATTTTCTATGTCATGGAGCATGGATACAAATTCCAGAAAACGGATCAAAGACATCGATGTTGCCCTTGCAAATGCAGATAAACTCATCCTCGCAACCGATCCAGATCGCGAAGGCGAAGCCATTTCTTGGCATTTGTTAGAAGTTTTATCTAAGAAAAAAAGCTTCAAAGGCAAGCCTGTGGAGCGCGTTGTCTTTAACGCCATCACAAAAAAATCTGTCACGGAAGCTATCGCCAATCCTCGGCAACTAGACCAAGAACTTGTTGATGCATATCTGGCGCGCCGTGCGCTTGATTATCTTGTTGGTTTTACATTATCGCCGGTGTTGTGGCGCAAATTACCTGGCGCTCGTTCTGCTGGCCGTGTTCAATCTGTGGCTCTGCGCCTTGTATGCGAACGCGAAACAGAAGTCGAAAACTTTAACCCTCGCGAATATTGGTCCGTACTGAGTGATATGCTCTCCCCAGACGGCAAGGCATTTCCTGCCCGCCTTGTGTCCTTAAATGACGACAAGCTTGATAAGTTTACGTTGGATAATGCAGCTAGCGCTCATGCCGCCAAAGCCGCCGTTGACGCAGCAACCCTTTCGATAAAATCCGTCACAGCCAAGCCGTTAACGCGAAACCCATCTGCCCCCTTTATGACATCAACCTTGCAGCAAGAAGCCTCGCGCAAACTTGGCTTCTCCGCAACTCAAACAATGCGTACCGCACAAAAACTTTATGAAGGTGTGGATATTGGCGGAGAAACAACGGGTCTTATCACCTATATGCGAACCGACGGCATCTCTATGGTTGGCGAAGCAATTAGCGATTGCCGCGCCGCTATTACCAGTGAATTTGGCAATCAATATCTCCCTGGCCAGCACCGTGTTTACAAGTCTAAAGCCAAAAACGCACAAGAAGCCCATGAGGCCATACGCCCTACGAACTTCAGCCGAACGCCCGATAGTCTTCCATTATCTGGAGATATGAAAAAACTGTATGACTTAATTTGGAAACGCGCAATGGCGAGCCAAATGGCCTCTGCGAAATTAGAGCGCACGACAGTACAGATCGGCGACGATGCAGGCACAGTAGGCTTACGCGCCACAGGCCAGGTTATACGGTTTGATGGGTTCCTGAAACTCTATGAAGTCACAAAGCCCAAAAGCGAAGACGCTGATGAGGCTGATAACGGAAATCTTCCTGCAATGACTCAAGGCGGCAACGTCACAGCGAAAAAGACAGATGCAGAGCAACATTTCACCCAGCCACCCCCACGTTATTCCGAAGCCTCACTCGTCAAACGCATGGAAGAACTCGGCATTGGCCGTCCATCAACTTACGCCTCTGTCCTCAAAGTTTTGCAAGATCGTGGCTATGTCAAATTGGAAAAGCGCCGCTTCACGCCAGATGATAAAGGACGCCTTCTCACCTCTTTTTTAGAAAACTTCTTCAGTAAGTATGTTCAATATAACTATACAGCCAATCTTGAAGAACGTCTTGATCTTGTCTCAGCAGGAAAACTTGATTGGAAAGAGCTGCTGTCCGACTTTTGGAATGAATTTTCAGCGAGTATCAATGAGACAAAAGACCTTCGCGTCACCCACGTCTTAGATACGCTTAACGACTCACTACGCTCACTTGTATTTCCAGACCTCGAAGACGGCGGCGACCCGCGCAAATGTCCAAAATGCGATGATGGCCAATTGTCACTCAAGCTTGGAAAATTTGGTGCGTTTGTTGGCTGTTCAAACTACCCAGAATGCAAAATGACACGTCCCTTTGGTCAGGGCGAAGGCGCGAACGAAATGGCAGAGGATAAAATCCTCGGTCAACACCCTGAAAATGGTAAAGACATTGTTCTAAAAACTGGACGGTTTGGCCCTTATGTTGAAATGGAAGGCGAAAAACGACCCAAGCGTACAAGCCTGCCCAAAACATGGGAATATGAACTTATGGACCTTGAAAAAGGTTTACGTCTGATCCAGTTGCCGCGTAAAATCGGCTCTCATCCCGAAGATAACAATCAAATCATCTCAGGCCTTGGACGCTTCGGCCCCTACATCAAACATAACACGACCTATGTCAGCCTGCCTGAAATTGACGATATGTTTGAAATTGGTATGAACCGTTCTATTGAAATGTTGGCTGAAAAACGCGCCAACCCTGGACGAGGCCGCGGCGGTAAGGTTGTCAAAGATCTTGGCGCACATCCCAAAACGGAAAAGCCTATCAAAATCATGGAAGGTCGATATGGCCCTTATGTCAAATATGAAAAAATCAATGCGACAATCCCCAAAGGCACAGAACCCAAAGATGTAACCATGGATATGGCACTTGAATATATAGCTGCCAAAGAGAAAAAATCTCCTGCAAAGAAGAAAGCTGCAGCCAAGAAGAAAAAAGCCCCAGCAAAAAAGAAACCTGCTGCCAAGAAAAAAACTGCTGCAAAAAAACCTGCCGCGAAAAAGAAAGCTGCAGCTAAGAAAAAACCTTCCCCGCAAGCAGACGACATTAAGAAAGAGGACTAAAATCCTGAATATATGGAATTATCACGCGACACCATATTAAAGGCCGTTCGTGCGCGCCCTGACATTTACGACAAGAAACGTCTGGCACGCGAGTTAGGTATTAAAGGCGATGACCGCCGCGAATTACGGCGACTTTTACGTGAATTAGAAGCGGACGGTGCGATTATTATATCCTCGCGCAAAACCTACCGCGAAGCCGATGCCCTGCCCGGGGTTATGGTTATTCGCGCCATCATGATCGACGAGCAAGGCGATCTCATTGGGGAACCTGAAGTCTTCAAAGGCGAAGGCGAAAAACCACGCGTCATCATTCGCGACGCCCCAGTATCAAAGAAAGCTAAAGGCCAACACTCTCAAACATTAGGGGTTAATGGCCGCGCTTTATGCCGAATTAAAAAACGTGAAGACGGACAAATTATCGCCCTCGTCATGAAAAAACTGGGAGAAGGCGCATCAAAACATTTAGGCGTCCTCTATAAAGGCGGGCGTGGTTGGCGCATACAACCTGTCTCGAAAAAAGCCCGTCATGATTACAAACCTGCCAAGGTCTCTGATGATGCGAAAGATCAAGACCTCGTTTTTTTCCAATCTACGCGGCGCAATCAAGGCGATATGCGTATTGCAAACATTGTCGAAACAATTGGCTCTGCCGCGCATGGCAAATCGGCTTCCCTGATTAGCTTATATGAAAATGACATTACAATTGGGTTTGATGATGATGTTATAGCAGAAGCGAAGAGCTTGAAGCTGCCACAACTTGGCGGCCCACGTGAAGATTTACGCGAATTGCCGCTTATTACGATTGATCCTGTTGATGCCAAAGATTTTGACGACGCGATTTTCGCGCGTCCTGACGAAAATCCAAAAAATGCGGGCGGCTGGATTATTTGGGTTGCCATTGCTGATGTGAGTACCTTTGTAACGCCAGGTTCCGCCCTTGACCGCGCCGCCCTTGACCGTGGCAATTCCGTTTACCTGCCTGACCGCGTAGAGCCAATGTTGCCCCATGAGCTCTCCTCAAATTTATGCTCGCTGCGCCCCAATGAAGACCGCGCTTGTATGGCTGTGCGAATGGTATTTGATAAAGATGGCGTAAAGCGTAAACATAGCTTTAAACGCGGCATTATGCGATCTCACGCACGCTTAACCTATGGCCAAGCCCAAGAAGCTTTTGACGGCAATGCAGGCGAAGCGGCAGAGCCAGTCTTAGATATTTTACAAAACATTTATGCCGCTTATGGGGCTTTAAAAAAAGCGCGAGAACAAAGGCAACCGCTCGCCATTGAATTGCCTGAGCGCCGTGTTCACGTAAATGATAACGGCGACGTCACGCAAATCACTATTCGCGAGCGTTTTGACGCCCATAAGCTTATCGAAGAATATATGGTTGCCGCCAATGTTGCCGCCGCAGAGGCCTTATCTGAAAAGGGTGTTCATACGATCATTCGCCGCCATGAAGAGCCTGCACGTGAGAAACTACAAGGCCTTGCAGATTTCCTGCCTGCGTTAAATTTGAAATTCTCTCTCGGACAACGCGCCACTCCTGCTCGGTTTAATAAATTACTCACCCAAGCCCGGGCTAAAGATTTTGAAAGCACCGTGTCTATGGCTGTATTGCGCAGTCAAAGCCAAGCCTATTACACCCCCGAAGGCACGGGGCATTTCGGACTTAACTTATCCCATTACGGTCATTTCACCTCTCCTATTCGGCGATATGCTGACCTTGTGTTGCATCGTGCGCTAATTGCAACATTTGCCCTAGGGGATGACGGGACAACACCTCAAGAGGCCTCAAGGCTCAAAGAAATTAGCGAACATATTTCCGCCACAGAACGCCGTGCAATGGTGGCAGAACGCGACGCCAAAGACCGTTATGTTGCCGCCTTTTTAGAAAAACGCGTTGGAGCCGTATTTGATGCACGAATTTCTGGGGCGACGAAGTTTGGCCTTTTCATCACCCTAACAGAAACAGGCGCGGACGGATTAATCCCCGCAAGAGGTTTAGGACAAGAATATTTTACTTTTGATGAAAAGAGTAAATCTCTCATTGGATCCCAAAGCGGCGACACATACAAATTTGGCCGCCTCGTCAAAGTAAAGCTTGTCGAGGCAACCCCCGTTACGGGCGGGTTAGTCTTCGATATGGTATCTAAACCAGAAAAAGGGAAACCCTTGAAACGAGATCACCGCAGCGCCTCAGGCCGCGGAGGTTACGGGCGCGGATCATCGCAAAGCAAGTCTCGCGGAGCGAAACATGCCCGCAAAAGACGCTAAAGCATAAAGTGATGGTAAATTATGCGTAGGCCCATAAAAGATAGCGGCGCGAAAGCCTTTGGTGACATAAAAATCACCGAGAGGGAAAAACAACAACGCAACGCCTTAACCCGCGCGGCGCGTCCGCGTATCGCATCGACATTGATACTAACATGCGGGCCTAAGGACAATCCGAAAATTTTGATGGGGCAACGCAGCAAACGCCACGATTTTATGCCGAATGTCTATGTCTTCCCTGGCGGGCGCGTGGACCGAGCGGATAGCTTCGCCCCATATTCCCATGATTTATCGGCTCGCACGCAGCACATCTTAGAGAGCGCTTATAGCCCGCGCAAAGCTCGCGCGGTTGCCCTCGCATCTGTTCGCGAAACATGGGAAGAGACAGGGCTAATGCTCGGCGCGCCATCAACTGATTTGCGAAATATCAATCATGAGAGCTATGATGACTTCCGGCAAGCAGGACAAACCCCCGATTTAAGCGGCATAGAGGTTTTTGGACGCGCGGTCACACCGCCCCATCGCCATAAACGTTTTGACGCATGGTTCTTTGTTAAACATATGGGAGACATCGCCCCATTGTCTGTTCGGGACAGCCAAGAATTGCTAAATGTTGATTGGTTCACATTCTCACAAATCAAGCAGCTTGAGACCCAGCGCGCAACAACTATGATGATAGACGTTTTGCAAAAATATTTACGCGCGGATACACCGCCGCCAGACATATTTTATTCCAAAGCCGTATATGGCAGCTACAAAATGCTACGCTTCCCGTAACAGCCATGGCATGCTCTGTTAAAACTCAAAAATTCACACGTAACCGCAAAATCAATGCGAGCCATGTGTTGACATAGCTCCGTATATTGCTTATCCGCGCTGCAAATATCTAATGTTAGGAAGGGCTCTGTGCCATGGCGAAGCCAACAACTGTCAAAATCCGCTTAAACTCTACTGCGGGAACAGGTTATTTCTACGTAACCAAAAAAAATTCACGTACAATGACTGAAAAAATGGTCAAAAAGAAATATGACCCAGTTGTCCGTAAACACGTTGATTTTAAAGAAGGCAAGATTAAGTAATCTGCCATTATTATACGAATATCAAAGCTGCCTATTAGGCGGCTTTTTTTGTATCAGCTGCCAACACACAGTTTCGCCCTGAGCGCTTGGCTTTATACAGCGCATCATCAGCGCGCTTAAACACAGCCCGCAATTTCTCCCCCGAAATCACCTGAGCAACGCCCGCACTTGTCGTGATTGTTAAGGCCTGACCATCTACAAAGACAGGCGTGCCTGCTATCAGGCCGCGCACACGATCAGCAGCAATGAGAGCCTCTTCCTGCGTCGTGCCTGGCATAGCAATCATGAACTCCTCGCCCCCATATCGGCTAACAACGTCAATGGCACGCATATTGGACAGAAGCCGAGCCGCGATTTCTTTGAGAATTTGATCTCCCATATCGTGACCCAAAATATCATTAACCCGTTTGAAATGGTCAATATCAAAAACCATTATCGAAAATGGCGTATCATTCGTTTCCAACTCATCAAAAAGGGGGTAAATAGCTCTCTCAAAATACCGACGATTGCCTAATCCTGTCAAAGGATCTGCCACGACCATTTCAAGGTTTTGGTTGAAGTTATCCCGTAGGCTATCTTCGTAAAATTTCCGTTTTAGCAAAGTTCCCACTCGTGCCTTGAGCTCTTGCAAGTCAATCGGACGCATGACCGTATCATTAATGCCAATATCATACGCGCGCACAATACGCGCTTCGTCTTCAGGATCCCCAATAACCAAAATCGGTATATCTCGTGTTTTTTCATCAAACCGCAAGGACGCGCAAGCTCTGAGCCCGTCAAATGTATCTGATACAAGACTGACAATTATCAAATCCATACCTGCCTTAGCGGCTCTGAGGGCTTTAATAGGTTCATCGACAACCCGAACCGTATGGATTTCCCGTAAAGGCTTAGCTATTTTTTCAGCATGCTTTTTATGATCTTCGACAATTAAAACTCTTGCAGTCCGCTTGTTCAAATCTGTGATTAGGCGCCGAGTACTTGCCGTGTCATGAACAGAATGACTTAAGAGTTGGTCTGTTGTCATCTTCAAGCGTAATAATGAACGCACCCGCGCCATTAGGTTAAACCCATCAATAGGCTTTGTAACAAAATCATCTGCGCCAGCTTCGAGGCCGCGAATTCTATCTTTGGTTTCTTCCAAGGCTGTAACCATAACTATGGGAACGTGCCAAGTTTTCGGGTTGTTCTTAATGGTCTGACAAGCTTCAAAGCCGTCAATACCCGGCATCATTGCATCCATTAGAATCAAATCTAACCGCTCTTTTTTTGCAATTTCAATGGCCTCATAACCACTACGGGCTGTAAGAACATCATAATACTCAGCCTGCAATTTGACCTTCAAAAGGTGGATGTTTGGGGCAAGGTCATCAACAATTAAGATACGTGCGGACACAAGACTATCTCTATGCGGCTTGTTGTTCGACTAATTTTCGAACTGTGGCCAAAAATGTCGTCACAGTTATTGGTTTAGCTATATAAGCTTCACAGCCACCATCGCGGATACGTTTTTCATCACCTTTCATGGCAAAAGCTGTTACGGCTACAACAGGAATATGCGCAAGTTTTGCATCATCCTTAATCCACTTTGTGACTTCGAGGCCAGAGACTTCAGGAAGTTGAATATCCATTAATATCAAGTCTGGCTTAAAGTTACGAGCGATAGAGATCGCTTTTAAACCTTCACGGGTTTCACGAGTTTCATACCCATGCGCACCTAGCAAGTCAGCAAACAGTTTCATGTTTAGCTCATTATCTTCAACTATAAGGACTTTTTTTGGCATGATTTGTAACATTATTCCCATTTCACCGTTATTGTCAGGTCGTTGCCCGAATTATCTTTTCGTTACGTCTTTTTGACACAATATCATTAATTAACAGTATGCGAGGCAGTTACATTCGATTAACCATAATAGATATGATATGCATGACAACAATTTAGAACATAAAGTGAACAGTATAAGGATTCGTTAAAGCGTGCTACCCTCTTCAGATCATCAGAAAATGCCTGCATCTACGCTTTGCCGTGATTGTAGTGCGCCACTGACAACACAGATTTGCGGCACTTGCGGGTCTTCGCGGTTATTGTCACATCCCGAACTCGCGACCCTGTCCATTGCTCATATGGATTGTGATGCTTTTTATTGTAGCGTTGAAAAACGCGATAACCCAGAGCTGCGCGACAAACCGCTTATTGTGGGCGGCGGACAGCGCGGCGTTGTATCTGCTGCGTGTTATCATGCGCGAATATATGGCGTATCTTCAGCCATGCCTATGTTCAAAGCCCTAAAGCTCTGCCCTCATGCGACAGTCATGCGAGGAAATATGAGCAAATATAGCCGCGAAGGCGCACGTATTCGCGAATATATGAAACAACTCACCCCCTTAGTTGAACCTTTATCCATAGATGAAGCTTTTTTGGATTTATCAGGAACTCAACGGCTGCATGGCCTTACCCCCGCGCAAAGCCTCATTCGGCTGCAATCCTTAATCTTAAAGGAGGTCGGCGTCACGGTATCAGTCGGGCTGTCTTACAATAAATTCCTCGCTAAAACAGCGTCCGATCTTGATAAACCAAATGGCTTTGCCATTATAGGCCGTGCAGACGCCTTAGACTTTCTAGCTGACAAGCCTGTAGGGTTTATTTACGGCATCGGCCCCGCTTTTGCTGCGAAGTTAAATCGCCAAGGGTTACACACCGTGTCCGACATTCGCAAAGTATCGGATAAAGACATGGCACGACAGTTCGGGGATAACGGCCTACGGCTTGCGAGATTAGCACGCGCAGAAGATCACCGCCGTGTTAATCCGAAATCTAAACGTAAATCTGTTTCAGCGGAAACGACATTTGACACAGATATTTCTGATCTCGAAATTTTAAAAGACACATTATGGCACGTCTGCCTCAAAACCGCCGACCGCTCTAAAGCCAAAGACCTTGCTGGGCGCACAGTCACATTAAAGCTCAAAAGCGCAAATTTCAAAACAATCACACGGCGGCGCACGCTGGCACAACCCGTTCAGCTCGCTGATACGATATTTAGAGCCCTTGAACCGCTATTAGAAAAAGAAGCCACTGGCAGAGCTTTCCGCCTAATAGGCGCAGGGATTTCGGGCCTATCCAAACCCGTTGGCGACATAGGCGACATGCTTGACCCAATGGCAGTCAAGCGCGGGACCGCCGAACGTGCGACAGATATTGCCCGCGCGCGCTTTGGCCCAAATGCTGTAATGACTGGCCGCACATTACGCAGAATAGGTGAGAAAAACACGGCAAAATCATTACCGAGCAATCCCTCCCCCGATCAATTAGATGAAGGCTAGGTATTTAGGGCATTAGAGCCATAACCAAAATTGATTAGATGACAGGTTTTCGCGCATCGCGGTTGACATGTAGTTCAAACACATCAGGCCGCGCGTAGTGACCACTGACATCAAAATCAAATTTCCCGCGCGTAATGTCATCCATATCAATTTGCGCTGTGAGGATGGCATCTTTGCCAAAGACTGGACCCGCAAGCACCTGTCCAAGCGGAGAGACAATCACAGACCCGCCATTGATTAATATGGTGTCAGGTTCCTCACCCTGCACGGGGTGATAATCTTTAGGGCAATCCGCGCGCGTTAAATATTGGCTCGCCGAGATTGTAAAGCAGCGCCCTTCAAGCGCGATAACCCGCATAAGTGCGCTCCAGCTCTCGCGGTCATCAACGGTTGGCGCGCAATAAAGCTCCACGCCTTGCCCATATTGCGACAGGCGCAATGCAGGCATAAAGTTCTCCCAACAAATCACCGTACTAATCTTGCCAGACGGCGCGTTGAAAGCATCTAACGTCGAGCCGTCACCAAATCCCCAAATCAAACGCTCCGCTGCCGTCGGCATAAGTTTGCGGCGTTTGCCGAGCAATTCACCTTCGCGAGAAAAACACAACACCGAGCAATAGAGCGTAGCCCCGCCGCGTTCGATGACGCCGACGACAATATCAGTTTTATGGGTTTTTGCGAGCTTCGCAATTCTATCAGTTTCAGGGCCTGGCACAGTAATGGCACTATCGAAATAGCGCGCAAACCAAGCGCGGCCCTCATCAGAACGTGACCCAACAGGCGCGCCAAAATGGTGCCCTTTAGGATAGCCGCCAATAAAGGCTTCTGGAAACACGACGAGGTCGGGTTTATCTTGTGCAGCTTGAGTTAAGAGGGTTTCAAATTTATCTAATGTGGCTGGCGTATCGAATAGAATGCTTCCCGTTTGTACAGCGCTGACACGGATTTTTCGCATTACTTTTCACCAACATATCGAGCGAAATAAGTGTAAATATCATCTTCATTTCGGCTGGCTGCATTTCGCCAACTTGGCGCATCTTCGAGGTTTAGCACTTTGCCAGACGGCGTTGTGACAATCACCGTTGGCGTCCCTACAATATTTTCAAGACCAAAGCTTTCCGCCACATCAATATTTTTATCTTTCTTACCAACATCGACATAGACTAAGGAGTAATTTTCCTGCAGCAAGGTTTGGAACTTTTGCGTTTCAAAATACCCCGCCAATGCGCGGCTATCATGACACCAATTGGCCCCCATCACGATGAGTCCATATTTATCTTCTGTGCGAGCTTTCCGTAGTGCTTGAGCGACATCAGACTTCGCATCGGCTTGCGCTAGAAAAGGTGTCGCATCAGGGTGAGCCAATTTAGGCTGCGCGTGTTTCGTATTCAGCGTTTTGCTTACGCCCGTCTCGCTACTCGTAGCGCAGGCCGTGAGTGTGAGGGCACAGAGAGGTATCAGTAAAAATTTCATATCCCCAATATAGCGGAGTTTTCCTTGCATGAATAGGCCGTAAGCGGCACTATTAAGGCTATGTCATTTTTCAAATTCTTTCGCCGTAAACCGTCAAAAATCACTGCGGAACGGCCAGTGTCCGCAGTCCCGCAAGGCATTGCACTCGCAGCCCAAAAACTTGCATCAAAGCATATACCGTCTCCACCGCATATTGAGCCGTTAGATATTCGCCGTTACTTTCACAATCATTCTGGCTTTCAATGTTTCACCAGTTGGTTCGCCCATTGGGGTGGCTGGATAAGTGCAGGGCATTGCGTCACAGAGGCTCAAGACCATGTTCCTAACTTTGCCACAGGCAAGCTCATCAGTTGGCCTGACGGCCTCGATGCCGCTTTAACTGGATGCACCCTACCCAGCACACGCCCCGCCTCGCCCGTCATTGGTCAAGATGTCATTATTTACGGATACCCTGCAGGTTGCCGAACCTTAGAACAGCGCACGGGACGCGTATATTTTGAACGCGGCGCGGGAAGCTGGATTTGTCACATATTTGAACCTGATGAACCCGTTGTCACGGGTATGAGCGGCGGGCCAGTTTTGGATGCGCGCACATTAACTCCCATCGGGATAACAATCACCCGCAACAGTCCTGCGGACTTAAACAATGACCGCGACCCAGACGAAAGCGCGGACTTCATCGCTTTATCGGCGGTGTGGGACGCGCTAAGCCATTCTTCAAGCTCTAGCGTCTAACGCGCATAAAAAAAGCCCCTCACAAAGAGGAGCTTCTCTAAACATTAAGCCTAAAAGACTTACGCCATTGAGATGTTCTCAACGGCAGTTTTGCCTGTACGCTCATTAACAGCTGTGTCAAATTTGACTTTGTCACCTTCGTTCAAACCAGCCAAACCACCGCGTTGTAGCGCTGTGATGTGGACAAAGATATCGCCTGAGCCATCTTCTGGTTGAATAAAGCCGAAGCCTTTTGTTGTATTAAAGAATTTGACCGTACCGGCCTTCATTTCGTCTGACATAGAATTTTCCTTTCACGTCATTTAGGTTTCACATTGAAACCCTTGGATGGTCGAGAAGGAGAACTCTGTACTCATGAAGACGTTAGATAGGCACGTCGCAATATAGCCGGATAATCTGGCCTCTTCGATTAAAACGCATAATAAAGCTTACAAAACCAAATTGCAATAGAGGAATTTATGACGAATATACACGCCAAAAGCTTAAAAACCCTTCACATGCCGATTTATACACCAAACAGTTGAACTGCGGCAAATTCCATGATTACCAAGAAATTTGAGCTCTCAGGGCATAGTCCTCTGGGTCGCCTGCAAATTTACGGCGGTTTGCTTCATTGTAATTCAAATAAAGCTTGTCATCAATTTTCGTGTATTGGTTCGTGCGTCCAATTTTTGCTTTCCCTGCCGCCAGCGCAACGGGGCAGTATCCGCCAAATTCTGGAATATATTTTTCAGGATTTGCCTTAAAGGCATCGCGGTTTTCTTCACTGGAAAAGCGCCATTTTGTATCATCCCAATCCACGATAAATTCCTTAGATCCTTTGACGGGGCCGCTATCTTTATAGAATGAAACAACATCGCGTCCACGCAGAGCTAATTTCTGGCCTCGCCAGCTTGCAGGACGTTGCTGTTGTTCTGTTTGCTCGTCTCCGATTTGAACGGTTGTTGCCGCCTCAAGAGCTTGCGATGTCTCAGCCGTTTCAAGGGGGCTGACTTGCGCCGCAGCTATAGGAGCCACAAGCATAAGCGTTGCGGGCACGAATACAGTCAAGAATTTCCGAGTAATTTGCATGATGAACCTCTGCGTTTACGTTGGCCTATATCTACGTCAATAGCCTGATGATGCCAAATGAATTCTGTTCACACCCGCAAGACGTTACCGTGACACGGGCGTGTTAGGCGCGTGAGGCGGCAAAAAAGCCCCTATTCTGCCTGCATATCGCGGCGCAGTAACCACCCCGACGTAAGGAGCAACGCCCCCGCAACCCAAAGCAAATAAACACCAATAAAAGGCCCGACATGTAAAAAGGTCAGCACCCCGTCCGCCAATAGCCAAACTCCAAACGCTATCAAAATCGCCGCGCAGGACCGAGAGCGGTAGCGCGACAGCCCGACAGATAAAAACGCTATAAACACCCAATGCAGAGACGGCATCACCCAAATCCCCACAAGGGCCTGCCGCAAAAAGTCAGACTCAACCCCCGTAATAGCCCCCTTAACAAGCCCCGTCCCCATAAAATGAAACCCCGCCTCGACGAGGAGAATAAGCGCGGCGATAATGGCGGTGATTTTAGTGGTGCGTTGGGTCATATTTCTTCTTCTTAGGGCAAGCCACATCTAAAAATCGTTCAGGTTATACTTAGTTTCACTCGAATTCAACTTCTTGCAATCTACCTTCTAATTTATAATCCCAAATTCTAGACGCACGAGTAAATATTGAACGAACTATTTTACAATAAATTAAAGTATTTTTATTGCAATGTTTGTGAAGCCAATCACTATTCTCAAAACCCATCGCTTTATAGAGTTCTCTCCCGTACTTGAAAGCCAACTCCTCACTGTCCTCAGAAGAAAAACGTTCGTTAGGCTCTGCTGATAAAAGATTATCTGATTTGAGTATTTTAAATAATTTTTTGTAAGTTTCCTGAACTGAAGAATAATCATCCATAAATCGCGACAAGACATCGGCAACTTCTTCGAGAGCAGCCTGATTCCCACTTAACGCAATAATTCCAGGGGAAGCATATCTAAGCTCTTTAATTCTAAGTTGGTTTGAGCTTTTCTTTAACCCGTTATAAAATCCAAGATAGCTCCCTCCACTGCTGAAATTATGAGATGATATAGATTGGATAAGTTGTTCATCAAAATTATCATCATTCACTGGAGTAACAACATCACAAATAGCGTAGAGGTCAGCGATTTTATTATTAAATGTTGCAAAGTCATTTGCTCCCCAAGTGCCATCAATATGATAAGTTTGGGTAGTTGAAATTTCACCATCAATTCCATAATCAGATGTGTGACACCGAGAAAAAAGGCCAATATCAGGCCAGTAATTTTCATTCAGCAAATCTTCGTTGGAAGCTTTAATTAAATTTATTTCTGAATTTAAATTTTTTAAGTCTGCAAAAAAGTATTTCTTTCTGAAGGCTGTTCGAAATACATAATGCAAATCTGCTCGACCATTGATATACTTTTCAAAGCTTTTATCTTTAACTGCACAACAAAAAAACGGAGTCTCAAGCCCTTTAAAATCTTCAATAGCGACCCCTAAAATAAGGCGTTTCGCTGAAATAAGAAGTACAATTTGCGCCCCTTCATAATCCAAAAGAACTTCTTCCAACTTTGCGGTCATAGTTTTAGCGGTGGTCACATTAGTTTTAAAAGCAGTCATACTGGCTTCACTTCCGAAATATTTGACAACGGGTCAAAAGATTTCTTTCTCCAAAAACAATAATGCCCGTTCTTATTTGGGTCTGTTTTTTGAACAGCACCATCTTGAGCGGAGATATTTACAGTAGCTATATAACGCTTTTTCTTTAATTTTGGTAACTTTGTTAAATCTGCAATATAGTGTTTATCAGCGTTCACAGAAAAATAAGATACACCAAATGACATACACTTGCATACATTTGTTCTCACTTTTCCCTCTATGTCATGAAAAGATAAAAAGTCTTGTTCAGTCGGGTTTTCTTTTTCGACCAACCTTAACAGCTGAGGTTCTGGAACATCAACAGCATCTGCAGGAGGGCATTCCTCGGGTAAATCACCAGCAAAATTTGAAAAACTCATCCCAACCCTCGTTTATCTCAACCCTCGTTTTATGTATGTTTAGTAGCGAAAAAATATAATGCAACCGATTTTTTTTAATCAATATCCTCTCGTACACTCCCATCCGCGCTCAGGTAAATCTGACCGCCTAAGTCCTTAAACTTCTCGCTCATTTCGTCCATGCCAGCTTGAGCGTCGACGGGGTATAGGGTTGCTTTTTCGTTTGCGCTGAGGTTATCGGCATATTCACGCACTTCGCGGGTGATTTCCATAGAGCAGAATTTCGGGCCACACATAGAGCAGAAATGCGCTGTTTTATGCGCGTCTTTGGGCAATGTTTGGTCGTGGAAATCTCGCGCAGTTTCTGGGTCGAGCGCGAGGTTAAACTGATCTTCCCAGCGGAACTCGAACCGTGCACGCGAGAGCGCGTCATCACGCAGCGCCGAGGCAGGATGCCCTTTAGCCAAATCCGCAGCATGAGCGGCGAGTTTATAGGTAATCACCCCGACCTTCACATCGTCACGATCTGGCAGGCCAAGATGCTCTTTGGGCGTCACATAACATAGCATCGCCGTACCAAACCAGCCAATCATCGCCGCGCCGATACCGCTTGTGATATGGTCATATCCAGGCGCAATATCTGTGGTCAGCGGCCCAAGCGTATAGAACGGCGCTTCGCCGCATTCGCGTAGCTGCTTTTCCATATTGATCTTGATTTTATGCATTGGCACATGGCCTGGCCCTTCAATCATCACTTGGCAACCTTTGGCCCATGCGATTTGCGTCAGCTCCCCAAGGGTTTCAAGTTCCGCGAACTGAGCGCGGTCATTGGCGTCTGCCGTTGCGCCGGGACGCAGGCCATCGCCAAGGCTAAACGTCACGTCATAGGCGCGCATGATGTCGCAAATGTCTTCGAAATGGGTATAGAGAAAGCTCTCTTTATGATGGGACAAGCACCACTTCGCCATAATAGACCCACCGCGAGAGACAATCCCGCAGACACGGTTCGCCGTCAGGTGAATATAAGCCAAACGCACACCCGCATGGATGGTGAAATAATCAACCCCCTGCTCGCATTGCTCAATCAGTGTGTCACGGTAAACTTCCCATGTAAGATCTTCGGCGACGCCGTCGACTTTTTCTAGGGCTTGGTAAATCGGAACCGTTCCAATCGGCACGGGGGAGTTACGGATAATCCATTCGCGCGTGTTGTGAATATTGCGGCCTGTCGACAAATCCATGACGTTATCCGCACCCCAGCGCGTGGCCCAGACCATCTTATCGACTTCTTCTTCAACTGAGGACGCCACGGCGCTATTGCCGATATTAGCATTGATTTTCACAAGGAAATTACGACCAATGATTTGCGGCTCTAACTCTGGATGATTGATATTGGCAGGGATAACTGCGCGGCCTTTGGCGATTTCATCGCGTACGAATTCTGGCGTGACAAAAGCAGGAATGTCCGCGCCGAAGCTCTCACCCGCGGCAACGCGCGCCTCTGCGCCTTCGACCATATTTTTGCGGCCCAGATTTTCGCGCTCTGCGATATAGATCATTTCTTTGGTGATGATACCTGCTTTGGCAAATTCATATTGCGTGACCATCTCGCCTGCTTTGCCGCGCAAAGGCTTGTTTTTGACAGGGAATTCACGCGCGAGATATTTGCCGCTCGCGCCGCCATTATCTTCGGGTTTGACATCGCGGCCTTCGTAAAACTCAACACCGCCGCGCTCTAGCACCCAATCTGTACGTGGACGAGCGAGGCCTTTTTCAACGTCAATTGTCACGTTATCATCCGAATATGGCCCAGAGGTATCATAGACAGGCACGTCAGGTTCATTCGCGCTCGGATGCAAATGGATGAGGCGATGCGGAACGCGCAAATCAGGCGCCATATCAGGCGCGGTATAAACTTTGGACGAGCTCGGCAAGCCGCCCGTCGTAACTTCGGGAGTTTTAAATTCGGATTGATTGACGGGTTTATTCATGGGGTTTGTCCTTAGTAAAGAAGGTCTGGTATTTTTTGTGGATATATGTTATGTAATTAGTATGGACAGGACTTATTCCAGTCGACACTAAGCTCCAAGATCATTCTAGGGGCTTTTTGTTTTTTTTGCTTTAAGGAAAACATTTCAAATCCACCTTTTCTTTAAACGATTCAAATGCTCTATTCAATTGTTCAGGTCTCAATACGGACATACCTATTGGGCGCGCAGTCAAGTCTGCTAACTGTAAGCCTGTAGAATTAGCAGATTTAGCAACAAATCGGCACCGAAACTCTATCTGAGAAAAATCATGGCGCTTATACCCCCATTGATTTTCATTCGCACAGATACGGCGAAAAACCACCTCTAAGTCTTGATCCTCATTCTTGCCACGACATTCAAAGATAACTGAGATGATTTTGTTTTTTTGTTTATTTTTTTTCAGCAACAAAAGTAATCGCTCCATGCATAAAAGCAATGCTATTTCATATGGGTTGTAAGGGTTAGAATAACTTTTATTCAATTTCTTCTTATCGATCACTGCTGAAATCACTTCCATAGGCGTCATTGAAACCAAGTCAGTTAACTCACTTAAAAAAGAAAGACGAAGCTCTTTATCTTGCCGTAACATTCCAAAGTCACCAATAGAACGACGAACGTCTCTTTCATGTAAAACAATCGTGTCATCACCAAAAAACTTAAACTTCAATGCCTGAAACTTTGGAACAATTTCTTCAATATATTTTAGCTTTTCAAAAACACAAAAAGACAAGCAAAATATTGGATATGGAGATTCAACCTGATTAAGAGCATGGTCTCCACTTTCATCGACGTAAACAATATAATCTGAAAATTCACTATTAATCACGCCCTACTCCCCAAAGCGCAAAAGAGTGCTGTTTGTGCTGCCATCCGCAGCGCGGGTTACGATATAAAGCCTGTCATATTCGCTCGCCTCAACAATTGGCGCGCCGCCGTGTCCGCCAAGCAGCTCGGTTAGCGCCCCTGTTGTGTTGGAGTGTCCGACCACCAAATGCCGCCCGCCAGAGGCTTGTAGCTTGGCCGCCATAGCGGGCAAATCACGCGGATCATAGATGTCCACGCTCAGTCCAAGGCGTGTGGCCAAAGGCGCGGCTGTGTCGCGGGTGCGCTGATAATCGCTGCTATGGATATGGGTGATGCCTGCATCTTTGAGCATAGACGATAATAACGCGGCGCGTTCTTGCCCGCCTTGCGTTAATGCAGGGTCGTCCTTATCCGCTGTCTTTTCGGCATGACGCACGAGAAAAACCTTTAGCGGCATATGCTCAATATTAACAGGCGTAGATTTAGCAGATGCAGAACTAGCAGACACATTAGCCGCTTGGCACGCCGTTAAAGTCGGCGCTGTGAAAAAAGCTAAAGCCGCGCAAAGCGTAAAAGATATGCGGCGGCCTAGCCTCACTTCTTTTCAGAACCAATAACGCGCGTTTCTTCAAATTTAGACAAGAAATCCGCTCCGCTATCGCGTAACTCTTGCGGCACCTTTATTGGGACATGAATGCCAATCGCATCAACCGCATTAATGTCATTGGACAGAATGTTTTGACCATCTTCCGAGAGAAAAAACCAATAAGGCGGAAAGGCTGTGTCTGTGGTTTTTGCCGCCCAATGGTCCGCGTGAGGGGTGAAATGCACAGGATTGGGGTCAGCATCACCCATATGCATGACTGTGGCGGATTTATCCAATGTGACACGATAAACAATATTTTGTATAGAGGCGCGCGCTGGCGCTGGCCAACCTGCATGGGGAATGTGCACAGCCGTGGCGCGGATATTTCTGAGCCTAATATTTTGCGGCGCGTCCCCAGCTTCTAAATCAATCACTTTGATACGTTTAAGAAGTTTTTTGCTCCACAATTCGTGCTTTTGTAGAGACTCCAAGGCTTGTTGCGGGGCGACGAGTTTGACCTTTTTATGCGCCTTCATGTAATTTATCATATTCTCAGGTGAAAAATGGTCTGTGTGAGCATGACTGATAAACACCGCGTCAATGCCAGCGTAAACCCCTGTGCCGTCCATAATGGCTTGGAACGTTGCCTCTGGCACTTCTGGATAAGTTCCAAAGCCCGATAGCGGCAGCGGGTCAAACATGATCTTTGTTTCGCCTTGCAAAATCAACACACCTTCATTGGCGATATAACGTGCCTGCGCAGTTTGGTCTTTGTGTGGTCCGCCATGCGCAAAGCACGGCGCGATAGAGGCCGCTACAAAGCCCAATCCTAAAATAATATTTTTAAACGTCATAATTTACTATCCGTCCTTTACGCGGGCATGATCCCGATCAAGTTCAAAGGATGCATCTCAGTCCCCCAGTTCATTCTGGCAGGACGCTCCTCGGAAATGTAATTATGCGCTTTTTACTACTGGCTCGCAAGGGGCAATCCGCATTAAGAGGCAATACGCATTAAGGGACAATACGCATTAAAATCTGGCGTTAAATACAGCGTTCACTCACAAAACCTAACGACAGCAAAGCGGGTAATTTAAGGCTGCTATCAATAGCTAACGGCAAGACCCGCCCGTCTTGGGTAAGGCATCAAAGAAACTCACAAGGTCAGCCTTCAATTCAGACTTTCCATCAAAGTGCCGCGAGAGAACCTTGACCG
>JBDVGI010000176.1:0-4670 GCA_039962885.1 Litorimonas sp. | reverse complement strand
ACACTCAAACCGACCGCCGATGAAACCCGCTTGAAGCTAGACATAGAAAAATAGCGCTCCCGAAGCCGTAACCAATAAAGACGGCCTAACTCAAAAAGCCATGCGAACAGAATAATCCAAGAGTTTTTCAACAGTATTGCCAAAAATAAGACGCTCATCAACATAATCGCTTGAATGTAGCGGACAGCCTATCTAATCTCCAGAGAAGCTAACTTTGAGAAATAAACATGAAGCTTAATCTGAAAAAGGCTATCTCTCTAGCGTTCTGCCTTATCGCGCTCACGGCTTCGCCCGTGCAGGCTGGGCCTTGCGATGATTTAGAAAAGGCGAAGGCTTTAGGCGCATATTGCGCTCCAAAAAAACCAAAAGTGAACACGAATGGCATGTTCCTTTCTTCAAATGGTCTAAAAAAGTCGTATGCAGACGCCCCTGCGAATATTGCAAAGGCCGCAGAAATTTTGCAGCTGTCGACACCGCCTACGACTAAACAAATCCGAACTATAGAACGAGGTATGTTTGCGGCATATCTTTTGAAAGATAACAATAACATGGTGACGTTTGGTGAAGGGCTTCAACTTTTATCGGGAAAGTCTCTAAGCGAAAGTAACCAAAAGTATCTAGCAGGCGCTTATTTTAATGTAGGGCGTTTTGAGGAATCTCATACTTTAAATAAAAAATGGGTGCCATCGGCACGACATATTAGTAACGGCAACTATAAAAACATAATTATCGCTGCGGACTATGCAAATGATTATGCTTTTGCTGCAAAACAAACGGAAGCATTATTGGTCAAAACTAAAAAGAAATACAAAAGCTACAATAAGCAGGCACAGTTACATTTCGATATGCTTCGGTACAATTCTTTACTCGGTGTGCGAGATTCTTTGGAGGCGCATACGGATAAACTGTCCGAATTACTCAACCTTCATTTCAAAAAAGAACCATTATCCAGAGCACATTACTTAAACAAATCCTCTCAACTGCTAAATGAAGCTGGTTTCACCGACCTAGGACGAAAGATGGCAAGTCAAATGGGGGGTGAAGAAATTGCTAACTTAAATGAGCATATTGAAACCCATCAAAGTAGATGCGAAGCGAATTCACCACAATCTTGTTTGGATTTGGCCAACATCTATAAAAGCGAAAATGCCTTACAAGATAAAAAATTATACGCAGCCCAACGCGCGTGCGAATTAGGTGCGCCCGAAGGGTGTTTTTTGGAAGCTACTTTTCACTTATACGGCTTAGAGACCGAGAAAAACGAGGCGAAAGCCCATGCCATGTTTGTGCGGGCTTGTGCAGATAGTATTGGCGATGCCTGTCATGGAGCTGCAATCGAGTTCATCCAATCCGGGCCGACACCAGATTTAGAAAAAGCGCGCTCTTTTTATAAAACAGGGTGTAATTATGATAGCGGTAGAAGCTGCCATAGTTTGGCTAATAGTTTTAATAACCCTCGCGATAAGCTCACAAAAAGCGACCCGAAAAAGGCTCGGAAATATTACAAAAAGGCCTGTAAATTGGGTCAGGAATTTGCATGTATTGCAGCTAGACGCTGATTGAACTAGTAAGTTTGGAGTTATCAGTATCCTTTGAGTGTTTTCAAACCTTGTGTTGCCCAGTTTCTATGCTCGCTTTTGATCAATATCGGTTCAAGAACAGCGTCCTAAACTCGCCTAATGTAAATCGTTGAGACGAGAGGTTTAAAACGCCCAAAATAGGCCGCTGGATATGTTTGCCCTTCAGTGCTGAAGTGGACCTCAGACATACCAATTATTTGAACGCTCTAGGGATATGCACATTCTCTGGTAATGCAAGAATCTGGTTGGTGTCTTCCCATATTACTCGACCAGGGTTTTTTACGGAAATTTCACGTATTTCTACACCGGCGTCGGAAATCACTTGCGCTAAGTCTCTGGCCCGTCTGACGACGCTACCGTTTTCATAACCCCAAAAATTAGCATCTTCTTTAAACCAGAAAAGCGATTTCCTTACATTTGAAGTTCTTTGTTTGCCCTTTAATTTAGGGAAGACTAAACCACCACCTCCATTAACGTTAAACCAGTAAAAAGCTTCTTCATGCGCTCGTCGAATACTTCCTTTCATCTGTGAAAAGTCTATTTCTTGACGAACAGTGAACATGCCTAATTCACTATCGACAGTGGGATGTGGGCGAGAACATACAAAACGTACAAACATTTTTATATATTCTACGAACTTATCATTGGTTTCAATCGTTTTTAAAATGAAAGCCGAGTGTCCTAAAATCGCTCCATTAAGGACATTCGGCTAATGTCTGGTTTGGGAATAATTTGCGACTTTTTCAAAGGAGATTGCCTCGACATTTTGATGATTTTCAGAGATTGTTGATTCACACTACTTTGTCGTACGCCCGAAAAACCTAGAATACATAACTTTGTTCAATGCCTGAAAACTGTATCCACTTTAATTAATATAACCTTACTTAATAGAACGAATTTAAGACTGTGAAAGTATCAATTCAATTTTAGAGAACGGATCAAAATCTTATCTATTTCTGAGAACAGAGTGCGGGCCGCAAAATACAGGTTTTGGAGAGTGCGTCGCAAAAATGATTCTTTGACAGTGCGGTGGTCACATAGACGAAGAGGAGGGGCGTCATGTTCAATAAGCAAAAGCTGTTGCGTCTCATGTAATTGAATTGTAGCTGTTTGCGGCAATCCAACACGGGACAGAACACATCTTGCATTGAGGTCAAGAACCCAACTTAGAGTTTTCGTATAGCCCCGCCGTTTATCCTCATCATAAATTATTTGTATAATTTGAGTGACAAAATTGTAACCGCCTTGAGTTGGATAGTCGTCTACAATTGACCCATCAAGCTTAATGTATGGCTGGCATTTCCAAAGTTTGTAAGCTTGAAGCCATTTTCGCCCAGCTTCCCAAGCCTCATTTACAAATTCTTCATCAGAGTAAGTTTTGAGATTGGTTTTAAGCTTTTTAAAAAATGCTTTGAAGCTCTCTCTGGATGGAGCTGCTATAAGGCGCGAATTAGGTTTGCTCTCTAAGTTAACATTGGTGTCAGGAATGTAATATGGGAAGGTTTTGATATGGTACCCCATAAGGCCTACGCCTGTAGGGATATAAGCATCTTTACAGTATTTTAAACGGAATGGCCCGAAGGGGTGATTTTTACATCGAGTGACGAGGGCGTTTTTAATCGCCATTGCCTCACTCAAAGAGCTAGTGCATATTGCTCCGTCATCTCCGTGGATATAGACTTCGCAGGTGCTCGTGGCGATAACGCCCTCAAGCAAACGTTCAACAACCGCACTAGCTAAGCGAGACGAAGAGGGCGAACCTTGTGGTATTCCCCTTCGAGCCATTCGCGTTGCATGTTTTCTATCTTCATATTTAATATCATTGAAGTATAGATAATGCCTAGGATGATTAAGCACGTGAAATGCTATCACATCCTTTGGAAACATTTCTAAAATGTCCCAAGTGGCTTTATGGTCTATTGAACCGTAACAGTCTGAAATGTCGAATTTTACAACGTATTTCAAACCTCTCTTTTCGCAAGCAGCCATAACACTGATTACGAATTTATCCCGTCCGCCATTGCCAGACATGCTTGTATCATGTGCATAACCAATGTTTAATTGGATCATCACTTGGTGGACTAAGAATTGTACAGCGCGTCTTTTGTGTCCAGATTTACAGATGTATCTGAGTCCACCGCTTTTCTTTGGCTGAGTGGTTACGCGAATGGGTTCACTGAAGTCTTTAGATTTAGCCAACTCTTTTGCGAGAGCATCAATCTCGGTGCAACTAAAGATCAAATTAAGTTTTTTAGCCGCATGAACGAGTGCTACATAACAAATGTCATACCGTCTAAAGAAGGTCTTTATTTTAGACTTAGCTGTTTCTGGGGTCTGCGCTCCACCAATCTGTCTAAGAAGCTTCTTGTAATTCGCAAAATGCTTGAGATAACCTTCTGCCAGCTTAGGTTCTGCAAAAGCGCGAACGGGAACCACGCTCCGTAGAGGTTCTGTGCATCTCCTAATTTTTACCGACATTACCAAGGCTCCTATTGCTCTGTTCATGTTCAGAGCACAGAGCGCTCTAAACGTTTCGTTTAAACTGAGCCCTCCTTGGCAAGAGTTTCTAAGCATGATTCGGGCGTGAGGCGTCAAACAATATTATAAGAACATTTAAATATCTGTGGACAACTTTAATTACGTATAAGTCAATTTAGGTATTTTCATTGCAATTTGATTGCAATATTTGCTACAGTAATCTGGTACAGAAAGTGATTGTAGCAATAAAAATTATATAATAAAAACAATGGTATAGATATATTGCTTTGGGCTTTCATCGCCCGCTCCATTTTTTCTTTATCCCATTGTTTTTATTATAAGGGGTTGAAAGAACTTATTATTTGCTACAGCTTTCTGCTACAGTATCTTGATAAGAGACCTTTGTGGCAAAATTATCACCTCATATGAAAATCCGAAATTCGTGTTATTCCGTCCGAGTTCCTGTCCCCGTGGCAATACAGGGCCTAATAGGCAAAACTGAAATAACTCGAACTCTGAATACAGGCGATTTGATGCAAGCCAAGAAGAATTACCGTGACGTGATAGCTGAAATCTATAAAACTTTCGAGACGGCATCGGCAAAATTAAAAA
>JBDVGI010000175.1:0-1555 GCA_039962885.1 Litorimonas sp. | reverse complement strand
CAAACGAATAAAATCACGAGCGGAAGCCCCGTCACCTGTCTGGCACCTAGCACCAAATGGCATTTAAATGAAATTTATACCAAGATAAATGAAAAAATGGTCTATCTTTGGCGAGCTGTTGACGATGAAGGCACAGTACTTGATGTCGTCGTTCAATCGCGCCGTAATACCAAAGCAGCCATGCGCTTATTGCGAAAACTCCTCAGAAACCAAGGCATTAAACCCACTCGGATTGTGACGGATAAGCTTGGCTCTTATGGAGCTGCTCTAAAACTTATAGGGCTAGAAAACCTTCAAGACATCGGAGGTAGAAAGAACAATCGTGCCGAATGTTCACACGTTCCAATTAGGCGAAGAGAACGAAAGGCGCAGAAATTCCGATCAGTACATAAAGCTCAAAAACTTCTCTCAGCACATGCCCAATTCTACAATCCCTTCAACCTCAGACGTCACCTCATATCAAGAAACACACTCTGGAAATTCAGACATGATGCTAAGACTGAATGGAATTTAGTCACGGCCGCGGCTTGCGCATAAGATGTGTGTCAGCGGGAAATAGCAGTTACTTCAGTTAATGTGACAAAGCCCTTTTTCACTCAAAACCTTATAATCTATCGATATGCTTAAAGAGCTGTGCGCGTGTAAGGCTTTAATGTTTTTGTCAAAAGCGAATGGGATTTACCCTATAACATCGTAACCTTCATGTGCATCCTGGTTGTTGCTATAGCTTTGATCATTATACATTTTGGTTTCATGCTCTCGCTGTTCTGACGGGAGGGGAATGCCCGCTTCATTGGAGGCTTCGGCGCCCGCAATTAAAAGTTTTGGTGCACGGGTTTCCGCGTCCATAGTTGCGGTTATATCTGTGGAGACCGTCTCTACACCGCCAGTATGAAGGTTTTGGTACATTTGAGCAGCATCAGGATGGTTTACGGCATCACGTACTCTGGTCTGCCACTCTGAAGGGTTTGATATGTCGTTGAGAGTAGTCGCATCTTCAGATAACATCTCTACGGCATCTTTGAGTGGAACGCTTCGGCGCGTAGAGGTTTCTAGTGCCGAACCTATTTCGGCGCCCAGGACATTTGGATTTGTGATAGTAATTTCAGGCGCGGCCCCGTTGTTTGTATTTGCTTGGACAATGATACCTTCTTCAATGCGGCCTATATCCACATCTTCAAAATTAACAATATAGATAGTTTGACCGCTCTTTAGGCTTAATCGGCTATCATAAGGGAGGTTTTCAAAGTCATGTCCTTCGGGAACTATTCCTGAAGTGTTGTCGAATATTGCCTCCGCTTCGACGTCTTCGGGTAAGCGGGCGCGGATTGTGTCTGTGCCCTTACTGCCGTCAAGATAAAGATTTTCATTTGCACCACGTAGCGTCACAATGTCGGAAATATGCGAACCTTGATAGCCCTCCACATCTATAGCCGTATCTACAGATCTTAGATCCGCGATGGAAAAAGTTATAAAAGGAGCGTTAAACTCAATTAAAGGGCCAGGCTGTGTAATAATCATTGTTGTCTCGCCATTTGTAATGCCGATTTCAGTC
>JBDVGI010000174.1:0-2044 GCA_039962885.1 Litorimonas sp. | reverse complement strand
AGCGCTGGACGACAGTTTTTTAACATTGTTGGCTTGGCAGATAAGGCCGTGGCAGAATCGCGCGAACGCGTGCGCGCGGCATTTGCCTCGTTAGGGCTACACCTGCCGGGTAAACGTATCACCATAAATCTTGCTCCCGCTGACCTACCCAAAGAAGGCGCGCATTATGATCTGCCGATTGCTTTGGGGTTGCTGGCTGCGATTGGAGCTATTCCTGCAGATGCGATTGACGGTTTTACCGCGATTGGTGAGCTGGCGCTCGACGGAACAATCGCGCCAGTACCGGGCGCTTTACCCGCCGCGATTATGGCCAACCAAAATGGAATGGGACTCATTTGCCCTGAGCCCAATGGGGCAGAGGCGGCGTGGGCGGGGGATATGCCTTTGCTTGCGCCGCAAAACCTTGTGCAAATTATGAACCACTTTAAAGGCACGCAGTTGTTAGCCCCGCCCATCATAGGCGAGGTTAAAGCGTTAAAACATGTGCTTGATATGCGCGATGTGCGCGGGCAAGAAACGGCTAAACGTGCCATGGAGGTTGCGGCTGCAGGGGGGCATAATCTTCTTATGGTCGGCCCGCCTGGCTCGGGTAAATCTATGCTTGCGGCCCGAATGCCTGGTTTATTGCCGCCGTTATCTGCTGAAGAATTACTTGATGTATCTATGGTGCAATCCGTTGCGGGGTTGTTACAGCGCGGACAATTATCGCGGGCGCGCCCGTTTCGCGCGCCGCATCATAGCGCGTCTATGCCAGCCATGGTTGGCGGCGGGGTGAAGGCTAAACCTGGCGAGGCGTCATTAGCGCATAGAGGGGTCTTGTTTTTGGATGAACTGCCTGAATTTACCCCGCAAGTGCTAGATAGTTTGCGTCAGCCTTTGGAGACGGGTGAAATTTCTGTCGCGCGGGCTAATGCTCATGTCAGCTACCCCGCAAGGTTCCAATTGATTGCGGCTATGAACCCGTGCCGCTGCGGATCAGGCGGAGCTGATGGTGTGGCGTGTCGTCGCGGAGAACGCTGTGCGGCCGACTATCAAGCTCGTATTTCTGGACCATTTATGGATAGGATTGATATTCAAATCGATGTGCCTGCTGTGACACCTGCAGATCTCGCTCTTCCGCCGTCTAAAGAGGGGACTGCAGACATTGCTGCGCGTGTTGTGGCTGCACGCGAATTTCAACATCACCGTAATGGAGGTCTTACCAATGCAGAATTACCGCAAGATAGGCTAGATCACGTCGCGCAACCTGATGGTGATGGACGCAAGTTACTCATTCAAGCGGCGGAAACATTGGGCTTAACCGCGCGGGGCTATCACCGCGTTTTACGTGTTGCACGCACTTTAGCGGATTTAGCAGGATCAGAACACATACATCGTGTCCATATTGCTGAAAGCCTGTCTCATCGTAGGGCCAGAAAAGGTTTGATTGCGCGGCACAAATCTATGCAAGCTACAGGTCGTACACCCAGAAACCCGTTCTATTCATCTTAACAAAACCTTACCAAAAAGGTCTGATAATCGTAAAAAAAGTCAACTTTGGTAAGACAATTTTTAGATTAAACCTTCACACTGCGCTTAAGAACTCCCCTCATTTCCGAGGAAAAGATTAACCCGAAGGTATTTCTCATGGCGCCAGATGACATTTTTGCCGCACAATTTTGGCCTTGGCCTGATCCTGCAATTAAACGGGACGAGCAGGGACGGGTTTTGTTTGTGAATGGCGCATTTTTGGCCCTTTATGGTGGGACAGTACAGGATTGGACTGGGAATGTTGTTGGCGGCTGGCCTGCTCCGCAAGGCCCTGGGCAACCCTATCGATTCGAAACTCGCATTCCAGCGACGGATGTTATGGATGAGCAAGTTTATGATTGGATGGAAATGACATTGGCTGACGGACATGCGTTTGCACTAGCTCGTAACATAACAATGTTTATGGGCCCAGCAGCGACAGATTCTATTCCGCCGCAATCACCAGATGCAGCCATCGTTGCAGACACCGTTGTTGCTGATAATGTTCCGCAAGGCGGTACGGTCACAGCAGAAC
>JBDVGI010000173.1:0-1664 GCA_039962885.1 Litorimonas sp. | reverse complement strand
ATGGTTTAAACTGGCATGATGTTTTTGCTTTACTCATCATCATTTGGCCTGTCGATGGATTACGCATTTCGCGTGATGGACGGTGCTTGGCGATGAATTGGCCAAAACCTGGTAAAGCTACGGATGATTTGTCGCCTTTTTTAAGTTCAGTTGTTACAACTTCGCAAAAAGCATTCACAAATTCACCAGCTTGCGCCTGACTTGTTCCACAGTGTTCAGCAAGTGCGCCAACTAATTCTTTCTTGTTCATTATGGTCTCCCTAAGTCGATGACAGTTTCATAACTGTTAATGAAACCTACCATGAAACGACGCTGAAATCGTTAATGAATGGTAAATGCGAACGGTTTTATGGGGGTTTTAAGGGTTTTTTTGTGACTATAATGAAAAAATTATAGTTCCATATTCAATGTTGGCCATAAAATACACAGAAGCTTGTGGATTCATGTAAGTGATTCTTTTGACATATCCGTCCTTTTGTCATTGCTAATGTAGGAGCGGCTAGTGATTATACCTCATGGGTAGATGTGTAAGATTCGGCGTTGTAGGCGCAGGTATATTTGGCAATTTTCATGCCAATAAATGCGCCGAGAACTCTATGATTGATTTTATAGGTGTGTACGATCTTGATAAGGCTAGCGCGTTCGCGGTTGCGCAAAAACATAATGTCACTGCGTTTGAAACTTATGACGATATGCTAGAGGATGTGGAGGCCGTCATCATTGCATGCGCAGCACAGAACCATGCAGCAATGTCTTTGGAGGCGTTGAAATCTGGCAAACACTGTTTGATTGAGAAACCGTTAGCTGCGGATTTGGAATCTGCGCAGAAGATTTTAGACCTTTCGCAAAATGCCAAGCTTATTGTGCAGGCGGGACATCAAGAACGATTTGTGATGAAGGCGATTGGGCTAGATAAAGTGCCTGAAATTCCAATCTCTATTCAAGCTTCCCGAATGAGTGCATATAACTCGCGCGGAACGGATGTCTCTGTCACGTTGGATTTAATGAGCCATGATTTAGATTTGGTTTTGTGGCTGCTAGGGGCATTTCCTAATAAAATTACGGCAACAACTGAAATCATAAAATCGACAACAATTGATAAATGCCACGTAAAGCTTGAATTCCCAAAAGGTTTTGCAGAGTTAACCTCCAGCCGTGTCAGCGATAGTTCCAAGCGGTGCATGGAAATTGAATATCCAAGCGGGAAGGTCTATATCGACTTCAATGCTAAAACAGTACAGCATGACACGCCATTTGACTTAGACAGTGACTTTGCACAAAACCCAATAGCACGCGATAGTTTGGGCGCTGCGACAGACAGTTTTGTGAAGTCGATATTGCAGGCTACGCCGATAGCTATAACGGCGCAAAATGGCTATGATGCCGTAAAGCTAGCCGTCTTAATTGACCAAGCTGGAATGTGAAAACTGTATGTCTATGAAGACTATGTAAAAGCTAATTGTAAAAGGGGAGACATGAAAAAATCTATTCAGCTTATAACTGTTGCTCTTGTCCTTGGGCTTGCAGTCTTAATGGCTTTGAATTGGGGGAATATAAGGCGTTTATTAACGGTTAATTCCTTGTTTAATGCAGAGAAAATTGTTCATAATTTTTCTCATATGGATACCGCTTTTTTGCATCATGATCTTGCGGAGTCCAAAGAC
>JBDVGI010000172.1:0-28573 GCA_039962885.1 Litorimonas sp. | reverse complement strand
CCTTGCCTGCGGCGAATAACGCCACAAGGTTCATCGCGATAGTAGCGCCTGCTAAGGCTGTGATTTGGGCATGATCATAAGCGGGGGCAACTTCAACAACATCCGAGCTGCGAAGGTTTATCCCGCGAAGGCCGCGCAAGATTATTTGTGCTTCCATCGTTGTTAAACCACCGATCACAGGGGTTCCTGTCCCCGGCGCCATAGACGGGTCAAGACAATCAATATCAAAAGTAATATAGGCCGGACGGTCACCCACAATGTCATGAACCGCATTAATTACAGACTCAGTCCCTTGGCGGCGCACATCCTCCGCGCTTAAAATATTAAAGCCGTGAGTTTTTTCATTAAAGGTTCGAATACCTATTTGAACAGAACGGCTTGGATCAACCAATCCCTGCTTCGCTGCATGGTAAAACATAGTTCCATGATCAATGCGCTGTCCATCATCTTCCCAGGTATCGGAATGCGCATCGAAATGAATGAGAGAAATGGGTTCCTTCTCTACCGCTACTAATGATTTTAAGACGGGATACGTTGAGAAATGGTCCCCGCCCAGCATAAGCGTTTTCACGCCCGCGCTGTGAACCGTTTTAAATTGAGCCTCGACGACATCGGGAATAGAGGCAGGCACACCCGCATCAAATAAAACATCGCCATAATCAATGATGGATAGATTTTCGAAAGGGTCAAACTCCCAGCCATGAACACGGTCCCATGCAATCATGGCAGAGGCTTCGCGCACAGCTCTTGGCCCGAAACGTGCGCCGGGACGCGCTGTGGTTGCCAGATCATAAGGCAGCCCTATCACTGCAAGATCACAGCCTTTCAAATCTTTGCTGTAACGCCTGCGCGCAAAACTTAGCGCACCTGAGAAAGTCGGTTCTGAAAGCGTGCCGCTGCCTGCCTTTCGCGTAAAAGCCAGATCGATATTATTAATTTCAGAAGTTATAGCTTAGGCCTGTTTCTTTGCGACACGAAAATGAGTCCCTCACCCATTAACAGAACGACGACAACTCCGTAAAGCGTACTTTTTTGCAAGCCCTCTTCGGGAACATACAAAAACAGAAACACTGTCATTACAAGAATTAGAAAACATACGGCTGTTAAAATTCTAGCTATCCAAATACCGCCCGGTACTCGGAACGGGCGCGGTGTATCAGGATCAATTTTGCGTAGCTTTAAAAAGGCCAAAACCATGCCAATATAAGGCAGCATAAAAATGACGGCACTAAAAGAAAATAGCGCCCAGAATAAATCTTCATTCGTGGACACCAATGCCCCGTATAAAACCAAAGCAATCGTGCACACAAAGCCCATTAAAACCGCTGCGCCAACTGGGCCGCCATGGACCGCATGAGTCTTAGCAAACATTGCGGGCAATTGCCCTTCGCTTGCGGCCTCAGCAATGGAACGGTTACTGCCCATCGCCCAAGTCACACCATTAGACCAAAATGTATAAAGCGCGCCTATGCCTAACAATAGGACGATAGCCCCGCCGCTAGGTGTAGACGCGAAGAACAAGTCAAGCGTATCAATCAGCCCGTCAACAATATCTATGTCGCCAGCTGGTATGGCGGCTAAAATCCCAAGATTAGAGAAAAAATACAGACCCAGAATGAGCACACCAGATAGAACAACCGCTCGCGGTACATTCCGAGCTGGCTCTTGTATTTGCCCTCCCGCAGAGGATACAAGCTCGAAGCCAAGCATCCCATAAATAATCGCTGGAAGGAATTTTAGACCATCTTTCCATTCAGGACGCAGTGTCACCGCATTTATCTCATTGGCGTAACCGTTCTGTTTCGCGTAATAAAACCCGCCCAATATTAGAACGCCAAAGATTACCATCTTTAAAACAGCGCCCAAATTTGGCACCCATTTGCCGATTTTAAGCCCAAACACATCCACCGCGACGCTCATCCACGTTAAAACAATGCCAATGATGATTTGTTGAGTGATATTAATATCTAGGTGGAACAGCCTTGCGAATACGCCTGCAAATAAAATAAAGATTGCAGGGAGCCAGATGGCCACATTAATCCAATAAGCCCACATGGCCCGTGTTGCCCATTTTTGTCCGAAGGCCTGCTTAATCCAAACAGATATTCCGCCCTCGGCAGGATATGTTGTGCCAAGCTCTGACGTTATCAACCCAATAGGTAGCATAAAAATAACACCGAGCAATAACCACCACGTCAAGCTCGACGCGCCGATGGAGGCCGAGGCTGCTAAGGTGTCCAATAAGACAATAGCTGAGACTGTGAAAAGTGTAAGATCAGGGAGTTTTAGAATTTTATCGTTCATACCATATCCATAACATCAAATAAAAAAAGGGCCAAAGGCCCTTTTTGAAAAACAGTTCGATTATTATATCTTATTCATTAAATGATTTAGAAAAACGAATGCCAAAAGTACGAGGTTTGCTAGGGCCAAATAGATGAGCTGGAATAATTCCGCCATTATTATTACCTTGGTCGAAATAAACTTCATCTCCCACATTCTCAACATAACCAATAATAGACCAGTCGTCAGCGCGATATCCCGCTCTTAGCGTTACATCAGCAAAAGCATCAACTTCTGAAGCCGCAAGGTTTTCAATCCCTCCGCCTTTTGTCGATTCAAAGAAGACTTCAGCCGAGCCAAAGACTTCACCGCCAAACATATCTGTATGAGCATTAAACACAGCCGCGCCCGACCATTTTGGCGACCCAAGGTCATTCCCGTCACAGGAATCGATACCGCAAGCTTCGCCCGCATCAAAGATTTCATTTTCATTATAACCAAGACTAACAAACCCATCGAAGTTTTCGCTAAAGCGAGCCGTGAGCTGTCCTTCCGCACCATAACCATTGACTTCGCCAAGGTTAAAAATCAGTCCGCCGCCATCTTGGAAAACGAGCAATTGCAGATCGCTATAATCGTAATAATAGGCATTTATATCCGCCTTCAGCGCACCGCCTAAAAACTCACCTTTATAGCCAACTTCGTATGACCATAATGTTTCTGGATCAAAATCATCCGGAACACCCGTTTCTTGGGTTAGGACTTGGCCAAATTCAATGGGAGCCGCACCTTCAGCAGGTGAGAACCCAAATGTACCGAAACCACCTGCTTTAAATCCACGCGTTGCACTGGCAAAGAATGTATTATTTTCATCTGGACGATAACGGATAAGGAAGCGCGGGGTAAATGCATCCCAGCTCTCCCGGTCTTCAACAGGGCCGTCTGATGTCACACTATAGGTAAAGAATGGCCCAAGCGCACTCGTGACAGGAAGGATATTATTACTAAACCGCTTAACATCATTTGAGTAACGCAGCCCTGCGCTCACATCGAGTTTCTCACTAAAGGCATATGAAACATCAACATAGCCCGCATAGCCGTGGTAATCACCACGAACTTCGCCTTGCTCTAAGAGCCCCTCAGCAACAGCTGTAGCGCCATAATATGCATCATTCAGACACGTTCCGAATATATTTTCATAGTAATAAAGGTTGTAATAATAAGAACATAATAGTTCCTCATCACCCTGTGCCGTAAATAATGCATCTAGGTTTTCTTCGTAATAAGAACCACCAACATACCAAGATAGTGGGCCGTCACCTTGGCTTACCAAGCGCACTTCTTGTTCAAAATAATCACCTGATTGATCAAGACCAAAATTATTTATGCTGAGCGGTGTTCCGTCGAAATCTTCGCGGTAGTTAAAGGTATGGTCTTTAAATCCTGTTTGCGATGTTAACGTCGCAAAACCGAGATCATAATCTATCTTAAGACCAATATCGAAAACTTCGGCAACATCAAAGCTGTCTTCACTAAGGTCAACATTGACCTCGCGCGGATCGTCAGGAATTTCGATTTCGCCAAACAACTCCTCAAGAACAGCGAAGCTTTCATCCAGCCCTGTCGCGCGGTAGATTGATCCCTCTTGTTCACGGTCCTCATATTCAGCCGTTAACTCAATTGATAATGGCCCATTCCCTTTATAATCAATTGATCCCCGAAAACCAAACTTATCAAACCCGCCAAGATCTTCGCCGTCAAAAATATTTTCAACAAAACCATCTTCTCTGGAATAAAAACCTGCGAATCGCGCAGCCACTTTATCAGACACAGGAACGTTAATTGCACCTCTAGCATCAAACCGGTCACGACTGCCATATTCAATGTCGCCAAATCCAGACAGGTTTTCTTGGAAAATAGGGCGTTTTGTTTGCGTACTAATCGCGCCAGCAATAGCATTACGTCCAAAGAGGAAGTTCTGCGGGCCCCTTAACACTTCGCCCCGTTCAACATCATAAAGCGTTGAAACAACCGACCCATTTCGTCCTTGATACAAGCCGTTCTTAAAGAAGCCTACTGACGGGTCACCGCCAACACCAAAGTCTTGTGTTCTAATGCCGCGAATTGCAACCGTATCAATAAAGCTATCTTGAGAGTTACCCGTAACACCCGGTGCATAAGTAATTAGATCTTTCACGTCATTCAAATTAACCTGCGATACAAACTCGCCTGACAAGGCTGTGATAGCAAGAGGTGTGTCTTGAATAGATGTCGCACGTTTGGTTGCTGTGATGATAATTTCATCATCTGGAATTTGGGCTTGCGAAGCAATTCCGCTAGCCAAGGTTAAAAGACTTGCGCTACTTGCTAACAACACGCGATTTTTATATTTCGACTGAAACATAAGTATTATCCCCTTATTATTTTACCCTATTATCACAAATGTGATCACTTTTAACATTTAGCTATCATTTAACCCCCGTCAATGCAAGACTAAATCAAGAGAAGACTCGCGCCTAAACTTAAAGACCAAAGAATGTGCGTATTAAGCCCTGAAAGTGTTTTTGAGCAGGCGTTTCAAGACTTAACAGAGCCTCATCAGAAATTTCATTTGACAAAAGCGTGCCCCGCCGCTCCGCAACCAGCTCTTTTAGGTACTCGCCTTCAAATTCAGGATGAGGCTGAACGCTTAGCCCCCAGTCACCATAAGCAAAGCCAGCATAGTGGCAAAAATCAGAGGTCAAAATTAGCTCTGCGGCATCGGGCGGAGTCTCAACTTGGTCTTGATGATAAGCATTTAAACGCGTTGTTGCGCTCGCCCCTTCATCAGCAGGCGCAAGCGAGCCCGTAAGCGTATAATCAACCGCGCCGACAGAAAATCCTTTATCATATTTTACAACACGTCCGCCAAGGGCCTGCGCCATAATCTGATGTCCAAAACAAATACCGACCATCTTGCGGTTTTCTGCGTGAGCAGACCGAACAAACGCCTCTAGCGGAGCTATCCAGTCATGCCCCTCATACACACCGAATCTAGAACCTGTGATAAACCATCCATCACAGTCAGAGACGCTGTCAGGGAACTCACCATCCAAAACCGCATAATGCTGAACGTTTGCAGACGGCAAACCAAGGAAAACTTGGCTCATTTCATTATAATCACCATGTTCTGATTGCAGGCTATCTGGCGCGCGGCCAGCTTGAAGAATACCAATTTTCATTAGACAGATTCCAGGTAAGTTTCATATTCGATACGCGTCACGACATTCATAAATTGATCATATTCTTGATTCTTAGCCGCAACATACATTTTATAAAACAGCTCGCCAAACATATGTTTCGCATACTCTCCTTGCTCCATAGCATCTATCGCATCTCTCCACTGCAACGGAATTGACGGTAAATCCATATCATAAGCATCACCCTCAACTGCATCGGGCGGCGTCAGTTTATTCTCTAGCCCATGCAGCGACCCCGCAAGTATGGCCGCCATCACAAGGTAAGGGTTGGCGTCAGCCCCCGCAATGCGGTGCTCAATTCGGCGGGATTTATTCGGACCGCTTGGAATGCGCACAGGCGCGGTTCTATTATCATAACCCCAAGCTATATTTGTCGGAGCATGTGTTCCAGGACGAATACGGCGATAAGAATTAAAGTGCGGCGCAAAGACAGGCATAAATTCGCCAATTGTGTCCAGCAGCCCCGCCACGCAATGACGCAATGCGTCCGAACCTTCCTCGGTTCCATTATCAAAGATATTTTCACCTTTTTCATCCAGCATACTGAAATGAAAATGCATCCCATTGCCCGATTGCCCCCCATAAGGCTTAGCCATAAATGTCGCGCCAAGCCCGTGCTTCTTAGCAATGCCTTTGATTAAATATTTAAACAAAACAGCGTCATCTGCCGCCTTGAGCGGATCGGCAACATGGTTCAAATTAATCTCCATCTGCCCGACGCCAAATTCAGAAATAGCTGCATCCGCAGGTATATCCCACTTCTCGCAAGCCGCATAAACATCAGCGATAAATCCGTCCATCTCGTCTATATCTGCAAGGCTATACATCGCGCTGGCAGGAACAGCATCGCTGCCGCCAAGCCGGTCTGGCGCGTGAACGCCGCCCTTCTCATCGCGTACATATAGATAAAATTCTAGCTCAGAGGCGCAAACAGGTGTCAGTCCTTTTTGTTTATATAAGTCTACAACCGAGTTTAAAACTTGCCGCGGGCAAGCCTCAAAAGGACGCCCATCAGTTCTAAACATCCAGACGGGCAACAAGCTAGAACGGTTATCAAGCCAATCAATTTCTAACGGACCGCGGCCTGTTGGCGCGCAAAATCCGTCAACATCACCCGTTTCTAAAACCTGACCGCTTTCATCCGCATCGTTCCCCCACACATCAACTCCAAGTGAGGATAGAGGCAATTTCATTTCGCCCTTAAAGGCCTTGCCCGCCATATTTCGCGGTAAAAGCTTTCCTCGCATAATACCGTTAAGGTCCCAAATTACGGGCCGAACAGACGCCACATCAGCGTGCGTATCTAACCAGTTTTGCATTTTAGAATCTGCCATAAATAGAATTACCTTAAGAACTAACCTTGCGGATTACATATAAACTAGAATATAGAACGTCCAAATTAAGTTATAATTTGGACTAACAGATTTAATAACGCGCTGCATTCATAATTTGTATTGTGATATGTATTTTTATATTGTGATATATATTAGTGTTGCAATGTCAATATTAGAAAGACGTCAATGGGACTGAAATTCGATACATACGAAATGAGAATTCATTGACAGATTCCATGGATATAAATCTAATTGAAGGTCGGACCGCACAAGAGACCGCCTATCTAACTTTACGCAATGCAGCTATGGTTGGAACCTTTAAAGCAGGCCAACAAATCACCATTCGCGGCGTCGCTGAAAAATTAGATATGAGCGCAACGCCAATACGTGAAGCCTTTCGCCGCCTCAGCACAGAACGGGCCTTCACAGTTTTGGAAAATCGCCGCATCATGATTCCTAAGCTCAACCAAAGCCGCCTAGAGGAACTTATTGAGCTTCGCGTCTCACTTGAGACCCATGCCGCCGTTAGAGCCATTGCGCATTTAAGTGACAGGCGCATTGAAACACTCATCCAGCTTGATAATGAAGCCAATGAAGCCCTTAAAAAGAAGGACCACGCAACAGTTGTCGTGACAAATCAGAAGTTTCACTCGAGCCTATATAAAAGCAATCCTGAGCAAATCATTATGCCGATGATTGAAAGTGTCTGGCTTCAAATCGGCCCCGTTTTGAAAAACGCTGCGAGATCAGCCATGCTGCTAGAACATGATTATCATATTGATATTATAGGCGCCCTGAAAGACCGCGACACCAAAGCGCTTTCAAAGGCTATAGAAAGCGACATCCGCACAAGCATTTTACTTAAGTAAAAACCGCTCAATCAAGACGAGTAGATACTCTTAGTTTCAAGAAACTCTTCAAGACCATAGACGCCCCACTCGCGGCCATTGCCTGACATTTTATACCCGCCAAAAGGCGCTGCAGCATCAAGAGACGCGCCGTTAATATGCACCATGCCCGCTCTGATTTGGCGGGCCACAACCGCGCACTCATCTTCATTACGTCCCCAGACATAACTTGATAGGCCATATTCCGTTTTATTGGCCAGCGCGATAGCCTCTTCAATCGCGCTATATGAAACAAGGCAAATGACAGGCCCAAAAATCTCTTCTTGGAAAACACTCATACCTTCTGTGACATTAGCAAAGACAGTCGGGGCGATGAAATAACCAGCTTCTGGCAAACCTTCATCCCCGCCTGCGATTAACTTCGCGCCATCGTCAAGGCCGTTTTGGATGAGCGCTTTGACTTTTTCATATTGATTACGGTTGGCAATCGGCCCTAGATTTGTTTTCGGATCATTAGGGTCCCCTGCCCGCAGCGCCTTAGCCGTCGTGGCCGCAATTTCGCAAGCTGCATCATAATGGCGCGCAGGAACAAACATAATCGTCGGCGCGTTACAAGATTGCCCTGTATTGCCCATACAGCCAGAAACCGTGCCCTTAACAGACGCCTCGAGATCACAGTCATCAAGAACAATGGATGGAGACTTGCCGCCAAGCTCAAGCGCAACACGCTTAATCGTCGGGGCAGCACTTTGGGAAATCGCAATCCCTGCGCGGGTCGAGCCCGTAAAGGAGACCATATCGACACCCTTGTGAGACGTAAGAGGCGCGCCAACGCCTATGCCGTCCCCATGAATGAGGTTGAACACGCCCTTAGGCACGCCGCAGCTATGCAGGATTTCAGTCAATATAATCGCGTCAAGCGGAGCGTTTTCACTCGGCTTTAAAATCATTGTGCAACCTGCCGCTAGAGCCGGCGCAACTTTCGTGGCCATTTGGTTCATCGGCCAGTTCCACGGCGTTATTAGCGCGCAAACCCCGATAGGTTCCCTGACGACTTGCGTTTTCCCAAGCCTGTCAGTCCATTCGAAATTATCCAGAACATTCAAAATTTCCCCGAAATGTTGCCGTCCTGACGGCGCTTGCGCTCCGCGGGACAGTCCAACAGGCGCGCCCATTTCAGATGTAATGGCCGCAGCAATTTCGTCATTTCTTTTAATCAACTCTGCATTAATATCGGCCAAAAGCTCACGTCTCTCAGAAACGCTAGTTTGCGAAAACCCTGCGAAAGCCGCCTTGGCCGCTGCTACCGCCGCGTCCACATCCGCGCTATTGCCCATAGCAAGTTGTGCAACGACCTCTTCGGTAGCAGGATTTATAACCGCGTGCGTTTGCTGCCCCGCAGGCGCGACCCACGTCCCATTAATGTAGAACTTATCTGTATTCATCTTAGGCTTTCGACGTTAGGTCTTTATAGGCCGCATCAAGACTTTTCTTGAATTTTTCTACCAGCTCATCGATCTCAGATTTAGATATAACCAAAGGCGGCGCAATAATCATCACATCGCCAACGGCGCGAATAATCACATCATTATTAAAGCAATGCTCGCGGCAGGTATATCCTGAACTGCCTTCAGGCGAGAACCGCGCTTTGGTCGCTTTGTCACTGACCAATTCAACAGCCGCTAAGTAGCCCAATCCGCGAATTTCGCCTACTAATGGATGAGAAGATAAAGCTCCAACTTGCTCTTGGAAATAAGCATGCTCGCCGCCGCCTGCACAAAGTCCCATTTCCTCATAAAGTTCAATCGCCTTAAGTGCGACCGAAGCTGCAACAGGGTGACCCGAATAGGTATAGCCATGCGCCATCTCTTCATCCGCATCAATAAGCGTGCCGCCAATTTCATCATTAAACGCCACAGCAGAAATTGGTTGATAGCCACTTGAGAGGCCCTTCGCCATCGTAATAATGTCGGGTTGAAAACCATAGGTCTCCGAGCCAAACCACGTGCCCGTACGACCAAAGCCGCAGATCACTTCGTCTGCCCATAAGATGACATCATATTTGGTACAGATGCGGCGAATTTCAGCCCAATAGCCTTTAGGCGGCATCATGAGCCCGCCTGCGCCCATGACAGGCTCGCCAGCAAAAGCCGCGACATTGTCTGCGCCTAATTCTAAGATTTTATCTTCTAAGGCCTTCGCGCAGCGCATAGCAAAATCATGCTCGCTTTCGCCCTCTTCGGCAAAACGATATTCGCATGGCGTTGGCTTAATATGATGAAAACGATCAAGCGGTAGGTCATACCGGCCATGCATCCCGTCAAGGCCGCACATACTCGCAGCCACAATCGTCGAGCCATGATAGCCCAGATGGCGCGTGATAATAGCCTTTTTGTTCGGACGATTACGTAAATTATTATAGTACCAAATCAGCTTCACAGCCGTATCATTGGCTTCTGAACCTGATGAGGCGAAGAAAATATGGTCGAGGTCCCCTGGCGTTACAGATGCGATTTTCTGCGCTAAGAGCGCGGCAGGCGGCGTTGTCGTTTGAAAAAACGTATTGTAAAATGGGAGTTCCTTAATTGTGTTACTGGCAGCTTCGCATAAAGCATCCACGCCATAGCCAAGATTGACACACCACAAGCCAGACATGCCATCTAACACCTTACGGCCTTCTGAATCGTGTAAATACACGCCATCAGCTGAAGAAATCACGCGTGGTTTTTTGGCGCGCAATGCCTTATGTTCTGTAAATGGATGAAGATGATGCGCATTATCAATCTCTTGAATATGCGTTGTATAATTAAGTTTCATACCGTCCCCTCGACACGTAAGTATTTCACCAAAGCACAAAATGTTACTCTGCCTAGCTTTTACATTACGTCACCTTATGATCACATTATCAAAATTTGTATATCTTTTATTACATGGGACATGTCAATATCTTTTATACGAAGATAAAATAAGAAAAAGCACAAGCTAGAGACTACTGAAAGTGAGAGCTACGAATAAACTTACTTACCCCCTGCCTAAGCCTTCTTCTCCCAAGATCCGCGTTCATTTTGTTGGTAATAAGCTAGGGCCGCGCCCGTATCTTTTAAGGTTTTCCAACGCGCACGTTCACGGTTGACATCGGCGCTGTCGCGGCCATTTATCATTACCATCGCGCGCGCCGCATCCTCAATATCAGTGACGCTCGCCCCGCCGATTAAAAACACAGCATCGAAGCCTTTGGCGCTATCACGCGATGCGCTTAACAAGATCGGTTGTTGGTCAGATTGCGGTTCATCATCACGGCCATGAGGCAAGAAACTATCACCTTGAAAGCTCCACAAATAAGCGTCCATATCGGCCAAATCAGGCTCTGGCAATTTCACCAAAGCCCGCCACCCTTTTTGTAAGGTTTTTTCAAGCAATCCAGGCAGAACGCCTTTTAAGGATGAAGCCTCAAGATGGTAGAACCAATACTCCGTCATATGCTAATGACCACTCACTAGCCTTCAAAATTATCGGCAACCCAGCGGTTTAGAAGCCGGACGCCAAACCCCGTTCCAAAAGTTGGTTCGCGCGGGTCTGTACGGTGATTTTTCATACCTGTCCCTGCGATGTCTAAATGTGCCCAAGGTGTTGTTTTTCCAACAAAACGTTGCAAAAATTGTCCAGCTGTAATCGACCCTGCAGCTGGTCCGCCAATATTTTTCATATCCGCATTAGGCGAGTCCAGAAGCTTATCATAAGAAGGCGCAAGTGGCATGCGCCATGTCTTATCTGGCGAGGTTTCCGACGCGGCTAGAATTTGATCCGCGAGATCATCATTATTAGAAAACAGTCCTGCATGGTCATGACCAAGAGCAGAAATGATAGCCCCTGTCAGCGTAGCAAGATTAATCATCGCGGCGGGTTTGAACTTCGTGACAGAGTAATGCAACGCGTCCGCGAGAACAAGGCGGCCTTCTGCGTCTGTATTTTGCACTTCAATCGTCTGCCCAGACATCGAGGTGACAATATCCCCTGGGAGCTGCGCAAGGCCATCTGGCATATTTTCGACAAGACCAACAACACCGATAACATTTGCTTTGGCCTTACGAGAGGCAAGTGCCATCATCGTACCAACAACCGCAGCAGAGCCGCCCATATCGCCCTTCATATCCCACATATTACGGCCAGGCTTGAGCGATATGCCGCCCGTGTCAAAAGTCACGCCCTTCCCGACAAGACAGACAGGCTTCACCCCTTTTTTACCGCCTTCCCAGCGCATAATCACCATTTGCGATTCGCGAGGTGAGCCAAGACCAACCCCTAATAAGGCATGCATACCAAGCGTCGCCATACGTTTTTCGCCTAGAACTTCGACCTTCAAACCTAAATCAGATAACTTTTTAATACGCGCAGCATAGGCTTTCGGGTAGACGACATTTGGCGGATCATTGACCAAGTCCCGAGCTAAAATTGTTCCGTCACCCACTGGTCCATAATAATTATCATAAGCTTTCTTCGCTGCACTTGGGTCATTGCAGGTGATTTTCACAGTTTTAAGTGGGGCTTTTTTAGACTTTGTCGCCGCAGATTTGTGCGTGTCGAAAATATATCCTGCGAGACGGGCTCCGAGCGCCACGCGCGCCGCATCATCTGCACTTGCGTCGGTCCCTGCAAGATGCACAGTCAAGGCTGTTTCTCCGCTGCCGCGCAGTGATTTGACGACACTAGCTACGCATAGCTCATAATCGAAATTTTCAGCCTTCCCACGGCCTGTGGCAATGACCTGAACAGCTTTATCACCCGTCATGAGGTAAGTTGAAAATTTGTTGCCTTTAGCCCCTTTAAAATTTGCCGCCTTAGCAGCAGCCGCTAAAACTGCACCGTCAATATCGTGATAAACAGATTTAGCTTTTGCACCGAGAACAATGAGCGCAGCACCAGATTTAGCGGCCACATCTTTACTAAAACTAATTTTCATCGACATTTCCTCAATTTAACTCAAATGGTTGTTTCAATCACTGGTAAACTAGCGCGGGCTGTATTAGAAGGGGACAATATAAATAAGATTGTAAATAAATCACAATTTTCATGCTTAAGGCCTATATTCACGTCATGCAATTACTGCAAAGATATTTTCTCTCGCAAGCCTTATTGCCTCTCATCCTATGCCTATCTGCTTTGGTCGGTTTAGCTTTGCTAACACAAAGCCTTCAAACGCTAGACTTGATTGTCGAGAACCGGCAAAGTGCAATCACATTTTTATATATTACCGCCTTAGCATTGCCGCAGCTCATTACCATTATTCTCCCGCTCGCTGTGTTTATGGCCGTACTATATGCGCTTAACCGCTTAAACATGGATAGCGAAATGATAGTCGCGAGAGCTGCAGGGATCACGCCGTGGCAAATTGCAACCCCCATTCTACGTCTCGGTGTTTATGCAATGACTATACATCTGATTGTGAATTTGGTTGTCCAGCCTTTTGCCTTTCGTGAAATGCGGGCTGAAATTCTAAAAGTTCGTACAGATATTGCGTCCCAAATGGTTCAGGCTGGCCGCTTCGTTTCGCCAACGCCGAATTTAACCGTTTACGCGCGTGAAATTGATAAAGATGGCAGCTTGCTTGATGTTCTGATTTATGACGCGCGTGAAGACGGATTAGAGACCACGCACACGGCAAAATATGGCGCTATTCAAGCGCAAAACAACTCCGTCAGTTTCGTTCTTAGAAACGGAAATGTGCAGCAACGTCAAGCCAATGGCTCTATTAACAACATTGGGTTTAATGATTATCAAGTCGATATGTCCGACGTTGTTGCTATCGATAATGTCTTACGTCTTAAAACAACGGATCGTTACTTGCATGAATTATTAAAACCTGACCCGCGCTAATATATTACACGCAAAATTAAACGTGAGAGGTATGCCGAAGGTCATAGCCGCCTCTCCGCCCCAATTTATAACCTAGCTCTGCCGTTACTGGCTTTATGCTTTATGCTCAGCGGTCAACACTTACGGCTTGGCTATGCCCGCACGATTGCAATCAGCGCCGTCCTTGGGTTTTCCATCCGCATCATTGGCTTTGCACTCACAGCTAGCGCCGAAGCCAATTCCGCCCTGAACATCTTCCAATACCTTCTCCCCTTAAGTGTGACGTTCATATGCTTATTAATCTTGATCTTCCCGCAAGTTAAACAACGAAAACAAATTCCTAAAGATAAGCCATCCATTGATGCTACATTCGCGGGCATGACGAAGAATTTGCATTTAGGCTCATGATTGGCAAAACTTTATATCGCTACATCGCGTGGCATAGTTTCAAAGCTATTGCGATTACCTTTCTGGTTATCATCGGCATTATAATGCTCATTGACTTTGTTGAAGGCTCCCGCAACCTTGATAGCGATACGCAAATCTCCGCGTTAAACCTGTTATATTTAACATTTTTAAAAGCCCCTAAACTCATCGAACAAACTCTCCCTTTTGTTGTCTTATTTGGCATTATGGGCGCGCTATATGGAATGAATAGGCGGTCTGAATTAATTGTTATACGTGCGGCAGGGTTATCGGCTTGGAAGTTTTTACGGCCTATTTTATTCGTCACAATCTCACTCGGTGTTCTGTGGTCAGGGCTTATCAATCCCTTGAGCTCAAAGATGTCCGACCAACATGATAAGCTCGTTGGGACTTGGGTGCCCCCCTCACAAAACACAACAGAGCAGCAAATTTGGCTACGCGGCGGCAATCAAGATCAGCAAACTGTGATTTTTGCCAAAGACATCAACTTGAACGACAAAAAGATATTTTCTGCAACATTTTACATCATGGATATTGAAGCCGACCAAACAACGCGCTTTCAGCGCCGTTTTGATGCGCAATCTGCCACTTTGTCGCCTCAAGGGTTTTGGCAATTACATAATGCCATAGAAAATACACCCCGCAAATCCCCTATAACCCATGAAATCTTGTCCCTTCCGACAAGCATCACATTAGATACGCTTAGCAAGCAAGCCAACAAGATTTCAAATCCCTCATTTTGGAATATCCCCAAAGAAATTGCAGAAAACGAAGCCGCGGGCTATTCCTCCCGGCAATTGCGGTTGCAATTTCATAAATTACTTGCCCTGCCCATCACTTTAATGGCCATGACATTTATTGCCGCTGCGGTGTCTATGCACCTTTCCAGAGAAGGCGGAACAATTCGATTGCTTATCACGGGAGCAACTTTAGGCTTTTTCGTCTATTTTGCGGATAATATTATCAGCGCATTTGGAGGGTCGGCGGCCATTCCTGTTTTATTGGCAGCTTGGGCCATACCATTATTCACATTATTCTTCGGTATGAGCTATTTAACCCGCATAGAAGATGGCTAATGCCCATATGAACACATGTATAAAACTGTTGTGTGACAGAAAATTAATTGCGTGAAAAAACAATAATCGGTTAAGTATACTGCTGTATGCATCTTCAAAGGCTCAAGTTTAACCTTTGACCGCAACAGAGTTACACAGCAGCCTCTATGGCTATTTAGAATAAGATATAATTATGTATAAATTCGCTGACAAAATCACAAAAACGCTCTTAGTCTCTTCGGCTTTGCTCGTTGGCGCGCTGCACACATCGGCCGCTACTGCGCAATCGGCGAGCCAGCAAGGTATTGCAGCAATTGTAAATGATGACATCATAACAACATATGATCTAAAGCAACGCGTTTTATATATGCTCGTGACAACGGGCGCGGAACGCGATGAAGCCACACTCAATCGTATTCAACGCCAAGCTATGAACAACCTCATCAATGAGCGCCTTCAAATACAAGAACTCAAGAGATATGACAACACCGTCGGTGATGCAGAGGTCAACCGCCAAGTGGGGCAACTTTTACAAAGCAACGGCGTAAATCCAGAAGAAATGGTTGAACGCCTTGGAAGTGTTGGCGTTTCTATTGAAACCTTACGCGACCAAGTCCGCTCTGAAATCGCTTGGCAACGCATTATTAGTAATATTTATGGCGCGCGCATTCGCATCACAGATTCTCAAATCGAGGAAATGATGGACCGTATGACAGCCAATGCCGATAAGCCAAAATACCGCGTCGCAGAAATTTATATCGAAGCTTCGCCAGAAATTAATGGCATGGAAGGCGCAAAGGTTGGTGCTGATGCGATGATTGCGCAGCTCAGAGATGGAGCGCCTTTTCAACTTCTTGCCCGTCAGTTTTCAAATGCTAGTTCAGCCGCCAATGGCGGAGATATTGGTTATGTTCAAGCAGGAGAACTGCGCCCTGAACTAGATGAAATCATTGTGCAAATGGATATTGGAAAGATTTCACCTCCTATTCAAGTCCCTGGCGGCTTTTATGTCATAGCCCTTATTGATAAAAAAATATCGGAAACAGAAACACTTTATAACCTACGCCAAGTCACTGTTGAAAATGACGATAGTGAATTAGCTATGGTCGAGCTTAAATCCCTAAAGGGCAAGCTTAATTCTTGTAATACAGTCGCAGACGACATTCAGGTCATGGAAGATGTTAGCACAGTCAGTATGGGAGAAATTAAATCCTCAGACTTAAGCCCTGAAATTGTTACGACATTAGAAAACACGGAAGTCGGCGGCTTATCTGACCCTATTGCACGGCCTAGCGGTGCGACATCTATCATGATATGTGATAAAGAACTTACAGGGTCTGGAATTCCCACGCGCAAACAAATTGAAGAAGGCCTGACCGATGAGCAGCTCGCCCAAGCATCAAAAAGACTTTTACGCGACATTCGCCGCAAAGCCACACTTGTTATTCGCTAAGCATCTACGTTGAAAACATGACAGCGCGCCCACTTATCCTATCCATGGGCGACCCTGCGGGCATTGGTCCTGAAATTACTCTGAAAGCATGGCAGGCGCTAAAGTCTGAACCGCAGCATAGCTTTGCCATAAGCGCGCCGCCTTCTATTTTTAGCGCGGAAAATATAGACATAATTGACGACATATCTCAAGCTACATCCAGATTTTCAAAGGCTCTGCCCGTTCTACCCCTAATCGCGCATAGTAACGCGTCCATTATAACAACCCAGCCCAGTTCTAATAATGCTCCAGCCATTACATCCAGTATTGAACAAGGGGTCAAACTCTGCCTATCCCAGCAAGCCGATGCCCTTATCACAAATCCAATCGCCAAAGATATTCTATATAAATCTGGGTTTCAATTTCCTGGACACACTGAATATCTCGGCGCGTTAACACAAGACACAAACCCGCCTTATAATCGCGGCCCAGTAATGATGCTCACGGCGCAAGATTTACGCGTTGGACTTGTTACAGTACACCTCCCGCTCAAAGAGGTTCCTGCACAAATCACAACAGAACGTATCGTTCAAAAAGCGCGCGTTATGCTTGGCGCTCTTAAGGTTGATTTTGGCATAGCACGCCCGCGCCTTGCTATATGCGGGCTTAACCCTCATGCGGGCGAAAGCGGGACAATTGGGCGTGAAGACATCGATATTATCAACCCTGCCGCACAAATTTTGCGAGACGACGGCCATGATGTAACCGACGCACAATCAGCCGACACATTATTCCATAGCGAGGCTCGTCAAGGTTATGATGCTGTGCTGGCCATGTATCACGACCAAGGTCTTATCCCAGTAAAAACACTAGACTTTCATGGCGGCGTTAATGTAACTCTCGGCTTACCGATTATCCGCAGCTCACCAGATCACGGCACGGCCTTTGGCATTGCGGGAAAAAACATAGCACGGCCAGACAGTCTTATCGCAGCCATTCGCCAAGCTCGCATCATGGCCAATAACCGTCATGGTCAATAACCATAAGATTTGCCATAACCATGTCCGATAAACTTGACAGCCTCCCTAGCCTAACTGAAACCGTACACGCTCACGGCCTTGGCGCAAATAAACGATTAGGGCAGCATTTCCTTCTTGATATGAACCTCACAGATAAGATTGCGCGGCTTGCGGATCCCCTAACAGGCTACCACGTCGCTGAGATTGGTCCTGGCCCAGGTGGGTTAACGCGGGCCTTATTACTGCGCGGTGCAGATAAGGTCTTGGCGCTAGAAATGGATGAGCGCTTCATGCTGCCTCTGGCAGAAATTGGGGACATCGTACAAGGCCGCCTCGAAATCATCCACGGCGACGCCATGCGTGTTGACATAGCGAAAACCTTACCAACCCCGCGTAAGATAATTGCGAACCTTCCCTATAATGTTGGAACAAAAATGCTAATTAATTGGATCAGCGCGCAGCCAATTTATTGGGACCAAATGGTCTTAATGTTCCAAAAAGAAGTCGCCCAGCGCGTTGTCGCAGCCCCCGGTGATAATGCTTACGGACGCCTTGCTATTTTATGCCAAAGCGTTGCTCAGTGTCATTTGGCCTTTGATGTTCCCGCACAAGCTTTCACTCCGCCGCCCAAAGTCGATAGCGCCGTAGTTGTTTTAGAGCCTTTAACGGAGCCTTTCAAAGACCTAAAAATTCTTGGCGAGCTCACCGCCGCCGCCTTTGGGCAAAGGCGTAAAATGTTACGCGGCTCGTTAAAATCTATCGCAAAAAAATATGATTTATCGCTCACGGATTGGCTCGGCGATTGCGGTATTGACCCGACAGCCCGCCCAGAAATCTTGGCAGTGACTAAATTTCAGGATTTAGTGAAGGTCATCAAGAGCGCGTAAACGCCAGCTGTCTTTATCCCCGTACATTCCCAATCGCCTTGCCCATATCTTCTGGCGACAAACCAAGCGATTGACCAATTTTCACAAGGCGGTCAATTGCGCGTTTATTCGTATTTCGAGAATCGCGCGCAAGCTGGCATAAATTGGTGAACATAAGCCTTGCAGCGCTATGATTACCATTAATCGCACGCCAATAAGGATGTACGATATCTTTCAGGGATTTCTCATGCGTCGCGTCAGCAACAAGTTTTTGATAGGCATAATACCGCCGGCCATCGCCCAGTCTCAATGAGTTTTCAATCGTCGCAATTGTATAGCGGTCGCGTTTAAACGCAAACATAGAGAGCTTAATCAACGCCGTTGTTTTCACGTCCAGCCCTTGCACAGCAAATGCGGATGTAGACGTTCCCATAAGTGCCGCAGACATTTTTGGCGGCGGTCTCACGGCTCCTGCGCGTTGTCCTGCGCCGACAAATTCTGTCGGTGCCGAGGCCGGGTGAATGCGCCGCCAAAGCATATGAAATGTCCCTTCGATATACATCACAAACATCGCGCCAAGACTGGCCCCAATCACAGTTTTTGTTAAATGTGTTGTTCCAGCTTCGCCAAATAAATACATCAACATAGCCCGTGGATCTATACTTCCGCCATTTTGAAAAGCTAAAGCAATTCCCAACATCAAAATAGCTGCTAGCGCGGTTATGCCTGCGCTTTGAATGCCGTCATCTTGGCCCATAACAGCAAAACAGCCCATAGCCATGCCGCTAAAGCCTAACACAAATGCAAAAACAATTTCCAACATAGCTACGCTTTAGCACAAAGTGTTTTAAAGATATTTAATGCCTTACAAAGTGTCTGTTAACCCTATCGGCATACCTATGCTATCCGCCCGAAGTGAGAGATTTCACAAAACTTCCAAGCCAAGGTTGGCGGCGGCGAGCCATGCGTTCCGCAGCGACGATTGTGATGAGTTCGTTCAGAGCTTCGTCAACATTTTCATTGACGATAACATAATCATATTCCAACCAATGGCTAATTTCGGCTTCGCTTTTGCTCATACGTTTCGCAATCACGGCGTCACTGTCTTGTGCGCGGGTTTTGAGCCGTTGCTCTAGCTCTCGCATATTAGGCGGTAAGATAAAGACTTTGACGAGATCATCAGCGGCGGCTTGGCTAAGTTGTTGAGCGCCTTGCCAGTCAATATCAAAGACCACATCACGACCCGCTTGCAGGGCATTTTCAACAGGACCACGCGGGGTTCCGTAGAAATTGTCAAAAACGCGCGCATGTTCTAGGAATTCACCATCCGCTTCAAGCTGCGAGAATTGCGGTTTGCTGACAAAGAAATAATCCTGCCCCTCAACTTCGCCAGGGCGAGCGGGCCGCGTCGTTGCAGACACAGACATCGCCATGTCAGGGTTTCGTTGCAATAATAACCGTGTGAGCGTGCTTTTCCCTGCCCCTGATGGTGACGATAAAACCACCATGAGGCCGCGGCGTTGTGATTTCAATTCATTTAATGCACTCATTTTATTGTCTCAACTTTCGCGCGGCTCTCTCACGTTTCTTTTGCCGTTCTATCTGACGCCATTTGCGGACATTAGCTTCGTGCTCTTTTAAGGTGCTCCCGAATACATGACCGCCAGTCCCATCAGCAACAAAAAATAACGCCTTCGTATCCGCAGGGTTTAGCACCGCCCTTATTGCATCTGCCCCAGGGTTACAGATCGGCGTTGACGGCAAACCATCAATCTGGTAGGTATTCCACGCCGTTTTCGTATCAATTTCAGACCGAAAAATCCCGCGTCTCTTACCTTTTTTATTGCGTAGTGGTTCTCCTTTAGAGACGCCGTAAATAATCGTCGGGTCAGATTGCAAACGCATTCCGCGCCGCAGACGATTAACAAACACGCCTGCAACTTTGTCACGTTCCGCGCCAATGCCCGTTTCCTTTTCAACAATAGAGGCTAGCACAATCGCCTCAGCGCGTGTTTTTATTGGGAGGTCTTTGGCACGGTTGTCCCAAATTTCGTCAAGTAAAGCCGTTTGTGCGCGGCGCATTTGCGTAATCAATGCGGTTTGCGGCATGTCTTTGAGGACATTATAGGTTTCTGGCAATAACACACCTTCGGCAAGCGCGGACGGGTTGTCATCTTTAAGCGCGGGAAACCCGTCAAGACTGCGAAGAATTTGCGCAGATGTGAGCCCTTCTGGAATCGTAACGGAGTATTCTACCGCTCTGCCATTAGCCAAAATATCGTAAATTTCGGCCATTGATTGTCCGCGCTGCACGGAAAACTCACCCGCTTTAAAATTGGCTTCATTCCCGCGAAGTTTAGTTACAAGCTTAAAAACAAAAGCACTTTCAATGAGAGTCTCATTTTCAAGCCTATCTGAGATAGACGACAAACCAGAGCCTTTTGGGACACTAAAAACAACGCTTTCGCCTAATTGTGCCTTATCTTCATATTTATAATTCACAGCAGAATATAGGGCCAAAACTATACCTGCAAAAAGCGTCAAAAGCCCTGCGAAAGCAATCAAATATAAAAGGCGCTTATCCCGCTTAGGCAGCGCGGTTGTCGGATCAGAAGTTGATGTCGTCTTGGCCACGCGCGCCGCGTTTAATCTTGCGGAGGTTGTTTGAAAATCACAGCTGCATTTGTTCCGCCAAACCCAAAACTATTGGACATGACGGCTTTGGCTGTAATTGACTTGGCTTTATGCGGCACAAGATCAATCAGAGTTTCTACATTTGGATTATCCAAATTCAGCGTCGGCGGAGCCATTTGATCACGTAGAGCCAATATTGAGAAAATCGATTCGATCGCCCCTGCTGCGCCGAGCAAATGCCCAGTTGCTGATTTTGTCGATGACATACAGACATTGTTGACATGGTCTCCGAGAAGTTTTTCAACGGCCCGCACTTCAAGCTCATCGCCCATAGGTGTCGAGGTGCCATGTGCATTGACGTAGCCAATATCAGAAACATCAAGATTGGAATTTTTTAGAGCCGCATTCATTGCGCGGTGCCCGCCTTCGCCTTCGGGCGCAGGACTTGTAATATGATATGCATCGCCTGACAGGCCATATCCTGCCAGTTCTGCATAGATGGTCGCTCCGCGCGCTTTGGCATGTTCATATTCTTCCAATACAACCGCACCCGCGCCTTCGCCCATTAAAAATCCATCGCGGCCCGCATCATAAGGCCTCGAGGCTTTTTCGGGCGTGTCATTGTAGCCTGTCGTCATCGCACGGCAGGCTACAAAACACGCGATTCCAAGGCGATTAATCGCGCTCTCTCCGCCGCCAGCAACCATCACATCGGCATCGCCATATGCAATGAGCCGCCCCGCATCGCCAATCGCATGCGCACCTGTTGCACAGGCCGTAACCACAGAATGATTTGGCCCTTTCAAGCCATGCCGAATAGACACTTGCCCAGAGGCCAAATTAATTAGCATTGCAGGAATTACAAAAGGAGATAGCCGTCTTGGGCCTTTTTCATAGAGCGTAATAGACGCTTCATAGGTGGTTTGTAGTCCGCCAATGCCCGACCCCATCATCACGCCAGTACGCCATTGGGCCTCATCGCCTAGATCTTTTGGTGACCACTGCGCATCAGCAAGAGCTTCGTCAGCGGCAGCAATTGAGTAAAGGATAAAATCATCGATGCGCTTGGCATCACGCGAACTCATAATGTCGTCAGGGTTAAACACCCCTTCCATATCAACGGAGCCGCCGCCTCGCCCATCCGCGCGAGGTATAATGCCAGCGACCTTACATCCAAGGTCGCTAACATCAAAATGTTCTATTTTTTTAGCGCCTGATTGACCTGCGAGGAGGTTTTTCCACGCAGTTTCAACGCCGCATCCGACGGGCGTAACGAGGCCAAGGCCTGTGACAACAACCCGTCGCAAGGGTATTCCCTAGCCGACTTTTTCTGAGATAAATTTCACAGCGTCGCCAACGGTTTGGATGTGCTCTGCCGCATCATCTGGAATTTCGATTTCAAATTCCTCTTCAAAAGCCATAACAAGTTCTACGTTATCAAGGCTATCAGCGCCAAGATCGTCAATGAAATGTGCATTTCCCGTAACTTTACTTTCTTCAACGTCGAGATGTTCTACGACCATTTTTGTTACGCGAGCTAATACGTCTGACATAGCTTTTCCTTTTTTAATGACTGGCAATAATTTTCCAGCTGTTGTTCGCAAATAAAATGGGGGCATATGTCAATAAGTCAACCCCATCTGTTATCGTAGGGCAACTAGCATATGATTCTTGCAATGACTAGGGGCATAAATGCGGAATAAAACACTAATACCGCATATCATTTACACCATAGCCATACCGCCATTAATGTGCAGGGTTTGCCCTGTGACATAGGCAGCTTGCTCGCTGGCCAAATATAAAGCCCCCGTAGCGATTTCTGTGCCTGTTCCAAGGCGTGCAGCGGGGATTTTGGCTAAAGTCGCCTCGCGTTGCGCCTCATTGAGGGCATCCGTCATCGGAGAACTAATAAACCCAGGCGCGATACAGTTGACTGTAATACCGCGCGATGCAACTTCTTGCGCGAGAGACTTGGAAAATCCGATCATACCAGCTTTTGAAGCGGCATAATTGGTCTGCCCGGGATTACCTGTCACACCGACAATAGATGTAATGCCGATAATTCGCCCCCAACGCGCCTTCATCATAGGACGTAAACAGGCTTTAGAGAGGCGGAAATAGGCCTCTAAATTGACTTTTTGCACCAAATCCCAGTCGTCTTGCTTCATGCGCATCAAAAGACCATCACGCGTAATACCTGCATTAGCGACCAATATATCAACACCTCCGCCAAGGGCATCAGCCGCTTGCTTTGGCAACGCATCAACTGCATCACCATCCGATAGGTTACACGGCGTTATATAGGCATTATCGCCTAATTCATCGCGAAGGCTTTCAAGTTTTTCCGCGCGCGTCCCAGATAAGGCCACATGCGCGCCTTGCGCATGTAATAGGCGCGCAATTTCTCCGCCTAGGCCGCCCGTTGCGCCCGTGACAAGGGCACGTTTTCCGCTGAGATCAAACATATTTTTCTCTTTTCATTCGTCTTATTCTAATCTTAAACTCTATTAGTTTTTAACACTTTCTGCAAAACTTTCTAATCCCTCAGGACTATTGAGCGCTTTGCCATTCAGACCTTTTACTATTCGTTTGAGCATAGTTGTCAGAACTTTGCCCGTCCCAGGCTCTGCGAAGGTATCGATCTCATTATTCGCCATCCATTCAACTGATTCGCGCCAACGTACACGGCCTGTAACCTGCGCGACAAGGTCAGTTTTCAGACTATCAATATCAGTCACGGGTATAGCTTGCACATTATTTATGATCGGCACAGATGGCGCATGAAAGACCGTATCTGCGAGCGCATCTTTCATCGCTTGTGCCGCAGGGGCCATCATATCGCAGTGAAAAGGCGCAGATACAGGAAGAATCACAGCTTTTTTAACACCCATATCGCGTGCAGTTTGCGCAGCAAGCTCTACAGCCTCTTTTTCGCCAGATAATACAATTTGGCCAGTCGCGTTATCATTCGCGATTTGGCAAATACCTTTGGCTTGCCCTGCTTTGACTGCTGTTTCCGCATCCTCCACTGACGCGCCCAGTAAAGCGGCCATCGCTCCTGCTCCAACAGGCACTGCCGCTTGCATCGCATCGCCTCGAATACGTAAAAGCCGCGCTGTATCTGCAATAGACACCACACCCGCAGCACATAAAGCCGAATATTCCCCAAGGGAATGCCCTGCAACATAACTGGCAGCGTTAACATCCACGTCAAATTCAGTTTTCAGCGCGGCCATAGCCGCGAGCGAACAGGCCATTAACGCGGGCTGCGTGTTTGATGTAAGCGTTAGCTCTTCCATAGGGCCATGCCACATTATATGTGATAAATTTTGCGACAAAGCGTCATCAACCTCTTCAAAGACGAGGCGCGCAGAGGTAAATGCTTCAGACAAAGTTTGTCCCATACCAACGCTTTGACTGCCTTGCCCTGGGAACGTAAATGCAAAATTCATGATTCGAGCTTTCGTTTAAAAAGAATCTATATAAAGACCCATATGAATATAGGTAGCCCTTTAAGCGCTTTGCTCTAAAGCGAAAAGCCCAAAGGTCAATATATTATGGAGTTATATAAACCTTAGGTTAAGTTCATTATCTATTATAGATTGAAACACAGAGCGCAACAAAGCCCGTTAACAATCTATTAACCAAGGTTAACTACCACTTGCCAAAGTGGGTTAAAATGCAACTGAGTTTAAGTGGGACTGGGGTGAGTTATGGCATTCTTAAAAAAATCGACATCAAAGCTGAAAGGGTTAAGCCTCAGGGCTACAAATGCCGCAGCCATTGATGAAGCTAGAGCAGAATCAAAACCTAGCCAACCGATTAAAAAAAACTTGTCTGCTGGAATGCTAGAAACCGCATGGAAAAAGCTTGAAGAAACCAATTCTCCAACGGCGACTTTGTCGATTAAAGATCAAGCCTCACCTCTGAACACCGACAAAAATAACGAAGCTGACCGTGATAATGTAAAATTTGTCGCTAATGAGTTGCAGTCATTCAAAGCCCCAGATTTTCAAATTAATAACAACACTCCAAATGACCACATTGATGTCACTAAAATTGAGAACACTGAAGCCGATAATACTAAGAGCCATAATCATCGAATTTCACACCCTCAAGCTTCACAGCTTACAGAGGATTTTGATATGGGGGTAGAGGCCATCGTTCCGCGTCCTGCCCGCGCGGATATGAGCGCGATGCGCCTAGATGTGGCTCGCATTAGCGCCGACATTCAAAGCGGAGAAGAGCTTTATCGCCGCGCTCAGCAACGTATTGAAAACCTAACCAGTTTTGTTGAACATGCGGATATAGATTTTTCTTTGTTAAACCGCCTTGAGCCTGAAAATCGCCGCCTCAAAGCTCGCAACCGAACTATTGAGCTTGAACTCGATGATAAGCAACGTAAATTATCCATTCTACAAATCGACTTGGATGATCACCGCAAGCGCCTAGAAGAACGCAACGCAGTCTTTGAACAAGCGCAATCGAAACTATCCGTCGCCAAAAAATCAATTCAAACTTATGAACGTACCCTTCATACAGTTCAGCAAAAACTAAACAAAAGTGATTTATCACAAGAACGCATACAAACCGCTCTTGATGTCGAACGCCGTGAAAATGAAATCCTGCGCGAGCGCGTCGAAACCTTATCGGCGGACATCAACGAAAAACAAAACCACTATCTTGAAGCCAAGAAAATGGCAGATTCTTTAGTGCAAGACTGTAATGACTTTCGTCAATCCGCTGATACCGTGAATAAAACAAATACCGATTTACGCAACGCCCTTGATGCTGCGCAAAAACAAAACAATGCGATGAAAGGCGAAATGATCGGCCTTCATGAAGACATTCGCAATTTCAAAACGCAATATGAGTTTAACGTGATTAGCCGTGAAGATGAAATTACCGCTCTGCAAAATCAAGTTACCACGCTCAAGAAACAGCTAGAAATTAAAGACGAAATTGTTCGTAATGCTGCCCGCGATGTCACGGAATTGCGGAAAATTCGCACGGCACAAGACATAGAGCGCGAACGCCTTGAAACACAAATTCAAACGCAAAATTTTCAATTAGAAGAAATTAATTCAGAGCTTTCGCAAACCCAGCAAGATGTGTCTGACTTTGACCGTCGTTATCGGGATGTTGCAACGGCTTTATCTGCCACCCAAGCCCGCCGTGCAAATAATGAACCCGCGGTAAGTCCTGACATTCAACCCCTTGATGAAAGCCTTTCAACACCGGTCTTAGGGGCCATGTCAGACGTTCCCACACCCATGTCTCTTCTGATGCCGAATAATGATGAATTTCCGGCAAACCTTGAAGAGAAACCTTCAGAATACTCCGCACGCGATTCAGAGGATTTATACGAAGATTTAAGCGACGATGACATCATTAACCGTATCACTGAATTTAAACTCGGACTACGCAAGGAAATAGGGTAAAGCAACACCCTATGGCGTTAGCCCTGACGAAGGGCAAATTGCCATCAAAAACCACTTGCACTTGCGCTCATGCTCTATATAAGCCGCAACTTCACGGACGCGGTCTGTATGCGCCTATCGACATGGTGTTGATAGAGTATCCAGAGCCATCGCCATTCTAGCACCTTCAAGCTGGGACAGCGCCGCTTCCACTAACAATGAAGGCCTATTATGTCTCTATATGAGCACGTGGTTATTTCACGTCCGGACATTTCATCGAGTCAAGTCGAAGAATTCGTCCAAAATCTTGCAACTAAAATCGAAAACATGGGCGGCACTGTCGAAGGCGCTGAATATTGGGGCCTACGCAATTTGGCTTATCGCATGAAGAAGAACCGCAAAGCGCATTACTCGCTTTTGAAAGTTAACGCTGACTCATCCGTCGTTCACGAAATTGAACGTACGCACCGTATCAACGAAGATGTCTTGCGTTACATGTCTATCCGCGTTGACGAGTTTTCAGAAGATCCGTCACCTATTTTAAAGAAACGCGAAGAGCGCAAGCGCCGCGACCATAAGAGGGATTAAGACCATGGCTGTTAAAGACTCTATTAAAATTGAAAATTTGCCATCACGCACGCCGTTTCGTCGTCGTCGTAAAGTTTGTCCTTTCTCTGGCGATAATGGTATCAAAATTGATTATAAAGATCCCAAAACTCTGCAGCGTTATATGTCTGAAAAAGGCAAAATCGCGCCATCGCGCATCACGGCTGTTACACATAAGAAACAACGTGAGTTGGCCCGCGCAATTAAACGCGCCCGCTTTTTGGGCCTTTTGCCCTATGAAGTGAAATAGGAGATACGACCATGCAAGTAATTTTACTCGAACGTATCGAAAAGCTTGGCTCTATGGGTGATGTTGTCACTGTCAAACCTGGTTTTGGCCGCAACTTCTTACTCCCGCAAGAAAAAGCCCTACGTGCAACAAAAGCTAATCTGGCTCGCTTCGAAGCCGAGCGTGAATATTTAGAGCAGCGCAATGCCGAAAACCGCGAAAAAGCGGCTGAGGGCGGAAAAGACCTTGATGGCACATCTGTTCTTATCATCCGCAAGGCTGGTGATACAGGTCAACTTTACGGGTCTGTTTCTGCACGCGACGTTGTTGAAGTTCTCATAGATAAAGGCGTAAAGCGCAATATGGTTGTCCTAGAGCAACCTATTAAAGACTTAGGCTTACATGAAGTTAAAATTAAACTTCATGCAGAAGTCTCTGTTAGCATTACAGTCAATGTCGCCCGTTCCGAAGACGAAGCAGCGCGTCAAGCCAAAGGCGAAGATGTGATTGCCACGCAAATGGCAGAAGAACGCGCAGACGAGCTTGAAGCTAATGCTGATCGTGCGGCCAATGCTGTGTCTATGTTTGAAGGCGACGGCCCTGATGATGATTTTATTGCCCCTGAAAAAGACGGTACAGAATCAGATGCAGGCGATACGCCAAAAGGCGAAGAAGAAGAGTAATCTCTTCTACTGCTGACTGATATTAGCTTAACTGACAGCCCTCATGTAAATCCGGGCATGTTCAGCTTTTAATAGATAATCAAAGCCTCGCTCATGCGGGGCTTTTTCATGCCATTTTTTTACGCCATAGAACTTTGCGTAAACACAGATGATGATGTTAAAATTGACGTCGCAAAGCCGTTGAAATCACGCCTTTTTCGCTTGAATAATATGACCTTCAATAAGGGTCTCTCCGAGCATTTTCATCGCCTCAACACGGTGAAGCCCCTCTTGTAGAACATATCTATCTTTGCCTACACGTACATAAATCGGGCTTTTTAAGCCATTTTCAAGAATGTCTTCGGCAAGAGGTTCAACCTTTTCAATCTCCAATGTTTTACGTTTAGCGGCAGGGACATAGATTTTATCAATCGGCACATCAACAATTCGCATTGGGTTCTCCTTGAAATCACCTCTAAGTTAGGCCAAAGTTGAGCTAGATTGCAATGGAGCTTTCATGTCAAAATTCGCTTTTCCGCCCGCAGACCCTGTGAGCTTGCCTATTATTGGTACAGACAAACAGTTTCCTGTACGCCGTATTTATTGCGTCGGTAGAAATTACGCGGATCATGTCAAAGAAATGGGCGGTAATGTCGCGCGCTCCGAG
>JBDVGI010000171.1:0-6193 GCA_039962885.1 Litorimonas sp. | reverse complement strand
AAGCGCACCCATAAGCGTTCAAAAAGACAGATCCATCATCTAGCACGCGCGGCCCGAAACCCGCCTTTTGTGAGCCTTCCTGAACCTCGCCATTTGCTAAGCGGCCAACGGGCAGCTCAAGCGTATGCATGAGGCTGAAATCTGAATATCGGTAGATCTGTACAACATCAGCCCACGAATTTTCATGCATAGGCGCGCTCGTTACTAGGAACCGATCTTGTTCCGGCAACAGGGCGAACGCATAAGGACGAACGGCTTTTTCAAGCCCGGGAACTGCGGCTGACACAGACCGGATAAATTCTCCGTCTATGGTATATTCAGCAATTCCTCCGTGCCCGCCTGGCATCAAATCTTCGGATGGGTCAGGGCTTGGGCCTTCACTCCGCAAAAAACCAACCAAACGTGTACCCTGAGGTGTGCGCTTATAGTCATGCGGATAGCGTAAAGACTCTGGCGGCTCGAATGTTTTTTCTATTACGAGTGCTTTAGGGCTTTGAATATCAACAATCAGGCTAAGCTCATGATGATGAGCATTCATAAATATAGGTTCTCCTGGAGGCGGCGCAACATACTCTGTATGGTGCGGCATCGAGCCTTTGTGACAAACAGAGACTGAAGAAATGGGCTCCCCTCTTGTCTCGCTAGTCGGATTAACATCAATCATCGCCAGAAAGTCAGGATCTTCCGTATCTTCATCGCCCGCAAAGACAAATAAATATGGAGAGGGGTCTCCCTTGAGAGCAATTTCAGCCGTGTTTTGAGAACAGGCCGTCAAAGCCAGTGAAAGAACACATGTAGTTGTGAAAAGGTTTCGAACACTTCGGTCAATCATGCGTATATTCCTTTCAAGGACTTACAAGCTATCGTGGTAAATATTATGCGGGGCTTCATTGGTTAAGCCTCAGATCTATTACTTTTTTGGGAATCTGTTTAATGCTAGGCCGCTTTAAAGAATCTAGAATTGCGTTCTGCCGATGCAAGATGCCGGATTTAAAATCCACAGGTAATTCAGCTGCGCTATCGCCAATTAATTCCGTAAAATAGGCGTGCTGCGCCGCGTAAATATCACGTACGGTCATTTGCTTTTCTGCCTCCGCTGGAGTTTCCGCGTTTTGACGAGACATGACTTCCAGTGCGATGAAATGGTCCAGCTCAATTGTCAGCAAGGCATATCTATACCAACCGTCCAAATCTGGGACATAGTTTTGTAAGAATGCGAGGTAATCATCTTCACCCTTAAGGGCCAGATTACCCCCATTAGCATGAGACTTGCCTTGGATAAGGAGTTCTAGAAATTCTGTGATTTTTGCGACGCTGCCGGCACAAACCATATTCTCTGCGGAGCTGAACATATAATTTTCATCCCCGTATTGATACAGCCATTTCCCTGTAAAAGGCTCATTCTCTTTGATGCCAGAATAAGCCGCGCGCGTCATTTCGCGGATGATGACAAATACACCCGTAACCAATTTATAAAGACTTGAGAGATCATTTGGGACCTGCTCATTGAGTGATGTCTTGCCGTAGCGATAGCGATAAGAAATCAAGGCCACTGCCGCGCGCGAAATCACATAAAGATCCCAAGCCCCAGGCGTCTCTGAAACAGGTTTACCAAGCTGCTTCATGTGATAATCACGGACTGCAACCGTAATCGATGCCGCCTCATAGAAATGCTTCATGGCTACTCTAAGGGCTGAGATATTGATATTTTTACCGTAACGTGTACCTTGATATTTGCAAGCTTGCACCTCGGCTGGGATGTTCTGGTTGAACACTTTTGGGCGTGTGTTGGCTTCACCGAGCTGGCGAGCATCCTCGCCCATGAGTCCCGAAACACCCACCCAAACGCCATAACGAAACTCCATAAGCGGAGAGGCCCAAGGCGCTTGTAAAACCTGCCGGAACAACGGTTTAAGTGTCTTTGATGATGTAATTAATTGTTTCATGGATCCTCACCCAAATACTTTTTAACTACCCCGTCCGTCACACAGTAATGCCCATCGTAACGATTCTTCAAATAGCCTGCTTCGTAATCAGTATCATTTATATGCGAGTCTGATAAGCAGCAAGCACAACAGACAAAGCAATTTACATGCCATATGATTATTATTCATTTAAGAAATTCCTCATTTTTTGATCATTTAAGACGCGGTATTCCGCTCGGCATATAAGTTGCATGGCGAAGGACCGATGGCATGAGGGCTTTTCTCTATCTCGTGTTTCCTCTTAAGTGCTAGGCGTGTCTGTCTGCACGACACATGAAAGCTTATAAGATATGATCGGCCGCTCTATACTCAATTATTTACCCGTTAATATGGCGAATGTGTTGACCGCGTTTGGCACGATTGCTGTTCTAACCCGCTTGCTAGACCCGGCAGAATTTGGAACCTATGCGGTGGCGATGATTACGATGCAGTTCTTTCACATGACACTGTTCACTTGGATGGAAGCTGCGATGGTGCGGTTCCAAGCCCGGGCAGAGCGTGAAAATGACGTGGCAAACCATTTAAAGACTATCTATCGCCTTGCCTTTGTCACGGGGATTGTCGGGTTTACGCTGACTATGCTGGTCTTATTCCTCAGTCCATTAGATGAGCGGCTTGTGTTCGTATTGGCATTCGCGCTGAGCGCCACATGTTTGCACATAGTGTTCAGCCTTGGCATGGAAGCCCATAAAGCGGCTCACCGGATTAAACGATATTCCATTGCATATTCTACGAAAGTTTTCATTAGCTTCAGTCTTGGCATTCTCTTCATTTTTACAACGCCCTTGCAGGCATCTGCACCCTTTTTGGGAATTATTTGCGGTTTGATCATCGTAGGGGGTGTCGATTTATTATTCATGATGCGCGAAATGCGCGGCGGTGAATACCAACCCAAAAAAGCTAAGAGCTACTTTGTCTACGGCGCGCCTCTTTGTGTGGGCTTGCTTTTGTCTTATGCGCTTAATAGCGCCGATGTTTATTTCATATCAGCGATAATGGGAAGCGCCCCCGCCGGAGAATATAGCGCAGGTTATAACCTTGCGGCCAGAAGCTTGGAAATACTTTTTGTTTGGGTGTCTATGGCTGTTACGCCCGTCGCGATTACCGCTATGGAGCAAGAAGGCCTGGAGGAAACGCGCAAAATCTTAAAGGGATATGGCGCGACATTATTATGGCTTTCTGTGCCTGCTGCGGTCGGCATTGCTCTTGTGTCTGAAGATGCGGGTTTTATCTTGGGTGAGGGCGTTAGAGACGGTGCAATATCTGTTATGCCGTGGATTGCATTTGCAGGCTTGATTAGCGGTTACATGACTTACTATATCCACCGCGCCTTTATGCTTTCCGGAAAAACGCATAAATTTGTTTGGGCTCTGGTTTTACCTGTCATTTTGAATTTAGTCTTAAACGCAATTTTAATCCCTAAAATGGGTTTAATGGGCGCCGTCTGGTCCACAATTGCCGCTTATATATTGGCCATTATTCTGGCGGCGGTTTTGGCTCGGCAAGATTTTCCGCTACCCTTACCCATTCGCGCGGCCGTTGAAATATTTGCCTGTAGCGCTGCGATGGCAGGGGCGGTTATGGTGTTGCCGTTGGATAGCTTCACCCCCGGCTTCTTTACGCTTACCATTAAAGCAAGCGTGGGCATCACGGTTTACCTCGTCGCTTGCTGGGTTATTAATGCCTCCGATTGCCGGAGTGTAATTGCAGATATCCGCGAAAAACTGACGAAATCTACGAAAACCTCCTCCGTAGACGCACAGTGATGAACCAAGATTTTCTCTGCTTATAATGGGCTTTGATACATTCTTACTATTGAGAACTAACTGATGAAGAAGTTATGCTTTGAGTGATCTAATAAAAGCTGTAGAGACCGTTCAAAAGCATCTATCGGAGCAGGCGTCCGATTTGCAAATGGACTTAGAGATTTTGACAATAAACAGTTTAAAAGCTGATTTGGGATGGGTCTTTTTTTTATAGCTCGAAGGAGTTTGTTGAAACTCGAAACCCCCTAGAAGGAATGGCAGGGAACGCGCCATTAATTTATGAGAAAAAAAGTGGCGAAATTCATGTTACTGGAACTTCAGAGCTAATTGAAAGCTACATCGAAAAATTTGTTGAGGATAGGAAAAGCTGAATAAAAAGGGTCAGAAAGTGTGTAGAGGTTTCACATATACCCAAGGGCACGTTTTGGGCCTACGGCCCTCGCGAAGCGAAGCGGCCATTGTGGCCCACGCCGCTACGCCGTAGGCGTCTGTTTTTGCGGCTTTGACCTTCGCCCTAAACCCCGTTAGGCTCCCCCCATGAGCGCCGCGCTTGCCATATCCACGCCCTTTGCGGTGAATGATTCTATGCCCGAAGCATGCAACGTGCCCTCTGAGCGGAACACCGCTCTACCCTCGGTCATTCCATTCCCTCGGCGCTACGCCGCCTCTCATCGCTTCGCGCGGCGGCTTCGCGTCTATGATGCGGGCGGAGCGCTTGTCCATGTCGACGCGGTCAGCGACGGAGAGGAAACGGATTATGTTAGCGGGCCTATGGGGGCGCTTGCACGGTATAAAGACGGGCAAATAACCTATATCCATAATGATCATCTGGGCTCTGCCCAAAGCGGGACAACCTCCACAGGGTCAATTGCTTGGCACCCCAAGGGCATTTCCTCACCCCGCTATGCGGGGCTCAGGGCACGAGAGCGCTACACTCCCTTCGGCAGCGAGATTGTGGGCAACACCGCCAACGATAACCAAGCGGGCTTCACGGGCCACATCAAAGACAGCGCCACAGGCCTAAACTACATGCAAGCGCGCTACTATGACCCCGTCATAGGGCGGTTCTTGAGTGTGGATCCGGTTGGGTTCTTGGAGACGGGAGACCCGAGATACTTTAATCGGTATGCTTACACTGCGAACGATCCAATTAACCTAATTGACCCTACAGGTGAATGTTTTGCAAGTCGGTTGAGAAGTTGTGCTGAACAAGCTGGGAAAACTTTTGGAAAATTTGCAGTGTCAATCAGTCGAGGTGTGCAGGCCGCACAACGAGACCCTGAAAGCTTTAAGGTAGGTGTTGGCAACGGCATTTTCAATGGAGCGTCAGATACAGTAAATGGTGCTGTAACACTTGGTGAAATCGGAAGCCCAAATCTAACTGTTGGACAAGTTCCAGATATCCCAAGAATTGAGCAAGGCTCAAATGAAGCAGAAAATTTTGGAATGGCCGTCGGGGAGACTGGGTTTCATGTAGCAACTGCTGCGGCAGTTGGGCCTAAAGCCGCCACTACGACAGCTAGTGCCGTTAGTAAAGTTAGTACAGCCGTTCGTACAGGTCAGGAGTTCGCTGTGGGAAGTGGGAAAGCTCGCATCGCACCTTTTGGCAATAGAGGGCCGGGACGCTTTCATGCTCCTCATTATCATCGACAAAGAATTAATCCCAGAACTGGTCAACCATTCCGCAATCAAGGTTTAGGACGGCACAGACCTTGGGATACGAAAGCTGGTGACACGAGTTGGAAGGATAGGTTTTAACATGATGTATTTTGTAAATGAATCTTCCGATGCTCACGTAGTGGGCGATTTACAATTTTATAAAACTAAAGCCGACATGCTTAGTTATATAGAACCGTGGTATGAAGATGTCCCGCATTTGGTTTTTGATGTAGAAGGAAATTGTTATAAAATAGAAGCGGTTGATCGGCTTACAACTGGGATGAAACCAATAGAAACTACAGTTAATCTAAATTCTGTCATTGATTGTTTAAAGTATGTTGCCTCTGGGCATTCTACAGATTGGATGCCAGAAAAACTGTCCTTTGAGAAATAGAATTTTTCTAAGTGAGTGAGTCGAATAATCGGAAAAAGGGTCAGAAAGTGTGTAGAGCAAGATAAAGCGAAGCGTGCCATGTGGCCCACTTCGACGCTACGCCATAGGCGTCTGTTTTTACGACTTTGACCTTCGCTCTAAACCTCGTTAGGCTCTCCCCATGAGCGTCGCACTTGCCATATCCACGCCCTTTGCAGCCAATGATTCTATGCCCGAAGGGAGTAATTGTGCACCACCCGCTGCGTGCGGGCTAAAGCCCTTACTTCGCGGCGCAACGGCTAATCGATTCACAGGATCGATTACCACGTTACGTCTAGGCAGCGCGTCGATAATGACCATCTAAGCAACGCGCAAAGTAGGACAAGCTTAATTGTGAGTTTTACTAGACT
>JBDVGI010000170.1:0-2880 GCA_039962885.1 Litorimonas sp. | reverse complement strand
ATGAAAACGACTAAGTTTTTAGCAACCGCGGATGTTGAGAAGAAATGGATTCTTATCGACGCCGAAGACGTGGTTGTTGGCCGTCTTGCTACATTTGTTGCAATGCGTCTACGTGGCAAGCATTTGCCAACATACACACCGCATATCGATTGCGGCGATAACGTCATCATCATCAATGCGGAAAAAGTGGCTTTTACAGGCCGCAAACGCACAGATAAGAAATATTACTGGCATACGGGTTATGCTGGCGGGATCAAAGAACGCACAGCGGATAAAATCCTCGATGGTCGTTTCCCAGAGCGCGTAATGCGCAAAGCTGTGCAACGTATGTTGCCAAAAGAATCACCATTAGCGCGCAAGCAACTTTCCAACCTGCGTGTTTATGCAGGTTCAGAACACCCTCATACTGCTCAAGAGCCTGAAGTCATCGACTTCAAATCTCGTAGCCCTAAAAATGTAAAGGCGAACTAGACCATGGCTGATATTAAATCATTAGAAGACCTAAAAGCGGGTATGGAAGGCGGCGTTGTTGCGGCTGACGGAACTGTAGAAGCTGCGCCATCTGCGCCTCTTCCAGAACCTAAAATTGACGATCTTGGTCGTTCATATGCAACGGGTAAACGGAAAAATTCGATTGCGCGTGTTTGGATCAAACCAGGTAACGGTAAAATCACGATTAATGGTCGTGACCAAGAGGTTTACTTTGCGCGCCCAGTGCTACGTCTCATTATCGCACAAGCTTTCCAAGTCGCTGAACGTGTTGATGCATACGATGTTGTTGCAACGGTTAAAGGCGGCGGTTTATCTGGCCAAGCGGGCGCTGTGCGTCACGGTATCACGAAGGCGCTTACATATTACGAACCTGCTCTAAGACGGCCGCTCAAAGCTGCTGGTTTCATTACACGCGATAGCCGTGTGGTTGAGCGTAAGAAATATGGTAAAGCCAAAGCGCGTAAGAGCTTCCAGTTCTCGAAGCGTTAATCGAAACGCAGCTTTTATATATTATTGCAAAGGCGTTTCGGGAAACCGAAGCGCCTTTTTTATTTGGAGATGCCCATGAGCGATTCGACAGTAAAACAAGCCGTTATCCTTGGGGCTTCTGGTTATACGGGCGCTGAATGTGTGCGCTTAATTGCAGGCCACCCACGCTTAGAAATTTCTGCGCTGACGGGACATAGCCGCGCAGGACAAGCCTACGCAGATGTTTACCCGAATTTTGCGCATATGGACCTTCCAACGCTATGCAAGGCGGATGAGGTGAATTGGAGCAATGTTGATGTTGTTTTTGCATGTTTACCGCATGGCGCGAGCCAAGACACAATCGCAAAAATTTATGACCGCGTTGATACTGTGATTGACTTATCTGCTGATTTTCGCCTTAGCGACCCTGCGGTTTACGCAGAAGCTTACGGGCGTACGCATGATCATCAGGACTTACTTGGCGAGCGCGTTTACGGACTAACGGAATATGCGCGCGATGATTTGAATGGGGCGAAATTAGTTGCCTGCCCAGGCTGTTATCCTACGGCGTCATTACTGGCGTTGCTGCCTGCTAGCGAAGCGGGGTTGTTGGCTGATACACCAGTTATCATTGACGCGAAATCAGGAGTAACAGGGACAGGACGCAAGACAGCGCAAGCTTTGCATTATTCCGAAGTTACGGACGGGGCTCATGCTTATGCGATTGGTACTCACCGCCATACTCCAGAGATAGAACAAGGGTTAGCCGAACACAGCGTTCGCGGTGTTGCTGTGAGTTTCACGCCGCACCTTATCCCGATGAATCGCGGTATGATTGCGACCTGTTATGTGGAGCTAGCAGACGGTGTAACGCCTGATGCTCTACGCGCGGCTTATGTTGCGCGTTATAAGGACGAACCTTTTGTGCATGTTGAAAAGCAGGGAAATGTGCCGCAAACACGTCATGTCAAAGCCAGTAATCATTGCCGTATTGGAGTGTTTGCTGACCGCATTTCGGGCCGCGCGATTATTGTGAGTGTGATTGATAATTTGACTAAAGGTTCATCTGGGCAGGCGATACAGAATTATAATGCCACGCAGGGATGGGATGAAACCTTAGGGTTGATGTCACCTCCCGTTTTTCCGTAATTTTATCACCGCGATTTCTTTACAAGATTTTAGGTGACTATAAGCAATGCGCCGCATAATAACTTAGCTATACAGATTTAAGATTCGAACCTTTGGGAAACTGGAACATGAAGGCTTTTCCATATTTATCTATGATTTACATCGCCGCGTGTGGTTTATCTGGCTGCGTGACGGTGAAAGTACCTGATGTGGACTTCTTAAAGCTCCCAGAATTTCGTGAAATTGTTAAAAACAATCAAACAAATGTACCTGATGTCAGTGAAATTCCTGATACGCCGGATAATGTGCGCACAGATGAAGATTGGGATGGGGACGCTACGAAGTTAATTGAGCTGCGGGAGGGATTCGTTGTGCCAGATGCAAATGTAGCTGTGGATTTGCGAACCCAAGAACAGATTGATGCCGAACTTGCTTTGTTAAAGGCGAAAGTACAGGCATATAAACTTGATGATCCACAATAAAATTTATCATTTATTGGGAAAGCTTGCATTACAATCCCATGAACTATGATAGCTAGTCTAAACCTTATTACGAAACATTTGAAAGCTCTGAGGCAAATATGTCAAAAATTGGATTTAATACAAGCCTTGCGCTAGGCGCGGCTTTGGTTACAGAAAAAGCGGCGCTTAATGCCTATTATATGGTTGGGCGCGGAGATGAAAAAGCTGCAGACCAAGCGGCAGTTGACGCTATGCGCTCTGGGCTTAATGCGATGCAGATTAAAGGGCGTATTGTGATTGGCGAAGGTGAGCGCGACGAGGCCCCTATGCT
>JBDVGI010000169.1:0-1776 GCA_039962885.1 Litorimonas sp. | reverse complement strand
GTTTTATCAAATTTTGCTAAGGATGAGCATAATATTCGGGATGATATGACAAACGGCGCGGCGCGATATGCCGATATACTCGCCAGCGGAAATACAGAGCTTTACCAGACCCGCGTGTCTGAATATATCAAAGGATAATCTCATGGGATTTAAATGCGGTATTGTAGGTTTACCTAATGTTGGAAAATCGACACTTTTTAATGCTTTAACTAAAACAGCCAATGCACAGGCAGCGAATTACCCTTTTTGCACAATTGAGCCAAATGTCGGCGATGTTGCCATGCCAGAACCGCGTCTTGATATTATTGCGAAAATTGGCGGCTCCGCTCAAATCATTCCAACTCGTATGAATTTCGTCGATATTGCAGGCCTTGTTAAAGGCGCTTCAAAAGGTGAAGGTATGGGCAATCAATTCCTAGCGAATATCCGCGAAACAGATGCTGTCATCTATGTCCTGCGCTGCTTTGAAGATGAAGATGTCACTCATGTTGATGGCCGCATTGACCCCATGTCAGATTTTGAGACGATTGAGACAGAACTGATGCTATCTGATCTTGAGAGCTTGGAGAAACGCAAAGGCGGTCTTGAGAAGAAAATCAAGCAAAATGACAAAGATGCGCTGCAAACTATGCGACTAATCGAAACGGCAATTACGGTTCTTGAAGACGGCAAGCCTGCTCGCGTCACTGAGATTGACGAAGATGATAAAAAAGCGTGGAAAATGCTGCAGCTATTAACCTCTAAACCTGTTCTTTATGTTGCAAATGTGGATGAAGACAGCGCGGCAGATGGGAATGACTTCTCTGCTAAAGTCATCGCACATGCAGAATCCGAAGGCGCGCAGGCTGTGATTATCTCTGCGCAAATCGAATCTGAAATGGCCCTTCTTGACGACGAAGAACAAGCCGAATATCTCGGGGCGATTGGTCTTAAAGAACCTGGGTTAAACCGTTTAATACGCGCAGGGTATGCCCTTCTCGGTCTAAAAACTTATTTCACTGTAGGTCCCAAAGAAGCCCGCGCTTGGACGTTCCATGATGGCTGGAGCGCCCCAAAATGCGCTGGCGTTATTCACGGCGATTTTGAAAAAGGGTTTATTCGCGCCGAAACCACCGCCTATGAGGACTATGTTGCAAATAATGGCGAACAAGGATCAAAAGAAGCAGGCAAAACTCGCCAAGAAGGCAAAGATTATATCGTTAAAGATGGCGACATCATGCTGTTTAAATTTAACGTCTAGCTTAATTTTATGATTAGAAACTCATTAACAACGCATATAAATTAATCCTTATTCAACCATTTTTCTACACAGTTTCGGCGGATGAAGCCTAAAATTACGTGGGAAAAGGTTAGGGATGACCGGAAAATTCAATCATACGTGCAATGTCCTGCGCGAGACATTTATCTCAGATTTCATGGGATGGCATAAAAGAGCATCTAAGGTTATCGGCATAGCGGCCCTCCTTGGCCTTAGTACAAGCCTAGTGCCATCTAACTCTTATGCCCAAACATCTGATCTGATTGAATGTGCGGGCAGAGTTGTTAGGTCCTTAGAATTTGAAAATAACACACTCCAAAGCGGTACAACCAATTCTGTTGGATCTGTGTATCGCTATTCGAATGTGGGTGATGGTGTTGATGCCGAAGTGACAGTTCTTGAATTCACAGGTGGTGGTGGATTAGCAATTATCGACCAAGATACTGGCCTAACGAATAATTTCCAACCTGAATTTGCAGCTAGTAATGTGAGTACAGCCAGATTCAGAATTAATTTCT
>JBDVGI010000168.1:0-1168 GCA_039962885.1 Litorimonas sp. | reverse complement strand
AGTCTAGTAAAACTCACAATTAAGCTTGTCCTACTTTGCGCGTTGCTTAGATGGTCATTATCGACGCGCTGCCTAGACGTAACGTGGTAATCGATCCTGTGAATCGATTAGCCGTTGCGCCGCGAAGTAAGGGCTTTAGCCTGCACGGTAGCGGGTGGCACGTTGCACACTTCTGGCATATTATACCCTTCGGGCATAGAATCATTCGCCGCAACAGGCGTGCAATGGTGGTTGGCAATAGCGAAAGCGGCGCTCATGGGCAAAGAGGCGCGGAGTGAACGCATGTGAGCGACAGGGACATGAAAACAGCCTAGCGGGGTTAGGCAGGCGGGTCAAATGGGATGGGCTAGAGGCTTAGTAAGTTATACCCTTAAGTCGGGCCTAAAATCACATCATTGGAAAATATTTCTTAGTTCGCGTTGATACTTTCGTCATATCTAAATCATTTATTTTGTGATGGGATTTTATAAGTCCTGCACTTATTTTCGATAGATAAAGTTTAATATATTTTATATCTTCGCCGCCAAGTAAGTTTAGTTGTTTTTTTCAATTATATAAGAGTACTCTTTTTCCCAATTATCGTTGTTGGTAAGAATAAGAGAGGCTATTCTATGTAGGTTTACGTAGCAGCTATATTTGTCATCGTTAGAATATAGTGTCTTAAATCCACGCAGTACGCTTTCATAATTTCCTTTCCTGAACTTTTTATTTGCTAATGTTAGCAATGGAAACAATATTGAACTCATAATTATCACCCACCAAACAAGACGCCTATCGCATCACCAATTTTTTCTACAAAAGAACGACGCGAAGCCTGCGCGCGAAGCGATGAGAGGCGGCGTAGCGCCGAGGGAATGTAGTGACCGAGGGTGGTGCGGTGTTCCGCTCAGAGGGCACGTTGCATCCTTCTGGCATAGAATCATTCACCGCGAAGGGCGTGGATATGGCAAGCGCGGCGCTCATGGGCAGAGCCTAGCGGGATTTAAGGCGAAGGTCAAAGCCGCCATGCGTTTATTACGAAAACTCCTCAGAAACCAAGGCATTAAACCCACTCGGATTGTGACGGATAAACTTGGCTCTTACGGAGCTGCTCTCAAACTTATAGGGCTAGAAGACTTTCAAGACGGCGGAGGTAGAAAAACAATTGCGCCGAATGTTCACATGTTCC
>JBDVGI010000167.1:0-1077 GCA_039962885.1 Litorimonas sp. | reverse complement strand
TTAATTCCTTTAAGAAGGGAGCTCAAAAGCAAAAGGACATATCTATAGCCCCTTACATGTTCGACGATATGAACAAAATTGTTGATTAGGAATTTTCACCTTTAGAGCGGTCCATCATCTTGTATAGTAAATAATTTAAAGCCTCTTTTACAGAGTCTACCCCGCATTTGTCAGCGGCAAAAATTAGACCGATTAAATAAACGCAAGTCAATGGAATTATAGCCTGCCAGCTTATTAACATAGCAATAATTGCATGCGTCAATATAGATGACCCCATGATCCACCCGAATCTGTCCTCTAATCTAGCATCTTTTAGTGCAGCTAAGTCTTGTTGCAGCTCGGATATTTGGTCGTAGGCCTTTAGCTCGGCAGGAGTCGCATGTACTCTCCTAAACTACCAAATCCTGCCTGAGGCTCTACTGGAGTTGTTTTTTAGGCACTTTATAATTATCCAGTACGAGCTAATATTTCATCGCGAATATCACTTGTCGAAATTTGCCTACCTCTTGCTCCCGCGACATAATTTTTAGCCCAAGCCCCGTCCTGCCTATGCCTAATAGCTACAAGTTTAGACGCTGTTGCGGTTTTGCTGAAATCAACAGCATCCTGTAAAAGCGACTCGGCGAGGGTTCCTGAAGGTAAGATGTCTTATCACGATATATATTACGGATTGGCGAGTCGCCAAAAACTTTAGCCGAATGATACACAGATAGTAAGACAGGACCATAATCCCAAGCTTCAAATCGTTCGTCAACAAGTTCGCCACCGTCTTCGGATTGGGAAATGTGGAACATATGTGAAAGATACAAAAGCTTGTTTGCTTGTAGATTTGTAATAGTCCACCCTGAAAACTGGCAGAGTGTTTTAAGGGCAGACAATTTGTCTGAAGTCAGCGCCCATGGCACAGATTTAGGTCTGGGCTAAGAGAGACTTTTCGCTCATCTTCATCCTCATGGAGTGAAGAATGAGACGTATTAAACAAACATCTGGCGAACGTATCGTACCCCAAGGGCAGATCTCAAAGATATCAAACGTAAGACCCGTAAGCAGTATAGTGCTGAAGAGAAGATTCGTATT
>JBDVGI010000166.1:0-9102 GCA_039962885.1 Litorimonas sp. | reverse complement strand
CATGGTACATTCCGATGACGACAAAGTCATTCAACGTCTTAACCAAGAAGTTGCTAAAGCTTGGGCGGATGGCAACCGAGCGGGACTTAATATTTCGCAAGCCGAAGCTTGGCAATGGCTGTCCACCAACCCTGCAAAAGCGCTCGGTATTTTAGAAGAAACTGGCACGCTTGAAGCCGGAAAACGCGCAGATATTGTGATCTGGTCAGAGGATCCATTCTCAACTTATGCGCGGCCGCAACAAGTCTTTTTGGATGGGGCGATCATGTTTGACAAAACGGCAGGAATTAAACCTAAAAGTGATTTCAAGCTCGGATATGGAGAGGCAAAATAATGTTACGAAAACTCACAACAGCCTTACTTTTATCTGCTGCGTTCACCACGCCAGCATTTGCTCAAACCCTGCTTATCAAAGACGCGAATGTGGCCATGCCATCTGGCTTGCAAACGGACACAGATCTTCTCATCATTGATGGCCGTATCAACGCTATCGCAGACAATATCGTAGCCCCAAATGGCGCGCAAATCATTAGCGCGGACGGACAATGGGTCACCCCCGGCATCATTGCCCCGTTTTCTTACTTAGGGCTCGTCGATATCAGCGGCGAAGACGTAACAAATGACATTACAGCAAGAGAGGCCCTCACCTCAGTTAGTGAACGTGCGGCTGACAGTTTCAACCCGCGCGCCGTTGCCATAGCCAACACACGCCGCCATGGAATCACCCACGCGCTGATATCCCCTAATGCATCGGGTGACAGCATTTTTGCAGGCACTGGCAGTATCATTGATCTATCAGGGAACTTCGATTCTATTAAAACCGAAGCCGCATTTGTCCATGTTGTCCTTGGCGAGTCTGGTGCAAGCCGTGCGGGCGGATCGCGCGCAGCCGCGATGACCCAAATTCGTTCGGCTATATCTGATGCCAAAGCTTATAAAACACGGTATAATTCGCCAAGTGACGGCGATGCTTTACCGCGCCGAGATGCGCTGGCGCTTGTGCCTGTTGTCAATGGCGACATGCCGCTTATGGTGACGGTGAACCGCGCGATGGATATTCTCAATGTGATTAAGCTCAAAAAGCAATATGGTTTGGATATTATCATCCTTGGCGCAGCTGAAGGCTGGCAAGTCGCCAATCAACTGGCCGAGGCCAATATGAAAGTCATAATCGACCCGCATGACAATCTACCGAGTAGTTTTGAGACCATCGAATCTCGTCTTGATAATGTAGTTCTGCTCGATGAAGCGGGCGTAGATTATGCCATTGCCAATATTTCGTCATTAGGCACGCAAAAACCATCTGCAATCACCCAACATGCAGGTAATGCTGTAGGTAATGGATTATCATGGGACAAAGCCTTTAAAGCTATTAGCCAAACCCCCGCAGATTGGTTCGGGCTAGATAACAGTAAGCTATCTGTTGGCGGCACGGCCAACCTTGTGGTTTGGGACGGCGATCCGCTTTTAGTGACCTCCGCACCGACTCATATGCTGCTTGATGGAACAGCTCAGTCGTTAGAATCGCGTCAAACTGCACTTCGTGATCGCTATTTCCCGCTATCAGAAGACACTCGTCCACATAAATATAGATAAATTCAAGGCGTTAAGGCGTCTTGACCTTTATTTTTATCGGCCTATGTTGCGGACAAATTAAATAGGCTGAACCGGTTAGCCTTTTATCTATCTGAAAGATGGTACCTTTTGAGTTCTCAAAATACGATTGAAGAAGTCTCTGCCGACGAAGTTGTGGATGTTACGTTCACGCAGCTAGGGCTAGATGATAAAATTCTCAAAGCGCTTGGTCATATGGGTTATGAAAAACCTACACCTATACAAGCGCGAGCAATCCCTGCTGCTATGCAACAACGAGATGTTTTAGGAATTGCTCAAACAGGTACAGGAAAAACAGGCGCGTTCACCCTGCCGACTATGCATAAACTTGCAAAGGGCCGCGCGCGCGCGCGCATGCCGCGCTGCTTGATTATTTGCCCCACCCGCGAACTAGCTGCCCAAGTGGCGGAAAATGTCGAGCAATATGGCAAATATCTTAAACTAGAAATGGCTCTGTTAATTGGCGGCGTTAGCTTTAGCGAACAAGATCGCAAATTGATGAAAGGTGTCGATATCCTTATCGCTACGCCGGGACGGCTGCTCGATCAATTTGAGCGTGGTAAGATTTTAATGACAGGCGTGCAAACCCTAGTGGTTGATGAAGCTGACCGCATGCTTGATATGGGTTTCATTCCTGATATTGAAAAGATTTTCAAATTAACGCCATTCACGCGTCAGGTTTTGTTTTTCTCGGCAACCATGCCGAATGAAATTAAGCGGTTAGTCGATCAGTTTTTACACCAACCCGTTTCCATTCAAATCGCGCGGCAGTCAACAACAGCCGAAACTGTACGTCAACGCATTGTTCGCGTGCCATCATCTGATCCAAAACAAAAACGCACAGCGCTACGCTATTTGATCGAGCACGAGAATGTCGAGAACGGTATTGTATTTTGCAATCGCAAAAAGGATGTTGATATTGTCGCGAAATCTTTGAATGTTCACGGCCATGACGCAGCGCCTATTCACGGCGATCTTGCGCAATCTTTGCGAACTGAAACGCTAGACCGCTTCCGAAACGGAAAGATCAAATATCTTGTCGCCTCTGATGTTGCCGCTCGCGGTTTGGATGTTCCCAGCGTAAGCCATGTGTTTAATTATGACGTACCAAACCATTCCGAAGATTATGTGCATAGGGTTGGGCGCACAGGCCGCGCGGGCCGCGAGGGTGATGCAATTATGCTAGTCGCTCGATTAGACCAGAAGAATTACGACGAAATTCTTAATTTGATAAAGGTTGAATCGATTGAGGAATATGACATTCCAGGCATTGAAGACTTTCCTAAAGACGGCGGTAAATATCGCCGCGGCGGTAGAAATGATAAGAAAACTAACGATAAAGGCCGTGGCCGAAATCGTGGCCGCAGTCGCGGGCGCAATAATGACACCTATGACAATCGCTCTCAAAATAAGCCTTCCAAAACGGATGACATATCTTCCAAAAAAGATACGAGTTCTGAAAAAACAAACCCTAAGAAGACATCATCTCGTAGGTCGGCCCCTAAGCGTAAAGAGCCAAACGGCACTGTAACGGATACGCAAAATACGGCCAAAACCTCTACAAAAAATGATACAGAAACAAGCGCAAACTCAGGCACAGGTACATCGCCTAAATCATCTGATACGAAGCCAGCTCGTGAAAAAACCAAAGAGAAATCGCAACGTCAACGATCTTCTAAAAACCGTTCAGACACACGCAATCGAGACAGCCGTCATAAAAACGACAAGCCTAAGCCTCGCTACCGTGATTCTATCGGAAAAGCCGATCATGCGGGATTTGGCGATGAGATGCCTGCCTTCTTCAAAACCCCTTTGAAAGATAAATAGTTTTAACACGATAAAGCTTTTGGCGCATTAACCGCCCAATACCTGACTGACAAGCCTATCAATTTGCGCAAAGATAATGGCTAAATCTTCGTCATGTTCCTGCATAAGGCAATGGCCAGTTCCTGGAATTTGAATATCTTTGCACATCGCGATCTCGTCGGAACAAGCGAGTTGATTAGCCTTCGTATCTACGAAATCATCTTTTTCGGCAGATATAATTGAAACAGGTATTTGCAATTGAGACAGATACCCATCGTCCATAATCACTTGGCTGCTTTTAAAAAACTCAGCGCCCCATTTGTTTGTAACTCCGCCCACACGTTGGTGCGGTTCTCGGGTGAAAATTACATCTCGCATATGAAGACGCTTAGGCTCAGAGCTGCACATATCAATATTGGCTTGCGTTAAATCTAGACTCGCAGGTTTCCAATTTCCGTTGTCCAAAACATAATGATGGCCTTTTCCAAGCCTGCTCGCCATCTTCATGACAAACAACGCCTTATCAAATTCAACATCCCCTGCTTTAGGGACGAAAGCTGGTGCAAGAAGGAACAACCCATCTACAAGCCTCGTGTTTTCTACGGCCATACGCGTCGCAACATGTCCGCCAAAAGACATCGCAACGGGGACAACCACCCTGTCCTTTGGTAAGTTTTGCGCTCTTATAAAACTGGCTAAGTCATCGCTATAAGTTGCAAAATCATTCGCCCATAATTTTTCAGGTTGCTCTGCGCGGTAACGTTGAGAGCCGCCCTGTCCGCGCAAATCTAGTCCTATAACGTGATAACCTTGCTCGGCTAACTTATCCGCATGCTCCCCGTACATGCTCACACTTGCCGTATAGCCTGGGACAATGATTAAGCTCGCTTTGGCTGCGTTACGGTTGCCAGTCTCTCCCCATCTTAATTGCGTACCATCTTTAGTTTTGAATTCTTTCCAACTCCAATCTGTAGGCATTGGCGGCACATAATAGGCATCAACCTGAGCTTGATACTGCTCATCTACCTCATAATATTCATGTGCAGTTTCAGGTGAAATAAAAAAGCCCAAGATAGTTAGAGTAGCAATGACACCTAAACCAAGGCCTATTCTCTTTTTCATATTATTGGCTCACTTCAGGATAACTATATGTGTCTTGATAATGCGCATCATTAATAAATTTCGCATGCCATTTAGCGAGTTTTGGCACGCGTAGTTTCCAATTAATATGAGGCGCGCGGTAAGAGGTATAATCAAGCGCGCAGATGATGGCCAAATTACCATATGTCCACGGCGCGCCGAGCCAGTCTGATATAGTTTCGAGTGTGTCGAGTGCATTTATTATCGCTTGAGTGTGACGCTCAATCATTGTTGTCCAATGCAGCTGCGCAGGACGAACGGTCTCGTAACGATAATTATACACAGCCGTTGACAATCCGTCACCTAGCGCATGCTGCCAGAGCGCAATAAACCGTTCATGGGTTTGAGTTGGCAATATTGGCTCGTCCGAAAGATCATCTAAATATTGACAGATAACGGGACTATCAAAAAGATATTGTTCGGGTTGCCATTCAAGAGCTGGAATTTTCCCTAATGGGTTATGACCCTCGGTATAGCCATTATTTCCATCGGCAACAGGAGCCATTTCTTCGAGTTTAATATTTTTCAAACGCGCCAATATCATAACCTTACGTGCATAAGGTGATATGGGGTGACAATAGAGCTTCATCTTAACATCGGTCATATACGAGCTATAGCGGATTTTATACCAAAAAAAAGGCGGGTATTAGATTATCTCAACATAAAGTTAAAACGTCTAATCCCCGCCAGTCGTGTGCAGTTATTACATCAATCCTTATCAAAGGTCTGGAGCAATAACCGTGGTGTCCTTTATTTGCGCAGGCGGTTTTTGTACGCCCTGCTCTGCAATATTTTTGTGAGTGTCATCAACGAGTAAAATAGTTTTCTCTCTCTGGATGATGATATTACGTCGTCCCATAAGGTTCGGATTTTCCGCTATATTTATAGTAAAACTAATCCCGCCCGTAATCTTTGCGGCTTTACTCGGCAATACTTCAACAAGATATTCGCCTGCTGCCAAATCATCGAAAGCATATTGTCCAAAGCTAGATGTATATGTGACGCCTTCGACGTCCCCACCCGCAATCTCATCACCATGTGTCGAGCTTAGTTTTAGTTTCGCACCTTCAATGCGCTCTTCACCCGTTTCATAGGCACCACTGCCATTTTCATCAATGAAGCCAAACCCTCTAATTTGACCACGCTGCACGATAGGCATAGGTACATCTGTGATTTGGCCATCAGCAATCGTCGCCTTCGTGGTTACATCTTCGGATAAATCAAAGCCAAGCGGCAAACTACGAGCATCAATTTGTAACTCATAAATTCCTTCGCGAATATTTTGGATAGTAAAAAAACCTGCATTATCAGTGCGCAAAGACAGGCTTGTCCCTTTAACCTTGACCAAGACGCGCGGCATAGCAGCTTCGTCATCTTGTTTAATTCCGTCGCGGTTTTCATCCAAAAAGGCACGGCCTTTAAGAACGCCGCGGCCGTCTTCGGTTTTACGGTAACGACGTTTTTCGTTAAATTCATAACGGCCCGTAAGCTGTAGTCCAACGCGTTGATTACCGTTTAAATCATTCCTATAAGCCAGCCCTAATGCGAGATTATTCCCAAGTCTTAATTGCCGCGCCACGGACACAGTAAGAAACTTGTCCGTTTCGCTGCCATTAAACCCAGATACAGATTGCAACGCACCAAAAGACGCATTGACCCTTGTTTTCTCCCCTAAAATACGGCCAGAATTTAAATTCGCAAAAACACCGCCCCGCGCCGTTAGGCTATCGCCGTTCCATAAAGTACTCACGGAGGGTGATACGCTCAAATTTGCATCTTTTGGCAATGGTAGATTGAATGAGCGGCGCGACGCAGTGACAGATAAAGCCTGTTGTGTATCTGCTCCGCTTAATTTGTCGTTCCGATATTGCGCACGAACCGTATAAGCGCCGATTTGTTTGAATGCCCGAACATTAAATTGACGACCTGTTTCATTTTCACGTTCATTTTCAAAACTTGCCGTGAAATAACTGGCATCTGCCGATAAACTTAAACCCGTTTCGCCAATATTGACAGCACCGCTAACCCCAACATTCGTGATTGCACTACTTTCATCCGACGTTTTGAGAGCGCCCGTTTTAGCGTAATTTGCGCGAACAGACACCGCAGGATTGTTCAATATTCCAACGTCATTGGCAGGCGCATAGCGCAGATTTGTTGACAATGAAATTTGATCAAGACCGCGGCTACGCGTATCAGGAATAAATTGATCTTCTTCTTCGATCACGGCGTCAGGGTTTGTCACAGCCGTTATATCGTCCTCCACCTCTTCGCGATCTAGCTGTGAGCGTAAAAACTCAGCGCCGTCATATTGCGCGTCCACATCGACACTGACCTCTTGGTTGGCGTCATACCTTATATTTCCGCCAATACGAGCATCAATAGAGCTTTCACGGGCTGGACCGTTAAACACACCTAAAGAAGCTTCGCTACTCCATTGTAATTTTTTATCTTTTACACGCCCAAGACGGCCTGAAATAACCTCTAAAACAGCCGCTTGGTCATCCGTTAGACTATCTTGGCGAGCCGACAAGCCCGCTTCCCAGCCATCCCTATCAGCATAACGCACACCCGCAGCAAGCCCGCCAAAACTAGAGCGTGTTTGATCTTCAGAAATTTGCCGCGCGCCATCTTCTGGAACGCCAATTACAGCCGCCCAACGGCCTTTATCAGTTGTTTTTTGTACAGATAGCCCGCGCACACGCCGCAAACCAACCCCGTCCAACTCCCGAAAATCAGCCGCATAATCCCCAACAGACCCTGTAAGCCCGCTTGTATGCGCAAAATTTAATGACAACCAACTCGGTTCAAGTTCAGCCGTATTCGTGACAAGATCTTGCGTCTCATATCTAAGTTGCCCATTAAATGAGCCGCCATGTGCGTTAAGTTCAACCGTATTTAAGCTATCAGGACCAAGAGAAAAAATCAGTGATTCTGGTGTAAACGGTGTTGCTTTAGCTGTATCTTCTACCGATGCTGTTGGTTTAATTGCGCCAGCCAATCGTTCATCCAGTGTAATATCGATACGGTTTGTTCCGCCTTTTGAATCCACATGTGTACCTGTCAGGGTTTCGATAGCACTCACGGGCAATAATAAATTCGTACGGTCAATATATGTCACATCTTTGGACAGGCCAATCGGGTTGCCTCGTAACATAATCAAACCCGTATCTAAGTTCAGGCTAAATTCTGCACTATCTTGTGCGCGGCGGATTGTTACAATGCTGCCGCCTTCTATCACTTGCACAACATGGCCAAGTTCTTCAGCAATTGGTAATAATGGTAAAAGTAAAACTGGCCCGACAGAACGCGGAGCAGGATTAAGTGTTCCAAGAGGAATTTCATTTACATAAATTTCAAATCCCGTTGCGATTTTAAGGCGCGGGTCAAGCTTGAAGTTAAACTCATTCGTTTCATCATTAAACTTCCCCGCTGCGCCTGATAGCACAGCAATAGCATTCGCTGTCAGTAAGTACCGATCTTGAGACACTTCACCAAAATGACGAAGCCGCCCCAATGCCCGGCCATTTTGTTTCACGATGCCTGTGTCTGTGAAGAGCTCCATAATCACACCGTCTTGGCTTCGGCGCACAATCAAGGCTTTCGTATCTTCATCAAAGCGAACATCATCATTGAGCGATGCAAATATTGGCGTCGCATTTACATAGAGCGCGCCTTTTTCATTTCGGTGAACTTGCGTACTCTCTAACGTCTCGCCGTCAAGTTTAACAATTATTGTGCTATCAACCTCAGCAATCAACGTGGTATTTACAATGGGTACCTCAATAGGCGCATCAGGTGCGGGGTTTGTAGTTTCAGCTTTTGAGGTCAGAGGTGCAGGTTTTGAAACGGCCGTTTGCGTCTCTGTTTGTGTTTCAGCCGTTTTTGTCACCTCAGCGACTTTAGTGGGCGACGTTTCATCCGCGGCCCATACAACCGAATTCTGAAGAATAACGCTACCAATCAACATAGATAAGATTAAAAAAATAGATTTAAACCACTGTTTTAATCTATTTTTTTTAAAATTATAACGTAATGATTTCTCTAACACTCCGGCAACTCCATACGAGAGCGGCAGGTCGCATCGAGTAGGCAAGCGTCATTACGCTTAACATCTACTGGCGACCATCCACCCCGTACGGAGTTAAATACGGTTACGGATGTGGAATCACTCGCCAGATCAAAGCGGAACTGCTGTTGCAGTCTGATTTGGCGTGATCCCAAACGGACATTCTTGACAATCTTTTCAGACATCATTGAATTTCCTGAGGTTTTTCGGGTTTTCCCAGATAAATTTTCAGAAGTTTTCTCTATCGGGATAGGGCGTCGACATTCTCCGACAACCCACCAGGCTTTTTGAGCCTTTGTGTTGAGCATGAAGGCTGTATCGCCCTCTATAACTTCAACCATGACAACAGGCGACGAAGATTTCGCCGTAGCAGCTGGGATGAAACCTACCAAAGTTCCAATCAGCAAAGATATGAGTAAAAACACTCTCATCTAAGTCACATATACCATTCACACCATAATCGCGGTCTTTGC
>JBDVGI010000165.1:0-19037 GCA_039962885.1 Litorimonas sp. | reverse complement strand
AGGCGCACATGCATGGCATTACGATCCGCTTCGGAATAGACAGCAACGGTTGAAATGCCCATTTCTTTACAGGCTCGGTGAATGCGCAGCGCGATTTCTCCGCGGTTGGCAATCAAGATTTTCTTAAAGGGAATTTGGCTGGACATATTAGACAATGATGAAAAGAGCTTCGCCAAACTCGACGGGTTGACTGTCTTGAACAAGAATTTCTTCGATTTTGCCAGATTTAGGGGCGGTAATCGGATTGAAGGTTTTCATCGCTTCGATGAGCATGATAGTGTCGCCTTCATTGACTTTATCGCCAACGCTGACAAAGGCGTCTGCGTCAGGGGATGGACGCACATAGGCGGTGCCAACCATGGGGGATTTAACCGCGCCTGGGTGGGCGGAGGCATCTTGTTTGTCTGTGACCGCAGCAGGGGCTGCAACGGGTTGGCTTGACGAGATGTTAGCGCTGGGGGCAATTTGCGAAGGCGCGGCGATTTGCATCATTTGCCCGCCGCCCTTGGAAACACGAATTTTTAAATCGCCTTTACGCATCTCAATTTCATTTAAGTCTGTATCATTGAGAATCTTTGCAAGCTCACGCACAAGTTTCGTGTCGTTTGTGTTTGTTGGGCTTGCCGCTTTTGGTTTGCTGGCCATAGGATGTCTCTCTCTTTGGGCTACCTGTAGGTTTTATCGCCTCTGATACGCTTAAAGCTTATTTATTTTAGCAAATCCATGATTCGCTGAGCTTCATAAAATCATTCTGTTAGCAGATTTATCAACGCTTGCAGCCCTAAAAGATAAGAATTTGCTCCAAAACCGCTAATTGTGCCTGTTACAGCCTGTGCGACATAGGAAATTTGCCGAAAACTCTCTCGTTTTGCGGGTTGCGATAGGTGTATTTCAACCGCGGGTATCTCTAAAGTTTTGAGGGCATCATGTATCGCAACCGAACTATGCGTGTATGCAGCTGGATTGATAAGCAGTCCTGCCGCTTTCTCTCTGGCATCTTGAATGTGATTGACGATTTCGCCTTCAATATTCGATTGCTTGAAAACAATCTCATAGCCAAATTTGCGGGAAAACTCTGCGCAATCTGTCTCTATATCTTTGAGGGTTTTAGAGCCGTATATTTCTGGTTCCCTGCTGCCCAAGAGATTGAGGTTAGGCCCGTTGAGTATATATATTGTTTTTGGCATTGAAGTTTCCGTTTTAGCCATGTTAACGGGAGCCAGCAAAGCGGACAAGCTTTGATTGACATAACTTCATTCGGTTTGAGCGGAAAGGATTTGACGTGCATCTGATTATTAACGGTAAAGATTATGATGACATTCCTGATGGTCTGACTGTGACGGGACTAATCGGGTATTTAAAATTACCAGAGCGGAAAATCGCGATTGAACGCAATTTGGCTGTTGTGCCTAAATCCAGCTATGATGATCTTGTGTTAGAAAACCATGATGAGCTAGAAATTATACATTTTATTGGGGGCGGGTAATGTCGCAAGATAAGCTAATTGTAGCGGGCAGAGAATTTAACTCTCGGCTTATCATTGGTACAGGCAAATATAAAGATTACGCGCAAAATGCTGCGGCGCTAGAGGCTGCAGGGTCTGATATGGTCACCGTAGCTGTGCGGCGCGTTAATATTAGTGACCCTAATGCTCCAATGCTCGCGGATTTTATTGATCCGGTTAAAACGACTTACCTGCCCAATACAGCGGGGTGTTTCACTGGCGAAGATGCAGTGCGCACATTGCGTTTGGCCCGCGAAGCAGGGGGCTGGGATTTGGTTAAACTCGAGGTCTTGTCAAATGTGCATCTTTATCCTGATATGGAAGAGACGCTAAAAAGCTTGAAATTGCTCGTTGCCGACGGATTTGACGTCATGGTCTATTGCACAGATGACCCCGTATATTGCCAAAAGCTCCAAGATGCGGGCGCGGCAGCTATTATGCCGTTAGCCGCGCCAATCGGGTCAGGCCTTGGCTTGCTTAATCCAACGAATATCCGTCTTGTCCGCGAAGCGGTGAGCGTGCCTGTAATCGTCGATGCAGGTTTAGGCATAGCTTCGGAAGCGGCGGCGGCAATGGAAATTGGATGCGATGGCATCATTGCAAATACCGCTATTGCAGGCGCCAAAGATCCAATCGGAATGGCGCAGGCCTTTAAACATGCGGTGATCGCAGGGCGGCAAGCCTATCTAGCGGGACGCATGCCGCGCAAAGCTTATGCAGAGCCAAGTTCACCCGTGGAAGGCACGATTTAGGCGTTATCGGGCAAACGACCTTGTAATTCCCTCTAGCCATTCCAATCTATTTGGTTTAATCCGCGCGCTTACTTGTTAATTTAAGAGACCTTTATGTCCAACGTCTTGCTTATCATTCAACTGATTATCAGCATCATCCTTACGGGGCTTATCTTGATACAACGCTCTGAGGGTGGTGCATTGGGAATTGGCGGCGGCGGCGGCGGCGGTTTGATGTCAGGCCGATCAGCCACCACGTCTATCGCGCGTATGACAGGTATCCTTGGCGCGGCCTTTATTGTGAATTGTTTGGCTTTATCTGTGGTTTTCAACATAGAAAATCAAGATAACTCAATTTTTGATGATACTAATGCTGTTGCACCCTTGACGGCACCTGCCGAGTCGCAAGATATAACAATCCCGTTGGAGGATGAAACTCCAGTGACGGAAACGCTTGATCCTGCCTTGTCTGAAACAACGCCAGAGCAAACAGAGCCAGCCGAAACTGAAACGACTCCCGACCCTTAGTGGAGCTGCGCTGCGAATAATCGACTGCGCGTTATAACTCCGCGGTGTTAAGAAAGCGGATTTATGCCACGGTATATATTTATTACAGGCGGTGTGGTGTCGTCTTTGGGCAAAGGTTTGGCCTCTGCTGCGCTAGGGGCCTTGCTGCAAGCGCGTGGGTATAAAGTTCGCCTGCGTAAACTTGACCCTTACCTTAATGTCGACCCTGGTACGATGTCGCCTTATCAACACGGCGAAGTTTATGTCACAGATGACGGGGCGGAAACCGATCTGGATTTGGGTCATTATGAGCGCTTTACGGGCGTATCTGCCGCGCAGAGCGATAATATAACTACAGGTAAAATTTACTCCGACATTATCAGCAAAGAACGCCGAGGCGATTATTTAGGCGCCACCGTTCAAGTTATACCACATGTGACGAATGAAATTAAAAACTTTGTTCTCTCCGATGCGGGCGATGTAGATTTCGTGCTTTGCGAAGTCGGCGGCACGGTTGGCGATATTGAAGGCTTGCCATTTTTTGAAGCTTTGCGACAACTCAGCCAAGAATTACCACGCGGGCAGACATGTTTTTTACATGTAACGCTTCTGCCATATATTGGTGCAGCAGGGGAAATGAAGACCAAACCTACACAGCATAGCGTCAAAGAATTACGCTCTATCGGCATCCAACCTGACATATTATTGTGCCGCGCTGACCGCGAGATTAGTGATAGCGATAGACGTAAAATTGGCCGTTTTTGTAATGTACGCGAAAGTGCAGTCATTCAAGGTTTGGATGCGCGCTCTATTTATGATGTACCTCTAGCCTATCACGCCGAAGGTCTTGACCATGAAGTTCTAGAGCATTTTGGTATTCATGACGCTCCCAAGGCCAAATTATCCCGATGGGAGACTATTTCAGAGACGCTGCACAATCCTGACGGCCAAGTTACCGTTGCGGTTGTAGGGAAATATACTGTGCTGCCTGACGCGTATAAATCCATCACAGAGGCGTTGGTTCACGGCGGAATTGCTAATCAAGTCAAAGTCAATATTCGCTGGCTTGAGGCCGAGGAATTTGAATCAGCAAAACCATCTGTGGTCATGAAGGGTTGCCATGCGATCTTGGTGCCTGGCGGATTTGGCGAGCGAGGCTCTGAGGGAAAGATTAAAGCTGTTGAATATGCCCGGAAATCGAAAATTCCATATTTTGGGATATGTCTTGGTATGCAAATGGCCGTGATTGAAGCGGCGCGAAATTTAGCGGGAATAGAGGCCGCCAGTTCTAGTGAGTTTGGTGAGAGCGGCGAGAATGTTGTCGGCCTAATGACAGAGTGGACAAAGGGGAATGCACGGCTAGAGCGTACCAAAGATACGGATCTTGGTGGGACTATGCGGCTAGGCGCGTATCCTGCGAAGCTTGAAGCAGGCTCATTGGTTGCGGCGCAATATGACAGCCTTACTATCGAAGAGCGCCATAGGCACCGTTATGAGGTTAATATTGACTACCGCGAACAGCTTGAGGCGGCAGGGTTGACGTTCTCTGGGCTATCTCCTGACGGTGTTTTGCCAGAAATTGTTGAATATGCAGATCATCCTTGGTTTATCGGCGTGCAATATCACCCTGAGCTTAAGAGCCGACCGTTTGAACCGCATCCCTTGTTTAAAGGGTTCATCAAAGCGGCGGTTATGCAATCGCGTTTAGTTTAAGCACGGCTTAAAACACCCTGAGCTTAAAACACCTTGAGCTTAAAACGCATTGAAATATAATCGGCAAGCCCGCATAAGAGAACAAAATTAAAAAGGCAGACGACATTATGGCCCTAATCATTGATAATATGAAACCAATCTCCAAAGCTAAAGCTGGACTTAAGGCTGAACCAAAACTGCCAGATAATTATGCGCCTCATCCAGTGGCTACGGCATGGACGCGGGCGCAAGCAGAAGCTTTGTTTGATTTGCCATTTATGGACTTGCTTCTCAAAGCGCAAAACATTCACCGTGACCATCATGCGGCCAATAAAGTGCAGATGTCTCAGCTTATATCTATTAAGACCGGCGGTTGTGCCGAAGATTGCGGTTATTGTAATCAATCTGCGCATTTTGATACGGGGCTAAAGGCTAGTAAGCTTATGGATAATGAGACGGTTATTGCCGCGGCTCGTAAGGCCAAAGCAGGCGGGGCGGGACGCTTTTGTATGGGAGCTGCATGGCGTGAACCGAAAGACCGAGATATGGATGCACTTTGTGATATGGTTTCAGAAGTCAAAGCGATGGGACTTGAAACTTGTATGACACTTGGCATGCTATCGACAGATCAAGCAGACCGTTTGTCACGTTCTGGGCTGGATTATTACAATCATAATATTGATACTGCGCCCGAAGATTATGGCCGTGTGATCTCAACGCGTACGTTCGAAGACCGGCTCCATACACTCAATCTCGTACGCGAGAGCGGTATGAAAGTATGCTGTGGCGGCATTGTCGGTATGGGAGAGCAGGCAGAAGACCGCATTGGGCTTTTGCTCGCATTAGCGAACCTTAATCCTGCGCCAGAGTCTGTACCGATTAACGCGCTTGTGCCTGTCGAAGGAACTCCCCTTGGTGACAGCAAGCCCGTCCACCCGATTGAATTTGCAAGACTTATTGCTGTTGCTCGTATCATGATGCCAGAGTCTTATGTGCGCCTATCTGCGGGCCGCGAAGACATGAGCGACGAAGCCCAAGCGTTGTGTTTTATGGCAGGTGCTAACTCAATTTTCGTTGGAGATACTCTGTTAACAACAGATAACCCAAGCGAGAGCGAAGATCGCACGTTATTTGCACGGCTCGGTATTGAAGGCGAGTAGGGGACAGTTTTATCGTTCTTGTGAAGAATGACTAGAATGAAGGGGCTTTAGGCCAATTAATTTTGTAAAGAGTAAGTAATTTTTCCATCCTTAGAAGAAATGTACTTTTTATCAGAAAGTTTCTTGTAAAGAACTGAGACTTCATTCTCAGTTAGTTCCTCTTTAAATATGGTTTTTATTGTATTCTTCAAGGTCTTTTCTGTACGAGGTTTTGACTGTCCCCGCCCTATAAGGTTCTTTACAATAGCATCAATTTTGTCATTAATACTCGGCGTTCTGGCTAATATGTAAAACAGGTATGTCAGCAACAGTGTCTCGGCGATTAACGTGAAAACCATTGGTGGTTAGATGCTCTATCAATGGATCAAACCCTTTATCTTTTGAGATAATATGAAAATAAGCCTTCGGGTGTTCCTGTGTTAGGGTGCCTAAGTAATAAGTGATATAGAAATCGAGCGCGTTTTTTCGAGTTTGCGTGATATGGATGTATTGAGATCGCTTCGGGCCAATTTTATGCATAGCGTCAACTAAGTCTGTATTGAGGCATTTTTGTTCAAAGCCAACAAATACATATATTTGGAAACACTCATCCGTTAGTAATGACAAGTTTTTGGGTTGGATGTTTTCGTGATCAATCAACACATAATTTGTTTTAAGTGTTTTCGATTCTCCCATGATTTTATATTAAGAGAAAAACTTTCAAATAAAATTAAGCGGGATTGTTAAAATTCTTTTAAATTTACAACTTCGCCTTAATTCCGAATTCCGTAAAAGAATGCTCGGTTTGTCCTGATGTTTCGTAATGAAAGGCGAGACCCATTTGCAGGCTTTGGGCGATGCGTTGTGCCATTTTATGGATAATGTCGGCTTGCTCTGGGGTCAGTTTTTTTTTGGCAATGGTATGAAATAAGGACAGCCAATGCGTGAAATGGGCGGGGGTGATACCGCTCACGCCAATATGTTTTTGCAATGGATTTCCAGTGAAGCGTTGCGTTTTGAGCAAAACGGAACTCCAAAAATCCGTTATATGCTCAATATGTTTATCCCAAGCATCATGTGATGTTTTTGTTGCAAATATAGGCGCAAGGATCGGGTCTTGGCGTATAGCTGTATAAAAACTTTCGACAAAGCGTTTTATATCGGCCTCTGTGAATATAGCAGAGTTTGGCATGGGAACGGCTTATGGCACCATAAAGGGCAGGGCGACCAACACGCAGACAAGACCCCAAAAGATCATATTGATGAGCGACCGAAATACGCCGCCATCTTTTTCAACAGAAATATTGAGCATGGATAACACAATTGTTCCAGGGAGTAAAAACAGTCCTGCAAGCCCGCGTAATATAGGCATAATAAACCTTGGGTTAGTATGTTCGCCTGAGCTATGCGAGGCAACAGCTTTACTGTCAAGCTGTACTGATATGACCTTGCACTGAAAGATGTTCAATATTTAAGATGCCCAATATTTTGCGCTCTAAGGTGAGTTTGACACGCAAAACTTGGCTATAATATGGGTTTACGCAAATAAGACGTCTGGATTGACCATTGTTTTAATTTCTAGAATATTATTATTAGGGTCTGCGATGAAAAATGTTTCTTGCTCATATTTATCGCCTTTAAACCGTCGATAAGGCTCGTCAATATATGATAAGCCAGCTGCGGCGATACGGCTTTTCACGCCATCAAAGTCTGTTTGGGTCAGGTGAATTCCGAAATGCGGGACAAGTACGGCGCCCATGTCTACGTCGTGACGCACATTTGGCATTTGTTCTTGGCTTTGGTGCAAAGTGAGTTCATTACCCCAAAAATTCACATCAACCCAGCGGCCTTCTTCGCTATTGCCAAGGGTGCATCCCAATACATCTGTATAAAATTTGACTGTGTTGCTGAGATCACCTGCTGGTATAGCTAAATGGAGAATAGCTGACATGACAAAATCCTTTTAAAATATACTATATTTATTTGAGTGAGTCGAAACCGACGTTGAAATGCTTATTTAAACACTAAAGCTAGTACCGCAACCACAATTTGCTGTGGCATTAGGGTTGTTAATTTTAAAGGCAGCCCCAATAAGTTCATTGGCATAGTCAATTTCAGAGCCTTCAATAAATTCCAAACTCATTTCATCAATCAAAACCTTTGCGCCGTCTCTTTCCAAGATGAGATCGTCAGCATTTGGACTGTCTGCGAAATCAAATTTATATTGAAACCCAGAACATCCACCACCTTCAACGGCGACGCGCAGATATTTATCAAAACCTTGCTTGACCATGATGGCATTAATTTGCTTTGCCGCAGACGCGGATAAGGTTACGGGTGTTTCTGCTGTGGTCATAGTGCTCATAATGCTTATATAAGGCATAAATTTGGAATGGAAAGCCATAGCTTGTGACAAAATCTTCGACGCAATTTTTATCTACATTTTCTTCTGCGCGCCGCTCGCGGGCAATTTATGCCTCTGATCCTGAAAATTGCAGAGGCCGAGCGCTAGCCCAACCTAGCACATCAGAACGCAGTCCGTTCCAACGCGATAAGGACCGCATCATCCACAGCACAGCCTTTCGCCGCCTAAAAGGTAAAACGCAAGTCTTTGTGGCTCATGAGGGTGATCATTATCGCACGCGTCTGACCCATAGTTTAGAAGTCTCGCAAATTGCCCGCTCAATCGCGCGGGTTTTAGGTTTGGATGAAGACCTATCAGAATGTTTGGCGCTCGCACATGATATGGGCCATCCGCCCTTTGGGCATTCTGGCGAAGACGCATTGGCCGCTTGTATGGCGCCTTATGCGGGGTTTGATCATAATGCTCAAACGCTGCGCATTATGACACATCTTGAGGGGCGTTATGCGCAATTTGATGGATTGAACTTAACGTGGGAAACTTTGGAAGGAATCGCCAAACATAACGGCCCGCTAGTCACAAAGCCTTCGGATATAGACAAGCTACCGTGGGCGATTACAGCTATCCCGAATTGGCAAGACCTTGCGCTTGATACATTTGCAGGGCCAGAGGCTCAAGTCGCGGCCTTAGCAGATGATATAGCTTATAATAATCACGATATTGATGACGGGTTGCGCGCGGGGTTATTTACGGTGGCCGATGTCACGGATGTTCCAATTGTTGGTCAGATGTTTGAAGGGGTGCGTAAGCGTTACCCTGATATTACCGAAGACCGGATGATACATGAGGCTGTGCGTGACTTGATTGGTTATATGGTGGCAGATGTTTTACAAGAGACGCGTGAACGCCTTGAGCGGGTTAAACCACAAAGCGCGGATGAGATACGCGGACTTGACCATGCGATCTGTGATTTTTCTGAAGCGTTTCGCGAAAAAGAAGCGCCGTTGCGGAAGTTTCTATATGAAAATATGTACCGTCATTACAAAGTGAACCGTATGATGGGGCAAGCCTCTCGCGTGGTAAAAGAGCTATTTGATCTTTTCATCACGGACCCAACTATATTGCCAACCGAACTGCAAAAGCAATGTAACGGGGCGGGGACGCCGCAAACGGCCCGAGTCATTTGTGACCATATCGCAGGTATGACGGATAGTTTTGCTATTTCAGAGCATCGTAAATTGTTCTCGGTCACAGGCTTTATGGGCCATATTTAAGTTTCCTGTAAAACTGTAAGGTTTACTTAACCATTACAGGTGACGTTCTTGCAAAATGAAATAAAGCTAATTTAGGCTATATTTTGCTATAGTGTATAAGTGATTGTGTCTCTGATTCGTGTGTTTAGACATAAGAGATTCATGACTAACTATAAATATGCACCAACTATAATATGCAATGTATTTTAACATGAGTAAGTAAGATGAGTGACACGGAATTTTCTCCAAACATGCAACCTGCAAATGATGAATTAACACCATTTGATGTACGCGATAGTTCAGGTCGGCAAGGCCTTGTGAAGCTTTTTGTAGGCTTTGGTATATTGTTAGTTGCGGCGTTAATCGTCCTAAAGCTTTATCAACCGGGTGTGCGGGATAGAAATGATCCGCCAAAAATTACAGCCGAAAATACGCCCTTCAAAGTGCTGCCTGAAGATGTAGGCGGGATACAAACGCCGCATCAAGATAAGGCTGTTTTTGATGTTATGGATGGTAAAACGCCTGAGGGCGATGTCAAACCTGCTGCGGTGCCAGAAGCGCCTATTGATTTGCCTGCGCCTGAACCCATTGCGCCTAAGCGGATTAAAGTCACACCCAAACCGGTAATTGTAGCTCCTGAACAACCTGTTAAATCTCCGCTAAAGCCGCGCCCTGTTGTAACGACACAGCCTGTTAAAACCCCGCCGCCTGCAAGTGCTATTGTTCGGGCAGGGAATTCAGAATATGTTGTTCAAATTGCCTCTGTTCGTTCGCAAGAAGATGCGCAAAATGTTTGGAATACGATCAATACAAAGTTTAACGACCTAACAAGCCAAGGTCTCTACGCTGATGTTCGGCGCGTCGATTTGCAAGAAAAAGGTATTTATTACCGAACGCGTATAGCAGGCCTTGCTGATAAAGATGCCGCAAGTGAGCTTTGCAATAATTTCAAAGCGCGCGGTCAAGCTTGTTTCGTTACAGGTAAGTAAATGGCGCCGCTTGCTGTTATAGTGGGCTGTAGTGGCCCAGTTTTAACCGCAGAAGAACGTGTTTTTTTTCGAGATGCAAACCCTTGGGGTTTTATTTTATTTTCGCGAAATGTTGAAACACCCTCTCAAGTTTCAAGATTGTGCGCTGGTCTACGCGAGGCTGTTGGACGAGACTGCCTGATTTTTGTTGATCAAGAGGTCGGACGGGTTCAGCGCCTTAAAGCTCCGCATTGGAAGGCTTATCCATCTGGAGCTAAGCTTGCGGCGCTTTATCAACGCGACGCGGGCCAGGGACTTGAGGCTTGTTATCTGTCTTACCGTCTTATCGCAGATGACTTGCGCAGCGTCGGCATTACGGCAAATTGTGCCCCTGTGCTGGATTTACCACAACCAGATGCTGATCCGATTATCTCTGACCGAGCTTTTGGAACAAATACGCCGCAAATCATTGATTTGGCTCATGCCTCTATGGCGGGGCTTATGAAGGGCGGTGTTGTGCCTGTGGTCAAGCATATTCCAGGTCATGGCCGCGCGCGCGTGGATTCGCATAAAGCCTTGCCTAAAATAGACGAGAATTTTTCACAATTATGCCAAACTGATTTTGTGCCATTTAAGCAGCTCAATGACGCACCTATGGCGATGACAGCACATGCGGTGTATTCCTGCACATCTGGTGAAGCCATTACCGTTTCTCCAAAAGCTTTTGACACTCTTATTCGCGCCGAAATTGGCTATGATGGACTTGTCATGACAGATGATTTGGATATGAAAGCCTTAAGCGGGAACTTAGTCCGTAAGACAGAGCAATCTCTTGCTGCAGGTTGCGATATAGCCTTGCAATGTTCGGGCCAGATTGATGCCATGGTGAAAGTTGCTAAAGGGGCAAGGCCTTTAATCGGCAAAGCGCTTGAGCGCGCTAAAATCGCACAAAACTGTACTGACTACGCATCTGAATTTGAACGAGAGGCCGCAGAAGTCAAATTGTCCACATTGATGCAAGGTGTTGCAGATGTTGACATCGCGCGCGCGCCTATGTCACTTGTCGAGTCAACATGAGCGATGATTTTCAAGAAGATATGCAGTTTACAGCTGCCGATGATGCGGCTGATGATGGCCAAGGTTTGATATTAGACATTGATGGCTATGAAGGGCCGTTACATTTACTTTTAGAGCTTGCACGTAAGCAAAAAGTTGACTTGACGCGTATCTCTATTCTTGAACTCGCTGAACAATTTATTGGCTTTATCAAAGAGGCGCAGGATTTACGCATAGAACTGGCGGCCGATTATCTGGTCATGGCGGCATGGCTGGCGTATTTAAAATCGCGCTTGATACTCCCGCGCGAGGAGGGCGAGGACGCCTTACCCGAAGCCGAAGAACTGGCAGCGCATTTGGCGTTTCGCTTAGAACGATTAGAGGCGATGCGCCAAGCGTGTGATGGATTGTTCCGTGTCCCGCAAATGGGACAGAATGTTTTTAAACGCGGTATGCCCGAAGGGCTAAGATCGCGGACTTCGCCAATCTTTGAAGCGGAGCTGTTTGACCTCCTTAAGGCTTACGGCACAACCCGCTCTCGCGTGGCGATTGGAAAGCATAAGCTACCTAAACCAAAAGTGCTGAGCCTTGAGGCTGCGCGTAACCGTTTGCGCCGCGCGCTTAATGCAGTCGGAGTTGATGTGTCTGACTGGACATCTATGGATAATGTTATTTTGAATAGTGATGATGTTGCTGCCGACATTCCCAAAAATTCCATCCGTGCAAGTTCACTTTTGGCAGGATTAGAGTTAGCCAAAGAAGGCGATATTGAATTGCGCCAAACGGGACATTTTGAACCTATATATTTACGCGGACGTAAAGCGCGAAAGACTGCCACGGGGGCTGTAAATGAGTAAAGCGAAATCAGACCGAATAAATAAAGCAAGCGAAGGGATAGAGGCTGGCGTTGTCAATCTATCTGAACGCTTGAAGATGCCGCAAGGTTCGGACGCCATAGATGCGGACCTACGCTTGCTCGAAGCGTTGCTATTTGCTGCGGTTGAGCCGATTGATGTGCAAACTTTGCGTGACAGATTGCCAGAAGAGGCGGATGTCGGGGCGTTATTGGCGCGGCTTGCAAGAGATTATCAGGGACGAGGTATTAATCTTGTGCATGTGGCTAATAAATGGCGGTTTCAAACTGCGCCTGATCTTGAGCAATATTTGGTTGATATTAAAGAAACGCCGCGTAAATTATCTAGTGCGGCACTCGAGACGCTCGCTATTGTGGCGTATCATCAACCTGTAACCCGCGCTGAAATTGAAGATGTGCGGGGGGTGGCTGTCTCCAAGGGTACACTTGATGTTTTAATGGAGCTGGGCTGGTTGCGGCTACGCGGACGCAGGCGCACACCTGGGCGGCCCGTGACTTACGGGACAACTGACGGGTTTTTGGCTCATTTTAATCTAGAGACTATAGCAGATTTGCCCGGCCGCGAAGATTTGAAGGCCGCAGGACTGCTTGACCCGCGTTTGCCCAAGGACTTCGAAATGCCAGAGCCTATGATGGTAGATGACCTTGGTGATGATGAAGCCCCAGTGGATGAGGTTGAAGACCCCGAATTTTTCGAAGATTTTCTTAGTGAAGACGAGAACAAGGGCTAACAAGGCTTGAAAGCCCTCACATAGAGGCTTAAGTAAGGTAAAAGTCTTTAAGGAATTTATTATGGGTGCTCATCCAATCGGATTGCTCGTTATAGCTGTCATCGCGATTTTAATATTTGGGGGTCGCGGAAAAATATCGTCTATTATGGGGGATATGGGAAAAGGTATTTCCAGTTTTCGTAAGGGCCTAAAAGACGGGGCTGACGACGTAAAAGACGCAGCCAACGACGTCAAAGATGCCGCAGAAGAGGCGATTGATATAACTCCGCCGAAAAAAGGCGACGACACGAAAGCCGATAAGTAGTTTCCTTGATTAGCGAATGAGCTAAGGAAAGAGAATGTTACCCTCACTTGGATTTGGTGAAATTATCGTTTTGGCCTTGCTTGCGATTATCGTCGTCGGGCCTAAAGACCTACCGAAATTGATGCGAACAATAGGACAAGTCATGGGACGCGTTCGGGCGATGGGGCAGGAGTTCAAAGACGCGTTTAATGACATGGATGCCGAAGATGAAATTGGGGCCATGCGCCGAGAAATCGAAGAACTAAAGCGTCTTGGTCATATTGACGGCGATCTTGATAATGAAATGCGAAATTTGGATGATGAAATGCGCGGCCTTGATGCAGATATGCGTTCTGGCATTGATCTGCCATCTCCGCAAAAGCCAGATGATGTGTAATGGCAAATTTGGATAAAAAAGATACGCTTAAGATAGAAGGCGATGAAATTGAAGCCAGCCGCGCGCCATTAATGGATCATCTGATAGAGTTACGCTCTCGCTTGATTAAATCTGTGTTGGCCGTGATTGCGGGTTGTTTTATTTGCGCGCCGTTTTTAAAGCAAATTATCGCCTTTTTGATGTGGCCATTTGAAAAAGCGCTACTGCGGTATAATGCAGGTCTTGCAAGTAAAGGGTTAGAGCCGATTGACCTTGGTTTGATTGCTACCCATCCACTAGAGACGTTTTTTGTCAAATTGAAAATTGCGCTATTTGGCGGACTGGTTTTGGCTTTTCCTGTGATTGCGTATCAGGTTTATCGCTTTGTTGCGCCAGGGCTCTATAAAAATGAACGCGGGGCGTTTTTACCATATTTATTGCTCTCACCCATCTTATTTATTTTAGGTGCGGGTATGGTGTTTTATTATATTTTCCCATTTGTGATGGAGTTTGCGCTCAATCAACAAGTTATTTCTGATGGGGAAAAAATTGATCTGCTCACCAAGATTAGTGACTACCTTAGCCTATCAACGACATTGTTTCTGGCCTTTGGTTTGTCTTTTCAGCTTCCTGTTGTTTTGTCATTACTAGGTCGTATGGGTGTAATTACGGCCCAAACATTGCGCTCAGGTCGTAAATACGCGCTTTTAGCGATTGCTGTTTTTGCTGCTTTCGCCACGCCCCCAGACCCGATAACGCAATTTGTCTTAGGTGCGGCGATATATGCACTCTATGAAATTTCTATATTGTCCGTTGCGGTTTTACAGAAGGCAGATGCTAAGCAAGCTAACTCCAAGGATGATAAATCTATTAAGACAGGTTAGGGTTTTCTTAGCGCTTCATTAACTACGTTCCGTCATAATGCTGGGTAAATATACCATTCGCTATGAGGGAATACCATTATGCGTAAAACACTTTTATTAACGGCTTCGTGTGTTTTTGCTGTTGCAACACCAAGCTTTGCTCAAATTTCATACAGCCCTGCAAATACACTAAGTGAACCGGTTGTAGTTGGCACATCTACGGCTGTTACGAACCGTGTTGTTCAACCTGTTACGCCAAGTTTTGACAATCTGATTTCGGCTCCGATTGAATATGATGAGAACGGTATTGCGAAAGCTCAATATTTTAAAGCCAGTGATTTGACGCCAGAGCAAAATAAAGCGTTTAATGACGAAGTTCGCCGTGTGCGCGATTATCAGTCATATAACGGAACTTATTCATCTGTGCCAAATTATACTTACACGCAAGGAACTTCATCAGGGGCAGTCTTAAACGCCCCGACTTCTGCGCCTGTCAATGAGGCTATCACTTATGGGGAGTTTGCACCAACGGCTCCAGCAACATTACCAAATTCAACGTCCAGCGCTTATGAGATAGAATTATACGCGCCGACAACATCGCCGTCTAATGTGACTATTGTTAATCAAGCTACGCCTTCGCAAAGCTTTTCTACGGCTCAGCAGCATGTCGTTGCAAAAGGTGATACGCTTTATAACCTCTCAAAGCGGTATAATGTGACTGTCGGGCAAATTCAGGATGAGAACGGATTATCAAATACGAATCTCAGTCTTGGTCAAAGCCTGCGTATTCCATCAAATGCATCAAATACATCTGCTGTCTTAGATGCGGGAATCGCGAAGCCTATTTTTGTTAGCGCTCCTGTGCGTGACGGTGCGGTGACGCGCCGTATTGTGAAACCCGTTCCTACCATAAGCCGTTCGCAAATTAATTATGCTGTCCTAAAAGGTGATACGCTATTTTCTATCGCGAAACGCTCTTGTGTCTCCGTTAATGATTTAGCTGCGCAGAATGGTATCACAGACCCAAGCAGCCTTAGCCTTGGACAAAAACTGTCTATGCCACAAGGGCATTGCTTAACTAAATAACGGCGTAAATGCGCCTTATAACCCCGTAGCAGCTGATAAGCTGCTGCGAAACATGCAATTCCCGTTGCAATCGAAATTTGCGAGCCTATATACGGTGCTAAGAGTCTTCGCGGCTGTTTTCTGGTCGAAGCGAATAGTATAAAATAGAGGCGGGAATAGATGCCAATTTCATTGATTTTACAAAGCGGCGCTACAAGCCCAACAGGTAGCGCTATTGCGAGCATCATCCCGTTTATCTTAATCGGTGTGATTTTCTATTTTTTACTCATCCGTCCACAAAACACGCGGCTTAAAAAGCACAGAGAACTGCTTGGCTCTATTGTGCGCGGTGATACCATTGTCACAAATGGCGGCTTGATTGGTAAAGTCAAAAAAGTTCACGACGATGAGCTAACTGTGACATTTGGCGGTAATGATGTGAAAGTCGTGCGCACTATGATTGCTGATGTTAGAGGACGTAGCGCAACCATTGCGGCGAATGATAAAACAAAGTCCGATAAATCTAAATAAGTAAAGGCGAGCGGCCCGTGCCGTTTGATAAGGGATAACCTGCATGCTTTTCTTCTCCCGCTGGAAAATAATATTTATTTTAGGGGCTGTTTTGCTCGGGCTTTTATTCGCTCTGCCAAATGCTATCCCTGCCGATAAGCGTGAAAACTTACCTAACATGTTCCACCGGACGATTAATCTTGGGTTGGACTTGCAGGGCGGGGCGCATATGCTCCTCGAAGTGGATTTAACAAGCGTGCTAGAGCAGGCGCTCGACAATGAACGTCAAAACATTTTGCAAGAATTTCGAGAGGCAGACCGCTTGCGGTCAGAATTTATCCGCATAGAAGACGGAGCCATCATTGGCCGTATGCGCGATGCGGCCGATATGGAAAAAGCCATGGCTATTCTACGCGAGACATCCAAACCCGTTGATGTACAAAGCCTAAGTCAAGATAAAACCACGCGCGTAGAACAAGTTGGTGATAAAGGGTTTAAACTTTCCATTACAGCCGCGAATATTGAATTTATTCAAAAACGCACCATTGAGCAATCTATCGAAGTTTTGCGTAAACGGATTGACCCGACAGGAACAACGGAAATGACCCTCGCACGTGAAGGGGAAGATCGTATATTGCTACAGGTTCCAGGGGCAAAAAATATTGACGAGATTAAATCTCGGATTAACAAAACGGCCAATTTGTCTTTTCATATGGTTCGTAAAGAAAGTAACAATGCTGCCGCGATGAAGGCTGCTGCTGAAGGACGTTTGCCGCCAGGCGCTGCATTTTTTGTACAGCAAGGTGGCGGAGCTTTGATTGTAGAGAAACGCACACGTATCACAGGAGAGTGCTTAAAATCTGCCAGTGAAGGCCTGCACCCTCAGGGTCAACATGCTATTGTAAACTTTGGTTTCAATATTCGCTGTGCAAAGACATTTGGGGAGTTAACAGCTAAAAACTTAGGCGAGCGCTTTGCTGTGGTCTTAGACGAAGAAATCATTACGGCACCGCGTATTAACGGCGCGATTACGGGCGGCTCTGGCTTTATTGAAGGCAGCTTCACCCTTGAAAGCGCGCGAGAGCTTGCCTTGTTGCTCAATGCAGGCGCGCTGCCAGCGAAATTGGTGATTGTCGAAGAGCGAACAGTCTCTGCCGAGCTTGGTAACGATTCTATTCGCGCAGGTAAAGTCGCCTCGTTAATTGGCCTAATCGGGGTTGGTTTATTTATGTGGCTGTCTTACGGGTTGCGGTTCGGGACGATTGCAAACATGGCATTGGCGACCAATATCATCTTAATCGCAGGCGCTTTGTCGTTATTTGGGGCAACGCTGACTTTGCCTGGAATTGCAGGAATTATCCTGACCATTGGTATGGCGGTGGATGCCAACGTCCTTATTTTTGAGCGTATACGCGAAGAAACTCATTTAGGCCGCCCACCAGTTAACGCCATTGAAACGGGCTACCGCCGTTCGCTGGCGCCGATTTTGGATGCTAACATCACGACATTAATCGCGGCTATAACTCTTTATTTCGTTGGCTCAGGCCCGATACGCGGCTTTGCTGTCACCCTAGCGATTGGCATTATTATGTCAGTCTTTACGGCAGTGATTTTCGCGCGGCTTCTAACCGCGACATGGTTGCGCGGTAAACGCCCTAAGACATTGCCGATTTAGGCGAGGAGACAGACTATGAAAGATATTTCCCTCGTTCGTATTTTACCAATGGAACCCAAGGTTCCATTCATTAACATGCGTGCCATCGCCGCAGCTCTGTCAATCATGGCTATTATTGCATCAATCGCTTTATTCTCTATACGAGGCCTAAATTATGGTATCGACTTTACGGGCGGTACGGTGATTGAGCTTGATTTTAAAGGTGAACCGCAGCCTGATGCTATTCGCGCAACGGTCGCAGAGCTTGGTTTTGGCGGCGGGACTGTACAAAATATTGCTCCGCCAGCTGATTTGAATTTAGATTATGACTTTGTGCGTGTCGGTATTCCGCTACAAGCAGAAACAGGCGAGGGCGGACAGACGGCACAGCAAGATGCTCTCAAGGCTGTTCAGGATGGGCTGCGTGCATCGGTTGGTGAGTTCACGGTATATTCCCAAGATGTGGTTGGCTCGAAAGTTTCGGGTGAATTAAGGACAAAAGGTGCTCTGGCTGTGGGTTTGGCGCTCATGATGGTTCTGGCTTATATTTGGTTCCGATTTGAATGGCAGTTCGGTATGGGCGCGGTTTTAGCACTGTTCCATGATGTTATCTTGACAATTGGTGTCTTTAGTTTGACGCAAATCGAGTTTAACTTGTCGATTATCGCTGCGATTTTGACCATTGTGGGGTACTCACTCAATGATACGGTTATTGTGTATGACCGAATCCGTGAAAATTTACGGAAATATAAAAAGATGCCTTTGCCAGACGTGCTGAATTTGTCGATTAATGACACATTATCACGAACAATTTTGACATCTTTAACGACCCTATTGGCACTTATAGCACTTTATGTACTTGGCGGATCAGGTTTGCGTGGCTTCTCATTCGCGATGATTTGGGGTGTGTTCGTAGGGACATATTCGTCCATCTTCGTAGCATCGCCGCTCCTCATGTTGCTGAAACTTAAGCGCGGTGTTAATACAGGCAATGCAGAAGCCGCGGTAGTGGCGGCTTAAAGTCTTTTCATCCCTTTAGGGGTGATGGCCAACCATGCGCGAGCAGTAACTTTATCTACGGATATGTCTCCGCAACTGCCATTAGGATTATCGCTTTTATACCAGACTGTTTCATGGTCTAGGCGGTCAATACGTTTGATGATTTTACCGTGTTCATGATGCTTTAGAACATAAATAAACCCCGCACGAGGCGTGCGAGGTTTGCGTGTCATAACGTAATCACCATCATTGAGAACGGGCATCATAGAGCGTCCCGTAACTTTGATAATGCCGAGCATAGCTTAGAGATCAGGTTCAACAACTTCGATTGACGGCGCATACGGTGTTGTGACTTTTTTCGTCTTCACGCCTTTAGAGGCCCAAAAAATTTCTGCAAATGCATTTGCGGCTGCGACAAGTTTTTCGCCGTCTTCGCGGTGAAGGTCTTGCTTGACCGCTGACCCTGCGAG
>JBDVGI010000164.1:0-3390 GCA_039962885.1 Litorimonas sp. | reverse complement strand
TATGTGACGTTCGAAACAAAAACAAGGTAGTTGCTTTGGAAGAAGTGATGTTTCTCCGACATCAATTGCTCCCGTAGAAGGGCTTAAGGACAGCGATAAAAAAAACGGGGCGGACCACAACTCAATAGATGCGCACACAAGAGCCCAGTCCGACTTAATATAAACGGTCTCAATCCAATTAGGTTGACGTGATATGAGTCTTTCAAGTGAACTCATTCAGACAACATCGATGAAGATCTGGCTGACACTGCCGCAGTCTGGATAGCAGGTCGAGATAGACCCCGCTTCAGGATTGCAGATATATATCCGCTATTTTCAAGAGACATTGTATCGTCATGCTCGATTAAGAGACGGAGTGGCTGAGCCCCCACATGCGCAGCTTTAGGGCCAAGCTTAACCCGCCCAGATAAACAGTCTCTTTGTTCACGCTCAGCGCTTCGAGACGCATTACTACAGGAAAGACGAACTGACCGGTCCCCTCGGATACCGGCGCGGCTCAATGGTGTCTCTCCGAACTCTATCCCAATAGACATAGCCAGGCGATACTCAGACCGAAGACGCTCTGCGCACAGGGCAACAGAGCGTTGCAACCCAGCTGCTGTTAATACAGCTTGTCGAATAGTTTCTTGATTATCGGTTTGAACATAAGTCCCAGCAGCAATCACAGCTTGGATACAATCTCCAATAAAACGCACTTTTTTTGCGGCACAATCGTCGCGCACTACCGATGCAATTTCTCTGCGAAGCACGTAAATGTATTTTGCAGCCATTTCCAACTGCCCTGTTTCAATACAGTTATCTACGAACGCCGTAAAACCGTCGATATCTGCAAATATCACAGCCATTTCCATCCGAACAGACTTCGAGGGAGTCAGGTTTTTAAAACGGACATTTCGTAACGGCGGCGTTGTCTTTGAGAAAACAAAATGCGCATGGGACTTTTGAACGATACTTTTGCGAATTAGATTGAGGCCTTCTGATAGCGCCGCCTCATTACGAAATCTTGCATCATCAGTATAACGATTTACACGTTCCATTAGTGAAGGTGCTGCTTGGTAAAAAGTGCCACCTTTTCTGAGTGCTCCGGCATATAACTGCGAGGCGTTCAGCCCTATGTTTGGGAATTGACGTGTTACCCGATCTGAAAGGTATATTCCAGGAACTTGGCTGTTTCCTGCAATTTTGGCCGCGTGATTTGCGGGAGAACCTAAGAATATAGGTTCTGCTCCATCTAGGTCGCCATCATCCCATGCTAAGCAAGGCCCTGCGTCAATTCCCGCTCGTGTATTCACATTCAGGCTATGCCCATAAACCTCTAGAACTAACTTGGGGACGATGGCTCCTATACCATTCGCGAAAGCGACTAGCTGGGTCAAATCTTCAAGTGAGCATGGGTCTGAATTCTGGGATACAACCACGGCATGAACTCGCCCACCATGAAAATCAACACGCTGTACCGAAGTCCCATCTGTCAGAATATCTGCTGATTGAAACAGTCCGTGAAGAAAGGAACACAACTTTCGAGTCGCAGCCTCGGTTTCACGTCCGCCATCTGTTAAAAGGTTATCGAAATTAGTAATATCAACATAACAATGCGCAGTTTGTATTGCAGCGATACTACGTTTTGGAAGTGAAACCACTCCAGCCTCAACCAATAATGCTCGGCTTTTACTCATGAGTCGGCCCCCAAGAAATCTCGGCCGACGACCATCGTCGAAGGCATAGGACAAAACATCAACTCCTGAAAATTTGTGAATAGTTTCATCAATTCGCGTTCGGACTTTTTCTTTTGACGGCAGCTGCATCTTCTTCTCCTTTGGTAAGAGGCAGGCTATTGTCATCCCCTTAGTTCAATTTGTCGCAATAATAGGCGTTTGACACCTCCAAGCTCTGTACTAGTAATCAGCGAACTAGACTTTGTGCGAGGCCGTGCTATTAATACGGCGTTTAAGGGAGATTCGCTTATGTGTCAAGCTGTGCGATTAACACACTCAAAATGAGTGTGGATAAAAAAATACTAATTCAGGCGCTAAAAGGTAAACGAGAGAAAGAAGGCTTAAGCCTCAGAAAGCTTTCAGAGAAAATTGGAGTAAGTTTTTCTTCTCTTGCGAGAATTGAACGAGGCGATGGTCAACCGGATAACAATTCGACATTGCGGATCCTCGAATGGCTTGGAAGTGACGGTCGAAATGCCGGTTTAACTTTCGAAAATGTTGCCCTAGTTCACTTTCGAGCGGCAAAAAACGTTAGTTCAAAAACTACGGAACATCTTCTTGAAGCAGCCGACGTTCTCAAAAATAAATTCAGCAACGCTTTTCCAGATGCAATACGTGAAGACTATCAGAATAGCAGTTCATCTGAGGTTGACGAAAAAGCTTTGTCGCTGTCGAAGTCCGAGATGGAAGAAATGGCTGAAAAGGTAAGAAGCGATTTAGGCCTTAAAATTGAAGAAAAACTAAATGCCCTAAGTCTTCGAATAGCTGGTGTTGAAGTATTTGTTCCTCACGAAGTTGAAGAGCTAAGCCAGAAATCGTTGGAATGCCTGACGGGATCTGGTTCGAATGAATGGTCGGCTATGAGCGTACCAATCAACATTGCAGATGATAAATGGGCAATATTGCGAAACGACACTCATACAGAGGAACGCCAAAGAGTAACCTATCTGGAAGAATGTTGGCATATTTTACTAGGGCATAAACTCACAAAAATCGCCCGTATCGGTGCTGCATACGGAAGAACTTATGAAAGCACCGAGGAGCATGATGCTTATTATATTGCTGCTGCCACACTGCTTCCAGCCAATGGCATCTCCTCACTAGTTGATCAGAAACTCAGCTCTGTTGAAATCGGTGAAACTTATGGCACATCCCCAGCATTAGTAGAATATAGAATCAAGCGCTTAGGACTATGGCGACGTTACAAAGGCATACAAATCAGCTTTACTTCAGAATAAGTGTGCGGCGGGGAAGGCTTTCACCTTCCCCCAACAGCGCTACTGGCACCCTGTTAAGTTTTCGACTTCCTCTAAAATGCGCCTATCCGTCCATAAGGAACCGCAGAGCTGCGGATAATGCTACATTCGTTTTTTGCAAATCTTACTGGTTTCATAGTTACCTCAAAATTTCTGAACAGTTTGTTCTTTTTAAGCTTAGCTACGATTCCCACAGAGGATAGGCGCAAGACAAGGAAGGCGAAAAATCCAATAACAGGGTCAAACGCCAATCAGGAATTATCAATATTGTATTTTCTTTCGAGATTTTCAACCCTGCTGAATTACGACTGCGGATGTCCGCCTTGCCCCCTGGGCAGAAATAAACGAAGAGCATTCTGGCTACGAGTTTATATGACGGGAGACACTCTCACTCATCATCCAAAGTCGGTATACCACAG
>JBDVGI010000163.1:0-5758 GCA_039962885.1 Litorimonas sp. | reverse complement strand
AGTTTTAAATTTGCATTCGCTATAACCGCAATCGCTACGGTTTCTCTCGCTCCAGTCGCAGCTTCTGCCCATAATACAGGCTTTCAACATAGCCATCAGGGCCAAGTCCAAAGCAACAATGGCGCAAACCAAGTTGTTGGCGGATTGATCGGCGCAACAGTTGGCGGCGTTATTGGTAGCCAAGTCGCAGGCCGCGGATCCCGTACTGAAGGATCTGTCATTGGCGCTCTTGTCGGCGGAGCTACAGGCATAGCCGTTGCCAGCCAAGGAAATGGCCAAAACTTTAATGGCGGCGGAAATGTCGTTTACTCACAGCCATATTACAGCAATAGCGGCTATTATAATGGCGGATATTCACAACCCTATTATAGCAATGGCGGATATTATAATGGCGGCGGATTTATTTCTGTTCCTCGTTCATCCGTTAATATCAATATTGGAACTGGTTTTAACCGTGGCTTTAGTAGCCGCCGAGGTTTTAGTAGCGGTTTCATAGGAAACCGTGGCTTCAGTAGCCGACGTAGTTTTAGCGGAAACCGCGGCTTTAGTGGACGGCGCAGCTTTAGCGGAAATAGAGGTTTTCGCGGCGGACGTCGTTAAGCCTCACATTTGACAAACAACGTCACTTACGTTTCACCCCGTCATATCACCTATGGCGGGGTTTTACATTTTCTGCGCATGTAATAAATATTCGATATTACCAGAGCCGCCTTTAATTGGTGATATATCTGTAGACACAACTGACCACCCTTGTGCAGCCACCCAATTTTTCACATCATTCAAAGCCGCCAAAGCCGTAATTTCGCTTTTGACAATTCCGCCGCGGCCAATACCATCGCGGCCCACCTCAAATTGCGGCTTAACCAACGTGATAAGGCCTGCCTTATCTGCGGTTAAAGACAAAGGTATGGCCAGTATTTTCATGGCCGATATAAAACTTGCATCGCAGACAATAAGCTCTGGCAAATCGCTGAAATGCTCATGCGTTAGATTTCGCGCGTCTTGACCTTCCATAGATGTCATTTGCGGGTTTTCTTTTAGTCGATCATGGATTTGCCCATGGCCTACATCTACAGCGTAAACATGCGCAGCTGCGTTCTGTAATAAAACATCAGTAAACCCGCCTGTAGACGCCCCCACATCCAAACAGACTTTCCCGGCTACACAGACATCAAAGACCTCAAGCGCATAGGAGAGTTTTATCCCCCCGCGCGACACCCAAGGGTGTTCATGACCTGCGTCTATAATGGCATTTTCAGGAATTTTATCTGAAGGTTTTTTCAGCGTCTTACCATTGGCTTTGACGAGTCCAGCCTTAATTGCCGCTTGTGCCCGCGCCCGAGATTCGTAATGACCATTTTCCGTTAGATAGGTATCAGCGCGCATAGATTATTCGCGTACACTTCACGCCAAATTCTGCATATCCGCAATATCGCGGCCGATCGCCTGAAACACAGTTTCGACAATCGCGTCCGCATCAAGTTTGGCTTGTTTGTACATTAGCGCAGGGGTGTCTTGGTCGATAAAAATATCGGGCAAGGTCATAGTGCGAATTTTCAAACCATTATCAAGCCGCCCATTTTTCGCCAAATCATGTAGCACAAAAGACCCGAATCCGCCGACAGAGCCTTCTTCGATTGTAATCAGCACTTCGTGTTCATCAGCAAGACTACACACAAGCTCGCTATCCAAAGGCTTGGCGAAGCGCGCATCCGCAACCGTTGCAGACAGGCCTAACATCTCGAGTTGCTGCGCGGCTTGCAGGGCTTCCCCAAGACGAGTCCCATAAGACAGCAGCGCAATGCGCGTGCCTTCGCGGAGAATACGTCCTTTACCGATGTCTAGAATTTCAGGCACTTCAGGAATTTCAATCCCCGTTGCCTCGCCTCGGGCATAACGGAACCCCATCGGACCTGCGTCATAGGCCACAGATGTCGCGACCATACGGGCCAAATCCGCTTCATCGGCGGCAGCCATTAACACCATATTGGGCAGACAGCCCAGATAAGCAATATCAAAAGACCCTGCATGAGTCGGGCCATCTGCACCGACAAGCCCTGCCCTGTCCATCGCGAAACGCACGGGCAAGTTTTGTATCGCAACATCATGGACAACTTGGTCGTAACCGCGCTGTAAGAAGGTCGAGTAAATCGCGCAATATGGCTTAAAGCCATCGGCGGCCATACCTGCGGCGAATGTCACAGCATGCTGCTCGGCAATTCCCACATCAAACATGCGTTCAGGGAAAGCTTTGCCGAAAATATTCATTCCTGTTCCGCCAGGCATCGCGGCGGTTATGCCCACAATTTTATCGTCTTTTTCGGCTTGTTTAACAAGTTGACTGCCAAAGACTGAGGTATAGCTCGGCGCGTTGGGAATGGACTTGCTTTGCTCTCCTGTCACAACATTAAATTTCGACACGCCGTGATATTTATCCGCTGATTTTTCAGCGGGTTCATAACCCTTACCCTTTTGCGTCACCACATGGATCAAAACAGGGCCGTTTTTCATGTTTTTTACGTTCTCGAGTACGGGAATAAGGGCGTCCAAATCATGCCCATCAACAGGACCAACATAGTAAAAGCCTAATTCCTCAAACCACGTTCCTCCCATAAACATACCGCGTGTATATTCCTCAGCTTTACGGGCGGTAGATTTAATCGGACGCGGCGCGTCTTTGACAATCGCTTTGCCGGCTCCGCGGAGTTTTTGATAGCCCCCAGAGCTAACCATTTTGGCGAGCATATGACTCATCGCGCCCACAGGCGGGGCGATGGACATATCATTATCATTTAAAATCACAATTTGACGGCTATCGGTACCGCCTGCATTATTCATGGCTTCATAGGCCATACCCGCCGTGATGGAGCCGTCGCCTATTACAGAAATCACATGGCCGTCCTTGCCAGCTAAATCCCGCGCCGTAGCAAAGCCCATGCCTGCAGAAATTGACGTGGAGCTATGAGCGGCGCCAAACGGGTCATATTCACTTTCCGCGCGTTTGGTAAAGCCTGATAACCCTCCGCCTTTGCGGATTGTGCGCATACGATCTCTACGTCCTGTTAGAACCTTATGCGGATAACATTGATGGCCCACATCCCAAATCAGCTTATCCTCAGGGGTATTAAAGACATGATGGATGGCCACGGTAAGTTCTACAACCCCAAGCCCTGCACCCAAATGCCCGCCTGTCACAGATACGGCATCAATCACTTCAGCGCGAACTTCATCGGCAAGCTGTTTAACTTGCTCGCGGGAAAAACCGCGCATATCAGCTGGAAACTTGACTGTATCTAATAAGGGCGTATCAACCATGATCTACTTTCTTACTGAGTTTTAAAAACAATCCGACCTGAAAGTGCATATTCGGTTTGCTTTTAATGCTTGCGCTCAAGGACAAAATCAACCGTTTCACACAGTATGTTAGCATCCTTGCCATAATTAGCGAGATGTTGTTTTGCTGCCTCGCCTAACGATTTGGCTCTCTCTTTCGCACCATTTAGGCCTAATATTGATACGAATGTGGCTTTTCCAAGGTCTTCATCCTTGCCAACGGCTTTGCCCATGAGTTCAATATCGCCTTCTATATCTAAAATATCATCTTGGATTTGAAAGGCCAAACCCGTATCGCGGGCATAAGCAGAGAGTTTCTCTAATTCCGCATCGTCTACGCCGCTAATAATCCCACCAGCTCGGACTGCAAAGTCAATCAAAGCGCCTGTCTTCATCGCTTGTAGTTCTGTGATAAGTTGCTCATCACGCTCACCTTCGGCCACTTTAATATCGACGACTTGACCGCCTATCATTCCGCTATGTCCGCCAGCCTTTGCTAGCTCAGCGATCAGCCGAACACGAACTTCAGGGTCCTTATGAGCCGCATCTGCCGCTATCAATTCAAATGCCAGCGTTAGCAAACCGTCTCCTGCTAAAACCGCAATCGCCTCGTCATAGGCTTTGTGGACCGTAGGCTTGCCGCGGCGTAAATCATCATCATCCATGCACGGCAAATCATCATGAATAAGGGAGTAGACGTGCAAGCACTCTAACGCGCAGCCAACAACCAGCGCATTATTCAAATCGCCGCCAAGCATACGCGCCGTTTCAATCACTAAAAATGGACGTAAGCGCTTACCTCCGCCCAAGGCTGCGTAGCGCATAGCTTCCATAATCACAGCCTGATGGCCACTGGGTTGAGGGAGCAATTCTGACATGGCCGCTTCAACGTCGCCCGCAACAGATTTTAGGTGCGCCTTAAAATTCATGATCTTACTATCCGTTAATTTGATGTATTAGGTATCAAAGGCCGCTGTGCTGGCTTGACCTTGGCCATCCAGAACAATTTTTTCGACTTTCATCTGGGCATCTTTTAACTTTCCTTCGCAATGCGCTTTGAGTTTCGCCCCGCGTTGGTAAATTTCAATACTCGCCTCAAGCGGCGCATCACCGCGCTCAAGACGCTCAACAATCGTTTCAAGCTCGGCTAAGGCCATCTCAAAACTCATATCTGTAATTTTTGTGTCATTCATTTATGCAAATCCTTGTAGTCTGTGGGCCGCGTAAAACGTCTGAAGCTCCAATGCAAATCACCATTCTGACTCACACATTTCCAACCTTGTTTTTTTAGCGACCCTTTCATCATTCGGTTAAACCATCCATGTGCAGACACATAAATTGTTCGGCCATTGGAGGCCTCTTCGGATAGTCTATCTGCCATGTTATTGGCGCGAATACGAGCCTCTTTATGCGTCTCCATACCATCTGACCATCCGACATACCAAATAATCCGCGACCATGTCCCCCAGCTTTTCGGGCGCAAGGTCAAAGGTCCAAAATTTGGTGACGGCAATGCAGCCTCAATCAGATCATCTATTATCAAATCTGGCTTTTTCCCCGTCGCCAGTTCTAGCGATTCTCGCGCGCGCAATAACGGACTGGAAATCAACACATCCGCTTCCTTAACAAGGCTTATAAGCTTTGGCGGAACTTTCTGGTCTGGAACAATCCCTCCAATGTCGTAAAGCTTCCACCACTCGCGATATTGACGCCAAGTCAATCTGACTTTCCGCGAGAGAGCAGGCTTTCCGTGCCGAGCTATGATAATTGTATCGTGAGACATCTGGCTTATCTAAGTTAAACCTTGTAGCAGAGTCGAGACACTTTATGGCCTATTTATCAATTATAGACGTTTAAAGGCGCGAACAGGTGGGCAACGCAGCCCCTCTTCTTTTTCACAGCGTTTAAAAGAGAACATCATCAGGTCCGCACGGCCAATCAAATAATCAAACCTCACAAAACCCGGTCCGCGCGGGTCACGCGAATCTGTAGAATTATCCCGATTATCCCCCATGAAGAACACATGCCGATCAGGTACCGTGAAAATATCTGTATTATCCAGTAATCCGTAATCGGTTTGCTCATATATTTGATGCGGTTTTTCTTCATTTGGCAATTGTTCTTCATAAACATCCACGCCGACTTTACGGCCTAAATGCTCTCGATATAAATAATTATCAATTGGTGTGCGTTCGACAGCCACACCATTTATATAAGCCTGCCCGCGCTGAACTTGTACTGTATCACCTGGTAATCCCACCACGCGTTTAATCATGATAATGCCTGACTTTGGGTTACGAAATACAGCGACATCCCCGCGTTTTGGCGCGCGCGAGAAAATTTTTCCATTTGGCAGTCCGGGAATATGATGCAGGCCAAGCGGCAGGGAGTGTTTGGAATAGCCATAGGCAAATTTAGACACATA
>JBDVGI010000162.1:0-6762 GCA_039962885.1 Litorimonas sp. | reverse complement strand
ATTCTAAGAACTTGACGTATAGTGTCGTTGATATTCAAGGCTTCGGTATTGAGTTTCATTTTACCAGCTTCAATTTTCGACATATCTAAAATGTCGTTAATGAGGCTAAGCAAATGTTGTCCTGAAAATAGAATATCACTGACATATTCTTTGTAACGCGGATCTCCTAATGGGCCGAATAACTCTTTCTTCATGATGTCAGAGAAACCGTTAATCGCATTTAGAGGTGTGCGTAATTCATGGCTCATATTGGCCAAAAATTCAGATTTAGATTGGTTGGCATCTTCGGCTCTGATTTTTTCCTGTTCATAATTCTCAGCGAGTTCAACGATTCTAACTTGGGATTTACGCAAGATGTTAATTGTGCGTTCTAATGCGTTTTGATTGGTCTGGAGTTGCTTTTCTCGAGCGCGAATGGTCGTCACTTCAGTACCAATACTCACGCGGCTGCCATCAAAGGTTTCCGTTTCCAGATAGCGAAGCCAACGTCCGTCTTTAAGTTCAATTTCTTTGCCAGTTGTGTCTGAAATAGAGAATACGTTTTCGATGGTTTTGTCTGCGTGATATTCAACCAAGGCATATTCCATGCCGGCTTGTAGGTTCCCCGGCTGGAAGCCGAAAAAATCTTCGAATTTATTGTTCCAAAGAACAAGTCGTCCCATTTGATCCCAGATTACAAAACTATCATTCATTGACCGCAGCGCATCATATAAACGGACTTCGGCTGCCTGTAGGCGGGCTTGTGTGCCGCGCATTTCTGTAATATCTAGGGCAACACCGATGACAACTTTGGCCTGATCAGATCCGCGCACAGATGGTCGCCCGCGGCATGCGATAAATAAAGGTATCTGCGCCACGCCCAATTCTATGTCGAACTCCCCAGACACATGTGAGCGCCGGATCGTATTATAGAGTTTCTCACGATCATTATGGGCAAATAAGTCCAAAAACTGCGGGAAAGTAATGGTGATGTCTTTTTCTGGCATACCCAGTAATTTAGCAAGAGATTGGCTCAAAAACGCGCTGTTGTTTTCAAAATCAATTTCCCAAACACCTCCTCGAGACCCGTCAACGGCCGCGCGGTAGCGTTGGCGTGAAATTTCATCTTCACTTTTCTGGCTCCGTACCGCATCTAATTGCTTTAGAAGCTGACTCATTAAAGACCAAATGAGCCAGGCCATACCTAAAAATAATATACAGAATAATATAATATTTTGTGTAAAGTTAGGAGGAAGGCTACGCTTATTCGTTGTAATGACTGTTAAGTAAGAATCCTTTGATATAGCGGCTGCGCCAAGCCAAACTTTGTCATTTGATAGTTTGTGAGCAAAGACTTTGGGCTCGTTATTGCTTGTGGTTAGGTCACGAAGTGTATTGAGAGATATGTCGTAAAATTTTTGCGTACCTGCTAGGCCTAAATCCGCATTACCGTCAATAACTTTTCCATTGGAGAAAACAATCGCACTGTCGAGTTTGTCTGATGCGAGCAGGCTTTTGTTTTGCAAAGCTACGCTGATGAACACATTCCCGCTGCGTTTCGTAATTAAGGGAGTGGGTGTTCCATTTTTTGAAATCAAAGAATTAATCTGCACACCAGTTTGAGGAACTTGGTCACGATTTAATTTTGAAAGCGTTGGTCCTGCGCCGTCTGTAGCCGCTAAAATTTGACCTGATGCATCAATAATTGCGACTCCGACGACGTTTTTATTGCGTGCGATAAAATCGACGGTTTGTTGGGGGCTTCCTTGAATTAAGAGTGCGTTATCTATCCAGTCTATTTGGTTGTTTAGAGCCCTTGCCGCATTTTGAGCTGTATCACTTAAATTATTAGAAAATGTATTGATGGAATATTGTTTATACCGGGATTGATCGATTAAAAACTTTGTGGCGGTTAATATAACAATCAGGACAAAAAACATCAAAGTTGTAAGCAGTAAGCTTTTGACCGAACTTCTACTCCCGATCCGTTTTACTAGGCGGTCTAATAGACCTTCATCTTCATCATTTGACCGAATTGGTGCAACCATCGCATTAGGGTTCGGGGGCGGAAGAGGGATTTCGTCTCTGCTGTGAGCGCGCCGTTCTTGTATAGGTGTATCATCTGAAACGGCTGCCGGGGAACTTACGATAGCCGAAATACGATTTTGCGAGTTTTGTGTAACGTCAGCAGGTTGAGTATGCTCAGATGGAGCCTGCTGAAAGGGCGGCGGAGGCATTTGAGGATTTACAGAGCTATTAGCCACAAATTTGTCTTTCGAATCAAACAGTCTACGTCAGTTTATATTAATCACATGTCGACCAAATCGTCGTTAAGGAATTGTTTAAATTACCAAAAAAAATGCATTTTCAGGTCATTTTTTACTTAAATACGTGTTTCAGGGACTGGTTTTCCAATTGCGAAACCTTGAGCGGCATCAAAGCCTAAAGTCGTCACAAAATCGAGAATTTCCTTGTTTTCAACACCTTCGGCGATAAAGCGTACATCTAAAGCTTCGCGTAACGACAGTAAGGCCTTTAAAATCGCGCGATCACGCATGTTATTTAAGGCAGCGGCAACAAACCCGCCGTCAATTTTCAACCAATTAGAAGGCAGAGCCCGTAGGTAACGAATAGAGGCTGCCCCCGCGCCAACATCATCAAGACATATTGGATGGCCTTGAGATTTTAACTGACTGAGCAAATCTTGTGCATGTAAAAGTGAAATCATGTTCCAGCTTTCCGTCAACTCTATCACTAATTTTGTTGGCGATGCGGCTAGGGCTGTTAGACAGGCAAAGACAGAGCTTTTAAAACTTGACTTGTCGACCGATGCTCCGGATAAATTAATTGCAATTCCTGTGTCCTCGGGATTGTCATTTAACACTAAAATAGCTTGAGCAAGCATAGATAGGTCAAGATCACGAATGACGCCGCTAATTTCTGCGGGCCTTAAAACGCCTTCGAGTTGGTCGCTTTCGTCAAACCGCACGAGCCATTCATGATGATGGACTTTTCCAGTATCTAACGAAACTATCGGTTGCTGAAAAACAGAAAATCGCTGCTCTGAGACATGGTCGCGAAACCCCTTGGCTGTGTGTAAACTGCTATCAGCTTCACGAGGCGTTTGAGTTTTTTTAGCTTTGTTTAATGAGATCATAGGGGTGGCATAAGCTAATCGTCCTAAAATCTCGTTACTATTTGAGTATATTTTCCTGCCGTATAGTAGCTTTAACCTAAAGTTTTTTGCGCAATCTCTAAGGTGTTCTTTGATGGTTTCGCGGCAATGATACGGGTTAATTGAGCCTGAATAAGGTTTTGGCGATGATTATCCAGTTTTTTCCAAACCTCAAAAGCTCCTAGTAATCGTTCGGCTATGCTTGGGTTTCGGCTATCCATATCCAGAACTTGATCTGTGAAAAAGGCGTATCCGCTACCGTCATATTTATGAAATAATTTTGCATTACCCATCGCAAATCCGCCAATTAACGCGCGGGCGCGGTTTGGATTTGTTGGGTCATAGGCTGGATGCTCTGTTAACGCTTTAAGAGCGTCTATGCCGCCCACATGGTTGCGCATAGATTGAACGGAAAACCATTTATCAATCACAAGAGGATCATGTGTCCAGCGGGTGAAGAAGTCTTCCATCATGTGATCAACACGCGCCCCGCCAAGTCGTGTGAGTGTTACTAGGGCCGCTAACTCATCTGTCATATTGCTTGCGCTGGCGAGTTGGTTTGTTGTTAGGCTTGCCGCTTGCGGGTTTTGACAAGAGGCCAGTAGCGCTAGAGCGCGGTTTTTGAGCGCTCGCCGTCCCGCCGCCGCCGCGTCGGGGCTAAAGTGTGTATCCGTTGATAGGGATTGATAGACCTGTAATAAATCCTCTTGCAGGTAATCACCGATGGCGCGAGAGAGCCAATGTGTTGCTTCGGCGATAGCCAAAGGATCAGCTTGCGTTAGGGCCTGCATCACATCTCCGCTTGACGGAGGGGTTAGGGCTAATGCTTTAAAATTATTGTCAAAACTATCATCATTTAATGTGTCTTTTAAAGCGTTACAATATTGAACCAGCGCTTTGTTGACCTTGGGAGTTTTGCCCATTTCTATCGCGCGCGTCATATCGCACATTAGATTTTTCGCCAAAGTCTGTCCGGCTTCCCATCGGTTAAATGAGTTGGAGTCATGACGCATTAAACGCAGTAAATCTTGCGAGGTTGCGCCGCTGTCTAAAATGACAGGAGCCGAAAAATCTTGTAAAATTGACAGGCTATAAGGGGTGTCTGACTGCGGCAAATCAAGTGTCATATCTTTATGGGTTAAGACGCTTAATTGCGGATCATTAATGGGGCCGTGATCTCCAATTGCCTGCCATTTAATTGGAATAACAACAGGTTTCTTGGTGTTTTGCCCCGGTGTTTTGGGTGTTGTTTGAGACAATGTTACCTGATGATTTTTGAGGTCGCGCTTGACTTTCAAAGCGGGCGTGCCTGCTTGTTCATACCACAACATGAATTGAGAAAGGTCTTGCCCAGTAGCGTCTTCAAAACACGCAATGAATTGCTCAATTGTCGCTGCGGTTCCGTCTAGGCGCTCGAAATACAAATCGCTCGCCTTGCGAAATTGCTGAGCTCCAAGCCATGTGTGCAACATGCGTATAAGCTCTGCACCTTTCTCATAGATCGTGGCGGTATAGAAATTGTCGATCTTCAGATATGCGTTGGGCCGCACAGGATGGGCGAGAGGGCCGCCATCTTCGAGAAACTGGCGCGAGCGTAGCGCCCGTACATCTTTGATGCGTTGTACCGCAGCGCCGCGTTGGTCGGCAGAAAACTGTTGGTCGCGGTAGACTGTAAAACCTTCCTTGAGGCATAGCTGAAACCAATCCCGACAGGTGATGCGATTGCCTGTCCAATTATGGAAATATTCGTGAGCAACCACAGATTCGATACGTTCGAAATTCATATCCGTGGCTGTTTCGGCTTCTGCTAGGATCAGGACAGAGTTGAAAATATTCAACCCCTTATTCTCCATAGCTCCGAAATTGAAATCACGCACGGCAACGACCATGAAACGATCAAGGTCATATTCTCGGCCAAAGGCCTCCTCATCCCACTTCATAGACCGCTTAAGTGCGTCCATAGCATATTCTGCTTTGGCTGCATTGCCCGTATCCACAAAGATAGACAATGGAATATCTCGCCCGCTCATAGTGGTGAAATTATCCTCTAAAATATCAAATTCGCCCGCTACGAGCGCAAAGAGATAGCAGGGTTTGGGAAAGGGGTCGTGCCAAACGGCGAAATGCCGTCCAGCTGCGGCTGCGCCGCTATCTATCATATTCCCATTTGCCAAAAGGTGCGGATAATCTTTCAGAGCGGCTTCTACGCGGACAGTAAAGACTGATAAGGCATCGGGACGGTCAAGGTAATATGTGATGCGGCGAAACCCCTCGGCCTCGCATTGCGTGCAAAAGCGCCCGCCAGACACATAAAGGCCCATTAAGGTCGAATTCGTGCTTGGGTCGCATGTTGTTTCTATTTCGAGTGTGAAGCGCTCAGGTGTGTCTTTGATAATCAAATATTCTTGTGTAAGACGGTAGCTAGAGCGCGGCATCAATTCCCCGTTCATTCGTACCGACACAAGTTCTATATTTTCGCCGTTAAGCTCTAATGCGTCGCCGCGCAACCGTGTGATTTCTAACTTTGATTTGACCCTCGTGCGTTTTGGCGAGAGGTCAAAATTCAGATAAACGCTCTCGATTTTATGGCTTGGAGCTTTGTAATCGGATAGGCGTGTCGGAGCAGGAGCTATATCTGTGCGCATGTTATGTCCATTCGGAAAACAATTTTGTGAATTATATCTGCTCTATGTGGCATGTTTGTGTTAGCTTTCAAGCTTAAATCAAGCCGTATTACCCGAAAAACAGCACTAGACTTTATGCGCATATAGGTTAATGCGCGCAGCATAAGATTTAATAGGTAAATACGCCATGACTGACTCTATTCAAACTCTCCGCAATGTTGCTATTGTGGCTCACGTTGACCACGGTAAGACAACGCTCGTGGACAAGCTTTTACGCCAGTCTGGTACTCTAACCGAGCGCGGCGAGCGCGAAGAACGTGTCATGGACTCCAATGACATTGAAAAAGAGCGCGGAATTACAATTCTTGCCAAAAACACAGCTATTCGTTGGGATGATAAAAAAGGCACGGATTGGCGCATTAACATCGTTGATACACCAGGCCATGCGGACTTTGGCGGTGAGGTCGAACGCGTCCTGTCCATGGTAGATTCTGTTGTGTTGCTCGTAGATGCCGTCGAAGGCCCAATGCCGCAAACAACATTTGTAACAAAAAAAGCGTTGGCCCAAGGCCTTAACCCAATTGTGGTGGTTAATAAGGTTGACCGGAATGGCGCGCGTCCTGATTGGGCGGTGGATCAGACGTTTGATTTATTTGCTCGCCTTGGCGCGACCGACGATCAGTTGGATTTTCCCGTTGTCTATGCTTCTGCGCTCAATGGGTGGGCCTCGCATGAAGTCAATCATGAAGGCGAAGATATGACCGCCTTGTTTGAGACTATCGTGAAGCATGTTCCTGTACCAAATGTTGATCCTGACGCGCCGCTGCAGCTGCAAGTCTCCGCGTTGGATTACAACAGCTATACTGGCGTCATTGGTATTGGCCGTGTTTTGCGTGGTAAAATGAAGAAAAACCAAGCCGTCATTGTCGCGGATCCGGAGGGTAAAGACCGCAAGGCAAAAATCTTACAAATTTATGGTTTCAT
>JBDVGI010000161.1:0-11127 GCA_039962885.1 Litorimonas sp. | reverse complement strand
CATATTTTTTTGCAAGCATGGCCGCGCTATTTTGCCAAGGCTTATCTTTAATGCCGCGCCATGTCAGTTTGCCCAGAACGCCGCTTGGGAAGATGACCACACATGTGTTATTTTGGATAGCTTTTTTCGTAGAAATTAAAGTCTGCCGTGCTTTTTGGTGGGTACGTTTATCCTTTACCCACTCAACAGGTATGATGATGTCCTCGCCCTTAGGAATCACGCGCAGCGCATCGGCATTAGCAAGATAAATATGTTCAGGACGTCTTGGAGCCAAGGCTTTAAAGACAGCCATGCCATCGGCCAGTCCTGTTGGATGATTGGCGATAATGACGCAGCGGCCAGAGGCAGGTATGTTCTCGGCTCCTGTGATGCGGATGTCAGGGTTTACGCGCTGTGTGATATGGTCAAAGGCATCCCGGCCCGTCATTGGCATGATGGTATCTACAACAGATACGGCTTTATTATAATCGAGCAAACGATAGAGCCACGGCTTGATGTGTTTAAAAAGTCGCGGTTTATTTACTAGCCTTGGCGCGCGTTCTAATATGAGTTCATCAACAATATGCACATAGCCTTATTGACGAGCGCGCTGCAAATTGGCAAGCGAATTGATAGTCACATTTATGCTATTTTCGTCTTAAAAGGAAAACCATGACTCTATCTCGCTCTGCCCCGCTTAATGTGTTGTTTCTGTGTACAGGTAATTCAGCGAGGTCTATTTTATCCGAAGCTTTGATGAATGATTTAGGCCAACAGACAGCTAATGGGCGTGTGTGGATGGGATGGTCGGCGGGGAGCCGTCCTAGCGGTGTTCCGCATCCTGATGGTCTTAAGGAATTGCAAAATCGTGGCCACCGCACAGATTTATACCGTTCGAAGTCTTGGGACGAGTTTAGTCCCAAAACCGAAGGCGCGGGTGACATGCCTTCTGATGAGGGGCCTTCTATGGATATTGTAATAACGGTTTGCTCAAATGCCGCGAATGAGGTTTGTCCAATTTTCCCAGGGCAGCATATCAAAGCGCATTGGCCTGCCGATGACCCTGCATATATAGAGCCTTTGGCTGCGCGGCAGCAGGCATTTTCTGATGTCTATGAGATTTGCAAGACCCGTATTGAGGCCTTGATTGCGCTAGAAGACCTAACGCCAGAGGCCGTGCAAGCGATTGCAAATATTCACGCTTAGCGTTCAAAGACTACCTATAATAGGCATAAAAAAGCCGCCCTTCCCATGACGGGGAGGGCGGCTTTAAACTACGTTTAAACTGTGTTTGAACAGCGTAAGTGTAAGAGGTTTACTTCTTACGTGTTGTCTTCGCAGGCATCCACTCATTGAGCTTTTTGCCCGCCCATTCGCGTCCGCCAAGACCAAAGGCAATCGCGCCGCCAATGCCCGCAGCAACGGCTGCTGCGCCAAGGCTGTATTTAAAGGCTGTATTAACGATGTGTTTGCCAAGTTCCATTGTTTCTAGGCCCATAAATGTGACAATTATGATTGTGACATATTTGACAATCTTACCAGCGAGGTCGCCAGATGTTTGTGTGACAATTTTCGAGACGAAATTTGCAATGAAGAAACCTGCGCCAATAATGACTGACCCTAGAACAATACGTCCGCCAACTTCTAGCAATGTGTTAAAGACATTTGTCAGTTCAGGAATTCCAAGCGTATTCATCGCCGCAGTCAGACCCATTAAAACGATACCAACAAAGCTAATTGTTGCAACGACGTTTGACGGTACAAAGTTCGGCCCGTCGCCATCAAGACTAGCAACTGCAGTCAGTGACTTATCAACACCTAACGCTGGTAACGTGTTTTTAGCGAGATTTGAAACAAATCGTCCAATAAAGATAAAGATGCCAAGGATGATCGCTGCACCAATAATGCGCGGGATGTAACCAAGGATCGTGTTAAGAACATTAGAGACAGGTTCTGACACGCCTGGGATGTCCCAGATACCAATTGCCGTGACAGCAAAAATGATAGTTACGATAGCAGCAGCAAGTCCGCCAAGGCTACGAGCGAGTGAGCTTGATGAGGCATCTTCTTCAGAGCTCATGCCAAGTTTAGACGCTAAACGGTCAACTTGCGCGGCTTCTAGCGTTGAAGATAAGGCTTCTTTCACAACTTTTGAAAGCATAAGGCCAACACCTAGAACAACTGCACCGATGGCGAGCTGCGGCAGGTAATTGAAAATGTTCTTCATCATGCCATTGATAGGTTCTAGAGACTTACTAACGGCGGGGAATTGTGCGAGCCCCATAAGAATGAAAATAAGCCAGACAACCCATCCAACAGCTTTGGATAATGATTTGCCGATATTGCCGCCAGTTGTCTGGGCTCTTTTGCCAAGGCCTGTACGGTTAATGGCGCCAGATACAAGGGCTGCAGCGATTTTTGAAATGAAATAGCCGACTAAGATAATAATAGCCGCGACGATAGGGCCTGCGAGAAATTGCAGGCTTTCTGGTAATATGCCGGATAAGGCTTGGTTAATTTGTGATGCTTTGTCTTCCATTTTCAGGAACCTCCAAATGATTAGACTCCCTAATGAGCCCCCTAATGACGTGCTAGTACACGTCCTCCAATAAACTATGTATGGGAGTTAACATAAACGCTACATGAACGAAATGTTAATTATGTGTTTTTGAAAAAATAATTATCTTGTCCAAATTATACTTGAGTTTTCTACGCATTATTACACGAGATATCAGGGGTATTTTACCGTTTGGGCAGTCGGGTGATATCCATCTGCTTCCTGTCTGGGGCTTGACGCTATATCTGCACGCGTTAGGACACCATATGGAACCTGCACCTATCCGAAATAAGCCGCTCTTTTATGCCCTTGTCAGTCTAGCCTTTGGTTTGCTGGCCGTAGGGATTGTTTTGCTCAGCGTTGCACCTGCCTAATGGGGGTGATAGGTCAAAAATTAACAGGACTTTATGAGGACGGCACGCTCATCCGCGATGAGGCCCAACTTATTGCGGGCCAAGCGCTGGATGATTTGCTAGAACGGCTACCGGATCATGCGCCGAATTTTCTGCAGCGTTTTTTGAAAAAACATGACACGCCTAAAGGGCTTTACATGTGGGGCGGAGTTGGCCGCGGGAAATCCATGATGATGGATTGGTTTTTTGAAGCCGCGCCGATTGCGGCAAAACGCCGAACGCATTTTCACGCATTTATGCTCGATGTGCATAGCCGTATCAATGCATGGCGCAAAGACCCGTTAAAGACGGGCGACCCTATCGATCCGATTGCCAAGGAGATAGCGGCGCAATCTTACCTGCTATGCTTTGATGAGTTTCATGTCACAGACATTACCGATGCCATGTTATTGTCGCGCCTATTCGAAACGCTATGGGCGCGAGGCGTAATTGTTGTTGCGACGTCTAATCGTCCGCCCATTGACCTTTATAAACACGGCTTGAACCGTCAATTATTTGAACCTTTCATAGAAATGATGCCAGAACATTTAATCATCCATGAATTTGTAGGGGAGCAAGACCACCGCTTACGACAGTTGACATCTGCGCCTGTCTATTATGCTCCGTTAGGGACCAGTGCAAATGCGGGAGTTGATGCAGCCTGGAATCGTTTGATCGGGGCCGCGGCTCCGCGAGAAACTTGCTTGAGCGTTCAGGGGCGCAAATTAGTTTTAGAACGCACCGCCGCAGGGACAGCACGAACCAGTTTTGATAGACTATGCGGCGAGCCTTTGGGGGCGGCAGATTACCTGCGCTTGTCTCAGGCGTTTCAAACTCTGGTTTTGGAAAATGTTCCGCAGATGGGGCCTGAGAACCGTAATGAGGCCAAACGCTTTGTCACGCTGATAGACGCGCTTTATGAAACGCGCACAAAACTTATCATGAGCGCAGCCGTTGAACCGCATGAGCTTTATGTTGACGGAACTGGCGCGTTTGAATTTGAACGCACGGCCTCGCGCCTCATCGAAATGCGCAGTCATGATTATTTGAGCGAGCGACGAATTATGGGGGCGATTTGATTTTAAAAATAACCAAAATCTGCCTAACTATTTTACTGATTAGTTTCATAGCTATTATGGGGCGTTGGTTTTTTGTGCAGGCCGAAATTAGAAACCGTCCCGTTGATGTGACTGATTTGGCTGCTTCTGGCTATACGCCTCAGGACGTGTTTGGTCATGGAAATGTTGTATTGAATGGCGGGAAACTTGGTTGGTATATCTATGATATTCCCTTAGAGGATGGGCGTGTTAGAAAAATTTGCGCAAATGGCGTCTTGCCCGAGCCATATGTGGATTTTGATTTTTTCCATTATGAAGGCAAGTGGTTCAAATTACGCACGGGTAGTTTAATCTTAGAAGAAAATGGCATACGTGTTGAACCACCAACGTCTAAGTGGAAAGGAATATTGAGTTCCAAGACCGCTTTCCCTGTTCGCGATCCTGATTTTTTATACAAGGTCAAGATCATCATATCAAAACTACAATATGGAAGCTTGTCGCCGCTGGAATATTTACAGGGTTTAAAGCAATCCAACCCGTCTTGCATGAATATACCTGCGCCATAGAATGATCATTATGCAGGCCTTGTAAATTCCCTCTAGCGCAGGCGACGCCTCACGTTTACACAAGCGCATAAGGATCTTGGAGGAACATATGCAGCTTATCGTTAAAACAGCTTTGGCAGCTATTTTAAGTCTAGGTCTTGTGAGCTGCGCGACTCAACCCGACCCAATAACGATAAGTTCTGCCGTCACAGATAAATATGTAACGCCTGAAGAGTATAAAGATCACCGCGCGCAGCAAAGCCTTTTTGAAACCCCGACGGGCAATATTGCCTTTACAGATCACGGAGAAGGGAAGACGGTTGTGTTGCTACATGGCGTTCCGACATCTTCTTGGATGTACCGTAAACTTATCGGTAAATTAACGCCAAATATGCGTGTTATTACGGTTGATTTACTTGGATATGGGTCTAGCGATAAACCTGAAAATGAGGACGATATTTATAGTTCTGTGGCTCACGCTAGACGTGTTGAAGCGCTGCTCGCGGCGCGCGGTGTGGAGAACTATACTATATTAATGCACGATATGGGCGGGCTTGTCGCGTGGGAGATGTTGCGTGATGCCCCTACCAAAGTTGACGGTCTTATTGTGTTAAATACAATTGTCGACCAAGACGGGTTTAACGACCCTGATTTGAATGCAGGTTTCCTAACGCGTCAAATCTCGCGGGCCTATAGTAGCGCGCTAACCAGTGTAGCTATTTTGGATAAAGTCTTTGGCGATCTAGGGTTGACGGGGAAGCACAGCCTTTCAGAAAATGAATGTTTTGGTTATGTGCGGCCCATGCGAGAGGGTGCGGATGGTGCGATTTATAGCTTTTTTACGGGCCTTAATGATGAACAATTCGCGCGGTTAGATGAACACCAAACGCTTTGGCCAAGTTACGATACAGACGTGCTTGTGATGTGGGGCGAGAAAGACAAAACCCTAACCTCAAAGCAAATCGAAAGCTTGCAGGCAGGGTTTAACATTAAAGGCGAAAACATCCATGTTTTCCCAGATAATGCGCACTTTTTAACCGAAGAAATTCCAGAGGTGATTGCCGATAAAGTAACGAAATTTGTGCAAAAATAAGGCGGTTAAAATAAGCTTCTAAGGGTTAATCAATACGGCCTGCCAAAGTTTGAATGGGCAGTGTTAACTTGCGCGGGGTGTTGTCAAATCTTGCAAGGGCCTGCGTTTCAATCGCCTTTAAATTTGCACTATGGCCATCTTCGCGTGCGCGCTTATGTGCTGACCAAGAGTTCATAAATTGGATAAGTTGCGCGGGGGTCCATGAGAGTTCCATCGTGAAGACAGGCGTCTTGATTTCGCTAAATGGCATACCGACTTCATCTGCGGGATAACCGCGCCAACTTAAACGGTTTCCATCTGACCAATAGGGTTCAATGATGTCGCGTATAGGCATGATAAGGTTTCCGCGTATGTCGGCTTGTGCTTCTATGGCGTGATATGTCCATGCGCAAAACAATGCGCCCTTACGGCCTACGCGCGCGGCTTCTTGCCAAAAGGTTGAAAAATCAAACCAATGCAAAGCCGTGGCAACTGTGATTGCGTCGACGCTGTCATCGGCTAGGCCAGAGGCATCCGACGGTGCGGACACATAGGTGATGTTATGGGCGGGAAGGGCTTGTTTGATTTGTGCACTATCAATATCGGTAGCGTGAACATTTTTAAAGCGCTTTGCCAAAGATCGCGCCGCTTGCCCTGAGCCTGTTCCGACATCCCAGACTTGCTCAAGTGCGGGTGCGTGTTGCTCTATCCAATCAAAAAGCGCGTCAGGGTAGGATGGCCGCGCGGCGGCATAAATATCAGCTTGGGTGCCGAAACTGGTCGCATTTTCCATATGAACTCCGATCAGTTTTAATATAAAGAAACATCGCTTTACTAGCAAGGTGCGGGCGCGGTTTGTCCTTTGCTTAAATGTGAAGACATATTCCTGAGTTTTCATTGCGAAAGGGTGCGTTAGTCGGTAAGAAACTCCCAAATTCATTTTTTTCAGGAGATAAAATAATGGCAAGAGCGAAAATAGCCTTAATTGGTGCAGGTATGATCGGCGGAACGTTGGCGCATATTGCAGCGCGCGAAGAACTTGGCGATGTCGTTTTATTCGATATTTTCGAAGGACCAGCCAAAGGTAAAGCTCTTGATCTGTCCGAAGCCGCGCCAGTTTTCGGTAAAGACGTCAACCTCAAAGGCACGAATGATTATGCCGATATTGCAGGCGCAGATGTTTGCATCATCACGGCAGGCTTTCCGCGGAAACCGGGCATGGACCGCAAAGACCTTGTCAGCAAAAACTTAGGCGTCATCAAACAAGTAGCGGAAGGTATCAAGCAATATGCTCCGAAAGCCTTTGTGATTTGTATCACTAACCCGCTCGATGCGATGGTATGGGCATTGCAAAAATTCTCTGGCCTACAACCGCGTAAAGTTGTGGGTATGGCAGGTGTTTTGGATAGTGCGCGTTTCCGTCATTTCCTCGCTGATGAGTTTAAATGCTCTGTCGAAGATGTTCACGCTTCCGTTCTAGGTGGTCACGGCGATACAATGGTTCCGCTGACGCGCTATTCGACTGTGAACGGCGTGCCGATTCCTGATCTGATTAAAATGAAGTGGACGACCCAAGATCGCATCGACGCGATTGTTGAACGTACACGTAAAGGCGGCGGTGAGATCGTTGGTCTTTTGGGCAATGGTTCAGCCTATTATGCACCCGCAGAATCTGCGATTGAAATGGCGACATCTTATCTGCGTGATAAGAAACGTATTTTGCCATGTGCGGTTCGCCTTTCTGGTCAAATCGCAGGTGTTCGCGGCCTTTATGTCGGCGCGCCAGCTATGATCGGCGGCAAAGGTATTGAGAAAGTGATGAATATTCGCCTCAAAAATAACGAGCGCGAAATGTTTATGAAATCCGTTGCAGCGGTGGAGAAAATCATCGCTGAATGTCAGGAAATGGAACCTGCGCTACGCGATTAGGCGGAGCGAAAATATGTGTTTTAAGAAGCGGGCCTAGTCGCCCGCTTTTTTTATGGTTATAAATGCAGTATGAAAATCGTCCTAGAAACCCCGCGGCTTATTCTGCGCCATGTCGACCCTGCCACTGATTTTGAGGCTTGGGCGACATGTTTTGCTGATAAAGAAACAATGGCGGGGCTTGGCGGTGGGCCAGGGATGAGCCGCGCGCAAGCGTGGCGGCATATGGCGACGGTCATTGGACACCAAGCCATTTGGGGTTATAGTTTTTATTCCGTGATAGAGAAATCGAGCGGAGACTGGGTGGGCCGCGTTGGGCCGTGGAACCCGGAGGGATGGCCAGAGCCAGAAATTGGTTGGACAATTGCGAAACAACATTGGCGCAAAGGTTTTGCCGCCGAAGCGAGCCGTGCCTGTGTGAATTACGCTTTTGAAACACTCGGCTGGAAGCGCGTGGTTCATACCATCGCTATGGATAATATTGCCAGTATCAAAACCGCCGAAGCGCTTGGGTCAAAATGGCTTTATAATGTCGACAATATCCCTGCTATTTCTGATGATCCACATTATGTTTATGGTCAGAATGCTTCGTGACGGCCTTGGGGTAGAGCACTTGATTCGCTCACGAACCACATCACAGAGTTACACACTATGTTTTTAGGCAGTGGACGCGAGTTTTACTTGCGAGGAAACTTCCCCCTGCTATAAGCTTTTCTGAGTTTGACGCCCCCGAGAGGGGGTTTCGATTGGTGAGTAAACGAACGCGGACCATTTTTCATGAATATACACGAATATCAGGGCAAAGCTGTCCTCAAATCGCTCGGAGCGCCTGTTTCGAACGGAGTCGCTATTTTTTCAGCGGATGAAGCGGAGGCTGCGGCCAAAGAATTGGGCGGCCCGCTATGGGTTGTGAAATCGCAAATCCACGCAGGCGGTCGCGGCAAAGGTAAGTTTGTCGAAGATAGCGCAGGCGAAGCGGGCGGCGTACGTTTGGCTTGGTCTGTTGACGAAGTTGTTGAAAACGCCAAGCAAATGCTCGGCGCACATCTTGTGACGGCACAAACGGGCGACGATGGTAAGCAAGTCAACCGTCTTTATATTGAAGATGGCTCTGACATTGATCGTGAGCTTTATCTCTCGATTATTATTAACCGCGAGACATCGCGTGTGTCGTTCATCGTTTCTACCGAAGGCGGTATGGATATCGAGGCTGTCGCGCATGATACACCAGAAAAAGTCATTAATTTCGACATAGACCCTGCGACGGGTTTCATGCCGCATCATGGGCGTATATTGGCCAAAGCGCTGGGATTAACAGGTGATTTGGCAAAGCAAGCCAACAAGCTTGGCCGCACATTATATAATGGGTTCCTAGCCAAAGACATGGCGATGATGGAAATTAACCCGTTAATCGTCACCGAAGATGGCCGTTTGCATTGCTTGGATGCGAAAATCAGCTTTGATGAAAACGCGTTGTTCCGTCATAAAGACATTCAAGAGCTTCGCGATATTACCGAAGAAGACTCCAAAGAAACGGAAGCTAAAAAGTTCGATCTGTCCTATGTCGCTCTCGACGGCAATATTGGCTGTATGGTCAATGGTGCGGGTCTTGCGATGTCGACAATGGATATCATCAAGCTTTACGGGGCAGAGCCTGCCAACTTCCTCGATGTTGGCGGCGGCGCGACGAAAGAAAATATTGTGGCTGCGTTCAAAATCTTGACCTCTGATGACAAAGTTAAAGGTATTTTGATCAATATCTTTGGCGGTATCATGAAATGCGATATTATTGCCCAAGGCACTGTTGATGCGGTCAAAGAAGTTGGACTCGAAGTGCCGCTCGTTGTTCGTCTTGAAGGTACGAACGTCGAAGCGGGTAAGAAAATCATCAATGAGAGCGGCCTTAACGTAATCGCTGCGGACGACCTTGATGATGCGGCGCAGAAGATTGTTAAGGCTGTTCAGGGATAGTCGCGATGTTTGGCCGTAAGAAGAAGCAGAAAAAAACTACTGGGACAACATTTGAAGAAGAGAACTTGGTTCCCTTCATTATTAGAGCAGTTTCAAATGCTCAAAAATTATTACCCCATAATACTTTTGTTGGCTCTCTCGATGATTTTGAAGATACAGTTTATCGTGATGTAGAGGGCGGTCGTCAGTATGTTGTGAATAAGACAGGGTTAAATATATTAACTTTTAAAAATGATATTCATTTTTATGTTCCTAATGTGAATCCTGATCTCTGTGCACAACATTGTCTTCGTGCGTTCATGATGTTTGATCATAACACTGCGAAATTTCTTCCATCTGACCGTTCTGGTGCATATTTAATTGGTGTAAATATCGATAATTCTGTTGTCGAGTTACAAGCAGGATGTGTAGCAGGTAAAGTTCCTAGCCCAAAGCAAGATGGCGTTGAGGTTTCTGGGTCAATTCTTTCAATCGTTATGAAGCTGGGTACTCCAGGTTAATCTATTAGGTGAAATATGTCAGTATTAATAAATAAAGATACCAAAGTTATCACACAGGGCATGACGGGTAAAACCGGCACGTTCCATACAGAGCAAGCCATAGCATACGGCACGAAATGTGTTGGCGGTGTTACGCCTGGCAAAGGCGGGACGACGCATATTGGACTGCCAAATTTTGACACAGTGGCCGAAGCCAAACATGCGACTGGCGCGAGCGCTTCTGTGATTTATGTCCCGCCGCCCTTTGCTGCGGATTCAATTCTCGAGGCTATCGACGCTGAGATGGAACTTATCATCGCCATCACAGAAGGTATCCCTGTTGCGGATATGATCCCAGTTAAGCGCGCTTTGCAAGGCTCCAAGTCTCGCCTTATTGGGCCAAATTGCCCGGGCGTTTTAACCCCAAATGAGTGTAAAATCGGCATTATGCCGGGTAAAATTTTCAAGCAGGGTAGCTGCGGCGTTGTCTCACGTTCAGGAACGTTGACATATGAAGCTGTCTATCAAACCACACAAGTTGGTCTGGGACAAACAACAGCGATTGGCATTGGCGGGGACCCGATTAATGGAACAAACTTTATTGATTGCCTTGAGCTATTCTTGCACGATGATGACACTAAACAAATCATTATGATCGGCGAAATTGGCGGTTCTGCCGAAGAAGAAGCTGCGGAATATATCACGCATATGGCGAAAAAAGGCATTAAGAAGCCAATGGTTGGCTTTATCGCGGGCCGCACAGCGCCTCCGGGCCGTACAATGGGCCATGCTGGCGCGATTGTATCTGGCGGCAAGGGCGGCGCGGAAGATAAGATCGCAGCGATGGAAGCGGCAGGTATTCGCGTATCAGCAAGCCCTGCTAAGCTCGGCGAGACAATGATGGATTTACTCGGCAGTTAGTTCATAGCTAACTCGTTATAAAGGCAGGATAATATGACCGATAAACCCCGGTCGGAGCAAAATCAAAGCTTCTTGGACACGCTCTTTTTGGATGGCGGAAATGCCGCTTATTTAGAGCAAATGCAGGCTCGCTATACAGCGAATCCTGCGAGTGTTGATCCGTCCTTTCGGGCTTATTTTGACAGTCTTGGGGAAGACCCAAAAAATGCGCAAAAAACAGCGCAAGG
>JBDVGI010000160.1:0-24915 GCA_039962885.1 Litorimonas sp. | reverse complement strand
TCCATTGTGCGGGCAGCATAGGGTGATAGGCCATCGCGCGCGCAATCCCAATCATGTCCACACCGTCTTCGGTCAGCGCCATCTGCGCCGTTGCGCGTTTCGTCACTCCGCCCGTCACCATGAGCGGCATTTTTGCCGTCTTTGCAATGTCTTTAGCGAAATCCAGAAAATAAATTTCACGCCGTTCCGTACTGTTCAAACGTCCATCTGCGGCGCTGCCCATCATCGCAGCACTTTCATAGCTACCGCCAGAAATTTCGACAAAATCAACCGCTTCAGCGTTAAGCCATTCAACGACTTGCCGCGCATCTTCCACATCAAATCCACCCTTTTGAAAATCAGCAGAGTTCAGTTTCACCCCGACAATAAAACTGTCCGTTACACGCGCACGAATAGCACGAATAACCTCAAGCAAAAGCCTTGCGCGGTTCTCTAACGATCCGCCCCATTCATCTTCGCGTAAATTGGTGAGCGGCGAGAGAAATTGCGCAAGTAAATATCCATGGGCGGCATGAATTTGAACGCCGTCAAAACCTGCGCTTTGTGCCGCCAGTGCCGTTTCTGCAAAACGGCGAATAATGCCGCGAATTTCATCACCCTCTAACGCTCGCGCTTGGCTAAACATTTTGTTGGCCACATCAGAACCCATATTCAGTTGCGTTGCCGAAGCTGATACAGGCTGCGTACCTTGCGCTGCATATATTTGCCGCCCCGGATGAGATATCTGCATGACAAGTTGCGCCCCGCCCGATTTTCCTGCCTTAGCCCAAGCCTCAAAGCGGTTACGCACACGTGCATCGCCCAAGCTATCTTGCTCAAGCACCACACCGCCTGCTCCTGTCATTGCGCTCGGATCTATCATGACATTACCTGTTAAGATCATTCCCGGCGAGCCTTCGGCCCATTTTTGATAAAGATTAACCAAAGCGCTGCCTGGGATTTGACCCGCTTCGGCCATGTTTTCTTCCATCGCCGCCTTGCACAGACGATTGGGTACGATCTGACCATTAGGGAGCGTTAGCGGCGTAAAAATATTAGACATGGGGAATCTCTTTTCGTTCGTCCAAATAGGCAGTTTAAACGATGCTTACCGCATTGAGGTATTTTGAAAAGCCCAAAGGGAACCAGAACGCGTATCACCTTCCATGCAAAAATGTTAAGATGTTCAATCTGCGCTGCGATCAACAAGGTTCACGCGCCGCATGGTTAGGTTTATTCGCCCGCCGCGCGGAACAAGGGCGCTTTGCCCGTAATACACCTTGCTCACACCATGATAGCACATGCGCGACGCGCCGCCCAACACAACAACATCGCCAGAAAATAACTTCACCCCGCGTGTAGGCCCACCGCGCGTAGGTCCTCCAAGGCGGAACATCGCAGGGTCACCCAATGATACCGACACAACAGGCGCGCGCGCCTCTAGCTCATCTTGGTCAATATGTAGCCCCATCTTTGTGTCTTCGCGGTACCAATTAATCAAGCAGGCTTCGGGAGCCGCTTTGCACCCGCTCACATCATCCCATAAATCTTGTAATAACTTTGGCAGCTGAGGCCATGGTCTTCCTGTTTTAGGGTGAACCGTCTCATAGCGGTAGCCTTTATCTTTATCTGTTACCCAACCAAGCGGGCCAAAATTACTCATAGCGACTGAGAGAGGAGCGCCCGTTTTTGGCATCGTTGGTTGATAAAACGGTGCCGTCGCCGCGCCCAATTTAACCGCGTCAATTAAAGCTTGTTGCGCCTGAATATCAAAATATAGCGGGTAATGGGCGAAGCCTTGCGCAAAGCCCGGCATATTGCCTGACATATTTGATGTCTTAACCGTCATGAATTGCCGCCGTGAATGACTTTCGCATTTTTGAAGAAAAACTGTGTGAAAACACCTTCGGTATCCATGAAACTTGTGCTTATAGCTAAGACATTCGCCATGACTGCTCTCATAATACTGCCTAACCGTCTCTTTATCTCATTACGCCTTGCCTTATCAGTCTTTGGCGAAAACCGCAGGGAAATGCAAATGTTCTGACTGGGAGTTACAAATGAGGTCAAATCTCGGCGAAACGTCTGAAAAATTCTAGACTTTATCTTATAAAATATGTCCTTCCCCCTTGCACCGTTAAAATGTGTCCCCATATCGCTTTCAACAGGGCGGCGCATATGAACGCGCCTTATGAAACTTAATATATACGGGCTCTGGCTACAGACCCAAACAAAATGGAGCACACCATGTCTAAAGTTATTGGTATTGACCTTGGTACGACAAATTCTTGCGTCGCTGTCATGGATGGCGACAAAGCGCGCGTCATAGAAAATTCAGAAGGCGCACGCACGACCCCGTCCGTTGTCGCTTTTGCAGATGACGGAGAGCGGCTGATTGGCCAAACGGCGCGCCGCCAAGCTGTCACAAACCCTGACCACACATATTACGCCGTCAAGCGCCTTATCGGACGCTCAATGACGGATGCTGGCGTTAAAAAAGACGCTAAACTTTTACCTTATAAACTCGTCAAAGGGAAAGGCGGCGACGCTTATATCCAAGGCCGCGAAAAAGTTATGTCCCCGTCTGAAATCTCAGCGATGATTTTGACGAAGATGAAAGAAACCGCCGAAGACTTCCTCGGCTCTACGGTAACTCAAGCTGTTATCACTGTGCCTGCATACTTTAATGATGCTCAGCGCCAAGCCACTAAAGATGCCGGCAAAATTGCTGGTCTTGAAGTTCTACGGATCATCAACGAACCAACAGCCGCCGCGCTCGCTTATGGCATGAACAAAGAAGATGGAAAAACAATAGCAGTTTACGATTTAGGCGGCGGAACATTTGACGTCTCTATCCTTGAAATCGGCGACGGCGTTTTCGAAGTAAAAGCGACCAATGGCGACACATTCCTCGGCGGTGAAGATTTTGACATGCACATCGTCGAATACTTCAACTCTGAATTCAAAAAAGAGACAGGTATTGATCTGAAAGGCGACAAGCTCGCCGTGCAGCGTCTACGCGAAGAAGCTGAAAAAGCCAAAAAAGAACTCTCAAGCGCAGCCTCTTATGAAGTGAACCTACCCTTCATCACAGCCGACGCCTCTGGCCCGAAGCATTTAAACATGAAGCTAACGCGCGCTAAACTTGAAACGCTTGTCGGTGACCTTATCAAACGCACTATCGCTCCCTGTAAAAAGGCGATTGCGGATGCAGGCCTAAAAGCGGCAGATATTGACGAAGTTGTTTTGGTTGGCGGGATGACACGTATGCCAGCAGTTCAAGAAGCTGTTACAAAATTCTTTGGTAAAGAACCACATAAAGGCGTGAACCCTGACGAAGTTGTAGCAATGGGCGCGGCCATTCAAGCAGGTGTTTTGCAAGGTGATGTTAAAGACGTTCTCTTGCTTGACGTAACACCTCTGTCTTTGGGTATTGAAACAGAAGGCGGCGTGTTCACTCGCATGATTGACCGCAATACAACAATCCCGACGAAGAAGTCTCAAGTCTATTCAACTGCGGCAGATAATCAATCTGCTGTGACCATTCGTGTCTCACAAGGTGAACGCGAAATGGCCGCAGATAATAAATTATTGGGCCAATTTGATCTGGTCGGTATTCCGCCAGCGCCGCGCGGTATGCCTCAAATCGAAGTTACATTTGATATTGATGCCAACGGTATCGTCAATGTGTCAGCCAAAGATAATGCAACAGGTAAAGAGCAGCAAATTCGCATCCAAGCCAGCGGCGGTCTTTCCGATGCTGATATTGACGCGATGGTTAAAGATGCTGAAGCCAATGCCGATGAAGACAAGGCTCGCCGCGAACTCGCCGAAGCCAAAAACCAAGCCGAAGCCTTAACGCATAAAGCAGAGCAAGACCTCAAGGAACACGGCGATTCTATCGGCGAAGACGAAAAAGAAACAATTGAAGTTGCCATCAAAGAATTGCGCGAAGTTGCCGATTCCGACGACACACCTTTAATCCAAGATAAGGTTCAAGTTTTGACGGCCGCAGTCATGAAAATGGGCGAAGCTATCTATGCAAATGCAGCAGCAGAGCAAGACACTGGCCCAACATCAGCACAGGCAGATGCCGAAGACGATGATATTGTTGATGCTGAATTTGAAGATGTTGATGACGAAAAAACGTCTTAAACTCGCAAAATAAAATAACGGCCCGCTTTTGAAATCCAAAAGCGGGCTTATTTGTTTAAAGCCTATATTTTAATTAGGTTACGCCGCGAATAAGGGACGGTTATCATGGCCAAACGGGATTATTACGAAATTCTAGGCGTCGATAAGGGCGCGGATGCAAAGACAATGAAATCTGCCTTCCGTAAGGCTGCCATGGCATGTCATCCTGACCGTCATCCTGATGATCCACAAGCTGAAGCCCGCTTTAAAGAACTTAATGAAGCTTACGGTGTCTTATCTGATGATCAGAAACGCGCAGCCTATGATCGTCATGGCCATAGCGCTTTTGAGCAAGGCGGCATGGGGGGCGGCGCAGGCGGTTTCCAAGACTTTAACGACATTTTTTCTCAAATATTTGGCGGCGCAGGCGGCGGCTTTGGCGATATGTTTGGCGGCGGCGGGCGCAAACAAGCCGCGCAGCGCGGGTCTGATTTACGCTATGAAATGGAAATCACACTAGAAGAAGCATTTAATGGCAAAGACGTCGATATTGCCGTACCTATTGCCGAAGATTGCGACCGTTGCGACGGAATTGGTGCTGAGCCTGGCGCCAGCGTTGAAACATGCGGTACATGCGGCGGCGCAGGGCGCGTACGCACACAACAAGGGTTTTTCACAATGGAACGCGCATGCCACACATGCGGCGGACAAGGCGAATATGTCTCTAACCCTTGTAAACAATGCGATGGCCAAGGCCAAACACGCGTGCAAACGGACCTAGATGTATCTATCCCTGCAGGCGTGGAAGACGGAACACGTATTCGTCTGTCCGGACAAGGCGATGCCGCGCCGCGCCGCGGCAGTGGTGCGGGCCGTCAACGCGGCGATCTCTATATATTTGTCGCGGTGAAACCTCATAACTTGTTTGAACGTGAAGGCGCAAATTTGTTCTGCCGTGCCCCTGTCCCAATGACAGTTGCTGCCCTTGGCGGGGATATTGAAATTCCAACTATTGATGGCGGGCGCTCCAAAATTAAAATCCCTGCAGGGAGTCAGCCTGGAAAACGCATGCGCCTCAAATCTAAAGGCATGAGCGTACTGCGCAGCCCCCAACGCGGCGATATGTATGTCGAACTCGCCGTAGAAACACCTGCTAAATTAAACAAGCGCCAGCGCGAATTACTGGAAGAATTTGCTTCAGAAGGCGGAATTGAAACCAGTCCAGAAAGTCAAAACTTTTTCGATAAAGCTAAAAACTTCTGGGACAGTCTAGTCGATTAACTTGCAAAGCACAATTTCACGCCGCGCACGTTTCGTATCAGCATTATCTAGCCTGTCAGCTATATATGGCGCGATTCTCACCTATCGCTTACTTGGGTTTCAAGCGGACGCGGTTTCAGATATCTTGAAATTCTCAGCTTTAGTTTTTGTCATCACGCTCATCGCTGCATATATGTGGTGGACGGTGTTAAGTCTGAAATTACGCAGCGTAGCATTAGGCGCAATCGCAGGCGGGATGTCTGCGGTAACAGTCATACCCCTACCTACATTTATCGGCGGATTTAAAAGCAGTTATGACGCATCAGCTGATATCATCACAACGGCAAGTCTAGCGGCGCAATATTCGCTCTCAACATTATCTTTGGCAGAATTTATCGCAATTCCATTAAGTATTGTAGTCGGCATTTGGGCCAGTAAGGCCTAAACTCCCGCGAGGCCTAAAATCAAGTAAAGCCCGACGGTAATTCCTCCACCGATAAGCGCATATGGAATTTGCGTACGCACATGGTCAATGTGGTCATTAGCTGTCGCCATGCTTGTTATGATAGAGGTATCAGAAGTTGGGGAGCAATGGTCGCCAAATATTCCCCCGCCCAGTGACGCCGCAATAGCAAGACTTATATTCGCGTCCATAGATTGCGCGAGCGGTACAGCAATAGCAATCATAATTGCAAATGTCCCCCAGCTTGTTCCCGTTGAAAAAGCCACAAAACATGCAACAAGAAATATCATAGCAGGCACGAGAGCAGGACTGATAAATTGCTTGGCAACATCGGCGACATATTGCCCTGTTCCAAGCTCTCGGCACAAAGCCCCCAGTGTAAAAGCCAGCACCATTAAAATAGCAAGCGGCACCATCGCGCCCATGCCAGACAAGCTTTGCGTAAAACTCTCGCGAATTTTCATGACGCCCGAAAATTTATACAAAATCATCGCAAAGAGAACCGCAAAACTAGTCGCGTATAAAACAGATTTTGAACCAGATCCGCTTTGTAACCGCTCAAGCGCGCCGCTGCCCTCTCCTGTCATAATCAGAAATGATGGCATCAAAACAACCATAGCTATAATTGGTAAGAGCATGAATCGCGCCCGCGCTGTAGTATCAGGCTTGATCTCAACAGCAGAAGCCCCGCCTTCCATCATGAGCTGCGCGCCATCTCTAACAAGGGCGCCTGTCGCTGCTGCGCGGCGTTCGGCGGCGCGCATTTCCCCAACATCTTTGCCCGATAAAATTACAAACACCAAAATAGCTAAAACTAGCATTGGATAGAAATTCACCGCTGTTGCCGCGAGCAATGTTCCAAATGGGTTCGCTATGCCTTGGGCGGCAATTAGCCCCGTAATAAAAGCCCCCCATGCGTTGAACGGAATAAGAATACATGACGGCGAAGCGGTCGAGTCGGTAATATAAGCCAGCTTTTCACGCGGGATACCTAGCTTATCAAAAATAGGTCGATACACCGTCCCGACGGTTAAAATAGAAATATTGCTTTCAATAAATAACAACAATCCCGTTAGCACGGCCAAAATTTCAACAATTTTGCGCTGACCACGTCCATTGGCTTTTGTGCTTAAACCCTCTAACCACATCAAAAGCCGCTGTACAAAGCCCTCCACACCGCCAGAACGTTGTATAAGGGCGATTAAAGCCCCTACGAGTAAGGTAAAAATAATAACCCGTGTGTTTCCTGCATCAGAAAACACGGCGACAGCCCCATCTATTGCGACGAATGTGCCAGTCAGAGGATTGCCGTTCGCTAAAATCACAAAGCCAAGCCATATCCCCGCCGCAAGCGATAGAAAAACCTGCCGCGTCGCTAACGCCAAACCAATCGCAAGGATGGGCGGTAGTAATGAGAGCCATTGATGGCTTTCAAGTAAATTTTCCATATGCGCTTTCTTTACGGCTCGCTTCCTATCGTTGACGTAGCTGAAAATATAACCTCATAGCAAGACCAAGCTTTACAGATTAACTCAGCGGTTCTAGGGCAGATTTATGTCTAACCTTTTCCGAAAAGAAGCCCTCAATCACCGCTCGCGCGCGCTTTACGGCGAAGTTGTTCTGCGCGCCCCGCCCAGTACATGGATTATCACAGGGGTTTTAAGCTTATTCATGCTCATTTTATGCGCAGGATTGTTTTTCCTACATGTCCCAACAGATAACGGACCGATAACGCTCTTGAATTGGTTGCGCGGAGGAGCTCAAGCTTCAGACGTGCAATCTTCAGGAGTGCAATAATGTCAAAGCTACCTGTTATACTCCAAACTGAGATGAGCGAATGCGGGCTGGCCTGTTTGGCTATGGTCGCGCGTTATCACGGGCACGATATTGATCTCAATGTCCTACGGCAAAAGCATTTGATTTCCATGACGGGCGCATCGTTAAAATCTATCATGCAAATCGCCAGTGAGTTAGAGCTTGGCGCGCGGCCTCTACGCCTTGAAATGGATCACTTACACAAGTTGCAACTGCCCGCCATTTTGCATTGGGACTTAAATCACTATGTGGTTCTAAAATCTATCAAAGGCGATAAGGCCGTTATCATCGACCCCGCTATTGGGCAGCGGGTTTTGCCGCTCACCCGCGTTTCGAACCATTTTACGGGCGTGGCCTTAGAGCTGACTCCAACCGCCGAATTTTTTCCTATAAACGCAAGGCTTACGCCGCATATTGGCCTATTATGGTCAAAGCTCACTGGACTGAAACGCGCTATATTTCAGACGCTAAGCCTGTCGATTATCCTACAAGCCATTGTCCTGCTGAGCCCGTTTTACCTGCAGCTCGTCATTGATGCCGCTTTGCCAAATCCGCAGACACATTTATTGCTCGCATTAGCGCTAGGGTTTGGCAGTCTTGTCATTCTGCGAGCTATCGCCGAAGCTGTGCGCGGGTGGGCGATTGTCATTTATGGCAACCAAATGAGCTTGCAGATGATTGGCAATGTATTTCGCCACCTTATCCGCTTGCCCACGCAATATTTTGAAAAGCGACATGTCGGCGACATTATTAGTCGTATGAACAGCACACAGCCCATACAACAAGCCCTCACACAATCCGTTGTCAGTGTCTTAATTGACGGAGTGATGGCCGTCCTTATGTTGGTCATTATGTTCTTATATGCGCCCATCTTAGGCGCGATTGTCCTCTCTAGCGGAGTGTTACTCATCCTTGTGACTTGGTTGATTTATCCACATTTACGGCGCACCCAAGAAGAGTCTATATATGCCAAGGCCTTAGAGAGCAGCCATGTCATTGAGAGTATTCGCGCCAACCTTCCTGTGAAATTATTTGGTAGAGAGGCGGAACGCGAAGCCGCGTGGCGGAACCTTTATACGGATTATATGAACGCCAATGTTAACTATGGCCGCTATGTAGTTCTGCGCAAATTTTTCGTGACATTGATTACGGGTTTACAGGTTATCGCCGTTGTCTGGGCGGCAGCAAAAATGATGCAGACTGGAAACTCAGCTTTTACACTTGGTATGCTTGTTGCCTTTCTAGCCTATCGTCAATATTTCACGGATAGTCTCTCGCAGCTCTTGGAAAAAGGGATCGAATTTAGCCTGCTATCTTTGCACCTTGACCGCCTAAGCGATATCATTTTTGAACCCGCCGAAGCACAAAACACGCAAGATATATCCCAAGACATTCACGGCGTTATTAGCCTGAAAAACCTCGCTTTCCGTTACTCTGATTCTGACCCGTGGGTCGTGCAAGATTTCAACCTTGATATTGATGCGGGAGAAATGGTGACGCTTACGGGGAAATCTGGCGGCGGGAAGACAACTTTGATGAAGCTCATGCTCGGCCTATATGCGCCCGTAACAGGGCAGGTATCCGTGGACGGACAGGATTTAAAGCAAATGGATATGGCGAATTGGCGCCGCAATATTGGCGTTGTTATGCAAGATGACCGGTTACTAAGCGGAACTATCGCCGATAACATTAGCTTCTTTGACCCTGAAATTGACATAGCGCGCGTTGTAGCCGCTGCGCAATCGGCGCAAATCCACGACACAATTGCAAAAATCCCTATGAATTACCTCGCCATGGTCGGGGATATGGGCTCTGTGTTATCGGGCGGGCAGAAACAACGCGTGTTGCTCGCGCGCGCGCTCTATCAAAGCCCAAAGGTCTTATTTCTCGACGAAGGTACGGCCAATTTAGACGTAGAAACCGAAGCTGCCATCGTCAAAATCATTAAAGCCTTGCCAATGACACGCGTGATTATCGCCCATCGCCCCGCTTTTTTAGAAAACTCAGATCGCGTAATTGAAATTTAATATCGATTCATATTCTGATTGTTTAAGACTCTTGCTCTTTTGAAATTACAACTGATTTTGCGGATATATCAATTAAAATAAACCTTTAAATTGTAAGTTTAGCACATTAATTCAGCGAAATATAAACTCCTTTTCTCTTAAGGCGGTATTAACCTTGATAAAGGCTTAAGCTGTCATGTTATTCATAAGTTATCGAGTCTAATAACAGAGAGAGAAAATATTATGCGCGAACTTACACAAGACGAAATTGAAGTTGTTGTTGGTGGTTTCCCAATCATATATGGTGTTGATGGATCTGCTTCAGCTTTCCCTATCATTTACGGGTAATGCACTTCGATAATTGGTTAAATAATAATTAACCAATATTTTTATAATTTAATAGTAATTGCGAATTACTGGATATTGAGCCCACAGAAGTGGGCTTTTTTGTGTCTCAAGTTAACCCAATCGCAGTTAAACAAACCATTAGTTAATCATTTACCATGATAGTTAAGTCCTAACATCATCGGTAAGATATGCCACGATATATAAAATTACATTACCTGCTATCTGGCGCAACCTGCTTTGCGTTAACATGCATACCTGTCATCAGCCTAGGACAAGTCGCTTCCAACAAATCTAGAGTTGTTAAACTAACCAAGCAAATTGAAACCGTAAGTCAACCAAACAATCAATCAATTGTTACAAAAAAATCTGTATCTTCTAATCAAATATTTCTACTTCGTCAAAATATCTCCAAGATAATTAGTCAAGGCGTCGATAAAAACTTAGACGAATCAATTAAAAATTATATATCCGCCAGCGCAGAAACTGGAAATCAACATGACCAAAGCATTGGTGTAATGTTTCAAGACATTGCTAGCGTGATTGATCAAAATAATCTCGATATAAGTGCCGACAAAGTTTTAGAAAAAATTGCGCCCTATAAAACCCATTCTGATTGGTTTGTCGCCAGTCACGCTCATATATATTCCAGCTTATTTTACAGCTATAAGCGCGACTATATTACCGCCCTGCAAGACGCCAATCACGCTATTGCCATCATACCTAATGAATTAGGCCCGTATATTAGTGAGGCAAAATTATATGCAACAGATATTATCGTCTATTTACATAACCTACAAAACAACACCGAGCTTGCTGTCAAAGCCTCCGAGGACTTAGTTGCTCTACAAATTGAAAATGGAATCGAGGTTACGGGAATTTCCATTTTAAATAACTTAATGTACTCTTTCGGGAATTTACACGACCATGAAACAGGCAAGGAAATCGCCCAAGTTCTGCTCCGCCTCGAAGAAAATACTGAAAATTCAACACCAGGCTTAACGGACTTGCGAGTCGCAGAAGTTTATAATGAGTTAGGTGAATATAATCTCGCCCTTAAACATGCCCAAAAAACTCTCAAAACAGCGGACATCACCTTCTTCATTAACCAAGCACACGCACAATCAGCCATCGCCTATGCAGGACTTGGCTTAACGGATGCCGCCATCAGGGAGCTTGAAAAGCTCGGCCCGCGGCACCCATATAAAGACCTCATATCCAAACCTGTTCCAGACAGTGTCCTATATGCAGAAGCCCTTATCGCGCTCAACCAAGGCAAAGGCGAGCAGGCTATTCGCCTCGTCAGTCGCCGGTTAGATGTTACCGTTCAAAGCATATTAACCCGCAATAGTGCCGACACGACAAATCTTCTGGCCAATCTAGAGAACACACGCGGACGCCAAGAAGAACGCGAAAAAGCCCTGCAACGCGAAGCTCGCCTTAAGGCCGCGCAGCTTGAAGCACAAAAACGTATCAATAAGCTCTTAATTCTCCTTGCCGGATTTTTAACGGCAGCAACAATACTCGCCATTGTTTTTGCCCGTTACCGAAACAAAATTTCTAAAGAACTAGCCATACAGACCAAGGCCGCGCAATCAGCCGAAAAAATGAAAACAGAGTTTTTAGGCATGGTCTCTCATGAATTACGGACCCCCCTTAACGGTATTATTGGTATTGCCGACCTTCTGGCTCACCATCACGAAGACGCCGACGTCCGAGAAAAAACTAAGATTATTCTCGATTCCGGTAACAATTTAACCGACATTATTGAGAGCATAATTGATATGTCTCACATAGATGGCGGCAAGTTAGTCTTATATCCCGATACAGCCAATCCATATACGGAAATGATGGCCGAAGTAGAAAGCTTTAAGCCGCACGCTCAAGAAAAGGGATTGACCCTCACAGCCTTCATTGATGAAAGTTTAAATCAAAATATAGACATAGATATTGCGCGGTTTATGCAATGCCTCCACAATCTCTTATGCAATGCGGTGAAATTTACGCAAAAAGGCCGCGTCCACCTACATGTAACCTCAAGCACAGACAAGACTGGTCATATTCAGATTCAAAGCATCATTGCCGATACAGGCCTTGGCATAACGCCAGAGGTTCAAGCGCGGCTGTTTACGCCTTTCTTACAAGCCGATAGCTCTATGACGCGTAAATATGGCGGAGCAGGTCTTAACCTTGCTATCACCCGGTCCCTCGCGCGAATGATGGACGGAGATGTAACGCTTGTATCAAAAGCGGGGCGCGGTTCTGAATTTACCTTAACCGTCAACGGCAAATTAGCCCAAGGCGCGCAGCAAAAACCTTCGTCGGACATAACTAATGACGCCAAAGACGTTATAAATGAAACGCTAGCACCGTCAGTTCCTGAGGAAGTTCTTCAGAAAGTTCCTGAGGGCGCGCTTGAAACCGCGGTTTTAGACACTCCTGATTTAAACCTGCCAGATCCAAAAACTGACATGGTAGAAAATATTGTTGACCTTATGCAGCCTAATAACGCGGCAGGACATCAAGGTTTACACAGTAAGCCGTCTTCGCAGCAAGCAGAGCAAGAGCAGGCGACAATTACGGATGAAACAGCTAACGCCAGCCAATCCCCTCAATTATCGTTAGATAACCTTCAAGGCACAACCGTGCTTATTGTAGAAGACATGTCGACCAATCGCGATATCATCAGCTTATTCCTTGAGCCTGCAGGGTGCATGTGTTTGGAAGCGAAAAATGGGCAAGACGCTTTAGACCTACTCAAAGATCATCACGTCGATATTATCCTCATGGATCTTCGTATGCCCGTTATGGATGGAATAACCGCCACCAAAATTATACGGGCGAGTGATAATCCTTATAAAAACATACCAATTATTGCGCTCACAGCGGATTCAACGTCAAACATAAACGTTGAATGTTTAAATGTTGGAATGGATATGTTTCTTTTGAAACCTGTTATTGCCTCAGACCTTAAAGAATCAATCTCATTCTTGTTACGCCAGCAAAGCCATAATCAATTACCGCGTTTACAGGCTTAATTAGAACGGCGCGGACCTTAAGGCTGCGAAAAGCTTTGCTGTTGCAATGTGTTTGACTCATCAACACTCGCTGAAGGGCTAATACGGCTAAGAAGGCCTCGCGCTGTGTTTTGATCAAACTTAAACCGCATTTGCAAATAAACACCTTCACGAGAAAACTCTGCAGCTTCGAAATCATCATCTCTAAAGCCTGAGAAATTATACCCAGCATTAATCCAAACATTTTTCACAGGTGAGACCCCAATAGACGGGCCATAGCTAAATGTACGGCCATCACCTGCCGAGTTATTGCCTAAGTATTGACCTCTGAATCCAATATCGATTTTCTTTGTCACATCAAAGCGTGTTTCAGCCCCCAATAATATCGTCGTATTACTTAAGTCTTGGCCTGCAATTTCTGTCTTGACGTTTTTCACACCCCAATTTGTCGACAGCTGCCATCTATCACTCAACAAGGTATTCGCCGCAAAATTATTGACTAGTCTTGTCGTTTTTTGGCCTAAAATATCATCCGTCCGGCTATAATCAAATCGGTTAAATACAACGGTTTTTTCATCGCGTGGTCGCCAAGCTCCGCCAAAACGCACATCAAGCTGACTTGAGCTATCGTCATTTCCTAAGGTGCCGCCTTCTGTTTCGGTGACTAATCCCCGCGCAACACCCGCAAAAGACAGCGTTTCTGTCAACTCGCGCGCCAGTCCCGCCGTTGCAATATAGGTATCCCCAGATATACTGGCTTGCCCATCACCCTGAGCGCCGCTCTGGCGTGTTTCAAGGCGCACAGAACCTGATGTTGCCTCGTCGCGATATGCAGCCCCTATGTAAGCCGATGTGAAGTCCTCATTGACCTCAAAAGGCGAGATCGCCGTATCGGGTGTGACTTGAGAAAACTCGACATCCGTATCCAAGATGCGGCGGCTTCGAATACCGCCAGATAAGGCCCATTTATCTCCAAGCTTCACAAGTTGATCAACCCCAATCGTTGCACCCAAACGGCGGCCACTATCATTCGTGACAGCGTCCGTATTCGCCGTAACTGTCGTACCTGTCCAAGGGGTTGCTGTGACGCCGACAACGGTGTTTTGCGCATTGATGCCAAAGCCGTCATTGATTTCATGACGAATAGATACCGTCGCGCGGTTCCCAAGCGTTTTATCAATTCCAATCGTTGTACGTTGTGGAAAAGCGGACACTTCATCATCACCGCCCAAAGGTTGCTCGTGGCTAACTTGAATCGTCGCGCCATGTTTTGGAAGACGATAAGACGCCCGCGCAACCGCCAAAGTCGATTGACGGTCATCACCATTTACAACGTCATCACGGACGGCTCTAAGGCCGGTCGACACAGATAAATTACTACCGTCATGTGTGGCTAAAACTTCGCCTGTATTACGCGAATCGCCCGATGATAGATTTTCCTCGCGAAAGGCTTGAACCTCAACGCGGTTCTGTCCTCGGCGGCCAGTCGCCTCATCTTCAAATTCAGAAAGAGTGTAATTGCCGCGTGCCCCGTAACGGCGAACACCATTTGTATTACTCGCACGTTGACCAAGACCAAAGCCAGCCTCTTCCTCACGGAAAAACGCTTCGCCCGTGAGTTTTTCAGAATTATGGACAATCTCAACTAAAGCCGCATCAGCTGTGGTGCCGTTGGCGCCATTATTATCCGTCACCGCATATTCGGCGCGTATTTGTGTGTTATCTGTTACATCGGCGATAATATCGACACCCACTTGGGTCTGCCGCGCGCCTGCAGCCAATGCGCTGCCATCTTCGCGCACAAATGTAGAGCCGATTTGGACTTTCTTATCTAACACTTGCGCCTGTACGCGCCCGCCAAATGTCACATTACGTTCCGCATCTTCAGAGGTTTCATAATCAACCACAATCACATTTGGATTTAAAGCCGCATCCGTTGCGTCAACAGGCAAGCGGAATATTAATTGTCCCGTCAGATAGTCCAATGTGTAATCTAAGAACCGTACAAGTGTTCTGCTTTCAACGATCACATCTGGACGGAAGCGGTCTCTTGTTTCAATTATAATCTGTTCTGATTGCGATAAAATACGCTCATTCGATAATTGATAAGTTCCAGAGGTGCCATCCGCTGGCAATTCATCTTTCACAAATCCCTGATTAGTTTCCGCAGCAAAGCCGAGCACTTGGACATTTTCACCAAGATATTCACCCTTAAGCCCCGTAAAGCGGCGGTTATAAGCCGTCAAACGACCTTCTGTGATATTAGTCTCATAATCCCCAAAGACCGCATAAGCTTGGCGCTTTTCAAGTTTCACATAAACAGGGTAACGCGAGTTGCCTTCAAATTCTTGATAAGAACGATCTCCGTAAAGCGTATAAAAAGCATTCGGGTCAATCTCATCGCGGAACGCGCCGTCACGATTGCCGCGGTTGCGGTCTGTATCCACACCCAAGGTCAATAACCAGTTGCCTTTAATCAAGCCTTTCGCGAAAAAAGCAACGCGGCCATCTGTGATAACATCATCGGCAGCATTACCCGTCGCATCCAATGCAACACTATTGCCGCTCACATTATCATAACCTGCTGAACCTTCAGCAAGGCCTACCAGAATCCAATCACGTTTTTCTGGTTCAAGATACATATATATTGGCACTTGGCGGCCATTGTCCAACGTCGCGATAACTGTCACTTTGCCTGTGCGTAAAGTCGGTTCTAATTTCACCCGTAAGATACCATCTGCGCCAATGGATATATCTTGGCGGGCCGATAAAGGCGCAATTAAGTCTTCGGATTGTTCGCGCAAACGGTTATCGCCGCTCTCATCAAATAAACGGTAAGGCGGCTCTAGGTTCACTGTTGTAATACGGCCTGCATGGACTGGACGGCCGGATTGATCTTCAAGGCGTATCGCGATTTCTGGCACTGTGCGCCCATCGGCAACGAGAATAGATTCTGTTGGCACGGCGGTGGCGCGCGCAATAGTTTTGACAAACCAAATTTCTTCGCGCAGAGTTTTAATGACGGCTCCATTGCTGTCTTTAACCGTTGCAACCACAACATTGCGTCCATCTTGAATATCAATTCCGCGCCAACGGCTAATGGTCACAGTCCGGGCTACATTATTATCGCGGCCAGAGAAATGATAACTTGGAACATCACGGTCATTGACTTTTAGCGTAATGGTTTGGCCTTTACCGTGTTTAATACCAATATTCGTCGAACTTGTTGACGGGGTGCGGTCTGTTTGTGGGTAAACCCACTCAATATCAGAGGTCTGTGTTTCGAGCCAAGCGGTATCATATTTCAAATGCTCTTTGGCATCGTTAAATTCTTCAACTTCAATAATTTCTTCGCGCGCGCCCGTTTGTTTTAAATAGAAATTTGCGCGCCAAATTCCGCCGCCTTGAACGTCGACAAATTTACTTTCATTAGAGCCTGCATAGCGCGTATTTTCTTCGCAAGTCATAAGCTCAAAACCTTGCGGCAATGTCTCCTTATCCACCTGCACAACATGCGTGCCTTCACTCACACCTTCAAAATGGAACAAACCGTCATTATCTGAAACAACATAAGCGCCTGTTTCCATATAAAGCCGAACGCCGCCAATACCAATGCCGCGTTCAACTGGACGCACCCATTCAATATCCCCATCGCAAGATTGTTCTGTAATACGGCCAATAATCGTAGACGTACTCCGCAGTAAATCTTCACGTAACGTCAAACCAGCGCGGGCTATGTTAGACACCTCTGCTCCGCTGCCATCACGAACAACAGCAGCATTCACGGCATCACCTAGCGGCGCTCCTGGTCCAATCAACAAAGCATAGTTCAATGTAATCGATGCGCCTGGTTCAATAAGATCCATATCAAATGTTAACAAAGACGCATCATCGCTCACATTTGGGTCTTCTGTTAAAACTTGCTGAATTTGTGATGTTCCAGGCACATAACGAAAGCCGAGCGGCAAGGTATCATACAACATGGCAGGGACTGTAGAGTTACCGCGGTTTTCAACCGTTACGGTGTAATTGATATAATCTCCGACATCCCCAAATGTTCGGTCAGCTGTCTTTGTCACAACAATTTCAGAAATTGGGTCGAGTGGAATATCAAACCGCAATGTTCCCGTGCTATCAAGTGAAATAGCCTCGCCAAAAGACGCGGGTAAAATCACATAGCCATCATCATTACTTTTTCCCGTACCTGCACCAAGAGCGGTGAGCTCGTTTTCATCGATAACAGATGAAAACGTATAACCTTCTGGCGGTTCAACACGTACCGCATAATTGCCTGCTTCCAATAAAGGATAACGAAATTCCCCATCAGAATTTTCATATAGAAGATTGCTAGAATCCAAAACATCTTCACCTGATATGGTCTGTGATGGAAATGTAGAAAACCCATCAACGCCAAAGACATCAGCTTCAAGTCCAGTATCAAGGTTTATCAGAGTTATTTCCGCACCATCAATAAGCTCACCCGTAACGGAACTAAAGACACGGTTTAAAGGATTTAAAATCGCCGTATCAACAGTAACGTCCGTCGAGTCCAACACATCAATATATGTGGCTGTTAATTGCGTATTCCCGCCCGCCGAAATGACATTATCATTTTGTGCAGATTCCAATGGCGTCGATGGCAGATACGCGAAAAATTCTCCTGAATTAGGGTCTGATTCAAAAAGTCGCAATGTGATCGTATCCCCATTATCAGCCGTAACTGTAATGACTAGCACATCGATTTCATTCGAATTTACATTTTGGCTTGTATCCGTTACGCGGATGATCATCAACTCACCCGCCAGATATGTACTCGCAGGGATAAGCGGAACAGGGCCAGATAGGTCCACAACTTGACCGCCTGCAGTCACTGGAGCACCTATGGACGTAAACGGACCCTCCAATTGCCCTGTTGGACTGAATTCAGACCCGTTTATATCGCGTAATATAGGATCAAGCGCAGTCTCTGATATACGAAAGAACTCAATAATCGCAGGGCTAGCAGGCGGGCGAATAGTAAACACAGCACGAGGCGTCACGACAGTATCTGTAATGCCACCAACCTGATAAGATACTGTTGCAATGTTGGTCACATCTGTCCCAAAATTATTGGCAACAGACATCTCAGCGCTGGCAAGCCAGGCTGTGGCGGTGAATAAGGCCGCTCCAACGTTATGTTTACAAAAAGAGGTCATATTTACATCGACCTATGAGTTATTTTTTGCACACCTTATGAATTGCCCTAAAGCACCTTAAAGTAGCGTCCAATAAGGCGAGCCCAAAGGCTCGCCATCTCATAGTAGATTTTACTTAACAATTGCTCGAATTGTAACTGTACCAGATGTGCTTGTCGCAGCTCCGCTTGGTGCCGGCAGCGTTGCTCCCGTTAAATTCACCACACAAGATCCAGAAGGAGCACCGCAATCAGTGCCCGCCCCGGGAAGAGTTGGTGAATTAAATGAACCACCTGTAAAGTCACCACCAAACACAGCCGTTGTGAACTCGAGCTCATCTGGTAATGTATCATTGACAACAATATCTGTTGCAACCGCAGTTCCTTCGTTAGTCACTTCAATGACATATTCAACACATGCCCCTGGAATGCTATAGGCATCAGCGTCTGCTGCACCCGGAATTGTTGCGCAATTTGATCCGTCTTCAGAAAAAACAGATACAGTTTTAATCGCTTCAATATCCGCAGATGCAACAATATAAGCACCTGTCGCAGAATCATCACCTTCATTCGCGTTTTCATTCGCTGTAGACGTCCCATCAGCCAGAACGTTTTCAGCTCCGCCCACAAGCGTGTTTCCGTCACTATCGCCAACTGTCGGGGTTGTTGTCCCTGCGTCAAGCGAGTCGGCTACCAATGTAATTTCCGCACGTAGACCATCAGTAGATCCCGTTGGAATATCTTGTTCAATCACAACAAATATCACAGCATCAGGCGCTAATTGCGGCGGGTTAGCTGGGTCATAAGTAATAGGCGCGCCGTCACCTGCATTAGGTTCGAACACACCGTTACCATCATCAATGAAATATGTGATCGGTGTCGCATTCGTTGGAACATCAGTATCGAAAGTATCAGGCGCCGCCGTCTCTTCGATAATGCTCAATGCGTAACCTTGCGTGTCATTACCTGTGTTTAAAACAGAAAAAACAAGGTCTTGATTAATAGATCCAGGCGCGACTGTTGTATCGCCATCGGATTCCACTGTTAAGTTTACCAAACGGTCAACTGTAAAAAGAGTCGGTCCATTAGGATCGTTTGGATCACTTGAATCGATTGGCGGCTGAGGCACATTGCCAACAGAGTAATCTAGCGTAAATGTATTAGATACACTTGTTCCCGCTGGAGTGAAGTTATTAGGGGTGACTTGCGCAAAGGCAGCAGTTGAAGAAAAAGCCGTCAATGCTGTAGCGCAGAGTAAGCCTTTTGTGTATTTCTTTGGATCTATCATTGTCCGGTTCCTATTTTTAATTACATAGGCAATGTACATAAAAATGGTTAAACTCTTGCTCATAAGCATGGTAAACAAAAAAATAAATTACAGTTTACATTTTATAAATTATTTGAATAAATACTTATATTTCATAGACTTAAGAGTTAAGTAAATTTCCGCATTCACATGTTATTAACTATTTTATCAATTATACTTTGACACTTAATCAAAGAAAAACCCTCTCGAAATTAAATTCGAAAGGGCTTCTTAAATAATTATTTGAGTTTTTAATATTACCTTAAACGGCCTTTAAATAACACCTGATCACCCTCGCCAACAGCAATCGGTCCAGAAATATTCCACCTTACATGCGTAATATCATCGGTCGTTGCCGCGCGGTTAAGTCCGCTATTCTCGCGAACATTTAAATCATCCCTTTCATGAAAAGATTTCCCGTCATCAACTGAATAAGTTACGCTTGATCCCTCTCGATCAGCAGACCCTTCAATAAATTGAATTTCTTTAGGTACAGGCATTGCTAAAACAAGATCATTTACGGCCTCCGTTTCATCATTATAAATATCAAACATATAAATAACTTTTTCGCCAGGCGTCACGAGTGTAGCGTCAACTTGTTCTGTCACTGTCTGGCCATTTTCCAAAACTCGCGTGACTTCTTTTTTGACTGTCTGCGTTGCACTCAGAGCATATGACGTCGTCGCCGCAAATAAACATATAGCCGAAGTCGTTAGGGTAAGAATTTTGCGCATGAGAGGCTCCTGTTAAACCAAATGTAAGCACAGCCTATTCCTTTGGGCTTAATAAGGATTTAACAACATTATATATGAAAAACTTATTCACATTCAGTTTAACTTGAAAACGGACAGAGCGTTAACCACATAATTTCATGCAAAGCTAACGCTGTATTTTGACGAAATATTGTCTACCTACCTCTATCAAACAATCAAAGAGGCGTATGGTGTCGCTTATCATCTAAATTAACCTAATGATTGGGATAAACATGCGGTTGAATACAATGATCACTCTCGGAGCGAGTGCTGCTTTTGGGATTGTAGCTGTGGTGCTGGCTCGCGGTTGGATTAATGGGGCCGTAGAAAATGAATTTCGGGATACGCGCACAGTCACGCATGAACAAAACCAAGACGTCCAAGATACTGTGCCTGTTCTTGTAGCGGATGTTGATTTGCAATTTGGGGATATCATCACGCAAGCCAAACTTAAAACTGCGCAGTTCCCAATAGACTCCATACCGCTCGAAAGCTTTGAAACATTCCAAGATATAGCGGGGCCGAATATATCCGAAAATCCATCGATAGATATCATCGCCCTTAAAGCTATACGCAGAAACGAGCCCATACTGCCCCATAAAATTAGCGGCCCACATGGTAAAGGGTCTTTGTCGGCTCGCATTCGCCCCGGGTACCGAGCCGCTTCCATTCGTGTTGATGCCGTCACAGGCGTATCAGGTTTTATTGTCCCCGGCGATATTGTTGATATTATATACACAGCTTCACCAAACGCGGAGGATGACACGCCATTTTATGAGTCCAATATTATCTTGCAATCGGTTTTAGTTTTAGGAATTGACCAAAACCAATCTGATGAAACTGACAAAGCCAAACTCGCCAAAACAGTTACAGTCGAAGTCAGCCATAACGCCGCTCAACGATTGAGCGTTGCCACACAGACAGGGCATTTGTCGCTCATCCTACGCGCCATCGGTGAAACACAGCCAAGCACAACACAATCTGTATCAACCCAGAATTTAACCAAAAAACGCATTTCCAAACAACACCGCGCAGGAAGCCCCGCGTCAAAACCTCGTATAAAAACAGCGCCCAAAGCAACTACAAACAATGTTGCTCAAATTACAATTATACGCGGAGAGACAACAGAATCCGTCTCCGTCATTAGCGAAACTGGCGCGCAACAAATCCTATCTGATAATATTTTGGCGGGAGGGTAAGGCAATGAAAATCACTACGCGCAAATCTCATAAATTAAAAATCATCACGTCTGCTTTGGTAATAAGTCTAATGAACGCACCCTCAATACATGCGGGAACATGGGTTGATTCACAAAGTCAAACCGCCCGCGTCAGTGCAAAAGTCGTCAAAGATGACATGGTTATTTTGAGAACCGATAAAGCCTTCAAAGAGATTCGCGTGGCCAATGCGAGTATTGCAGATGTGGTTGTGTTGTCAGATCAATCTTTCCAAGTTCTTGGCAAAGCAGGCGGAAAAACGAATGTTATGCTTTATGACGCGCAACGCCGCCTTGTGGACATTGTTGATGTGAATGTTGAGTTCAACATCTCTGGCTTGAAAAAATCTTTATTCGAAACCTTCCCGAATGAACGTATCGAAGTTCGTAGCCTCGCAGGCGGTTTATATCTGTCGGGCGATGTCTCGACTGAAAATGTGTATAAGCGCGTCGAAAAAATAGCCCAAGCCTTTGCACCAGATCATATTACCAACGGTCTTGACGTCAAAGACAGTCACCAAGTTATGTTACAAGTACGCTTTGTTGAGGCCAGCCGAAATGCTATCAAAGAGCTTGGAATAAATATTTTAACACAGCGCAACCAAGGCCCCACCGCTGGAATTGAAGCGGGAGACTTTAGTCTTTCAGCAGGGTCAACAATTGCCAACGCAGCCTTAGACGGAATTTTAGGCGGCGGCATTGGCGCAGCCGCACTTGATATACAAATTCAAGCCCTAGAAGAAAAAGGCGTCATTCGGACATTAGCCCAACCTAACCTCGTGTCTATGTCAGGGGAAACCGCAAGCTTTCTCGCAGGCGGAGAGTTCCCAATCCCTGTTCCTAGCGGATTAGGTCAAGTTGGAATTGAATATCGTAAATTTGGCGTTGGTTTGGCTTTCACACCAACCGTCTTAGATGACGGTGTTATTAATCTACAAGTCGCGCCCGAAGTCAGTCAACTGGATCAAGCAAGCGCAGTGAATATTGCAGGGGTAAGTGTTCCAGGCCTGCGCGTGCGCCGCGCGAATACAACAATTGAGCTCCGGAATTCGCAAAGCTTTGCGATTGCAGGGCTTTTGCAAACAACAAGCACGAATGATCGCAACCAAGTTCCGTGGCTATCTGATGTTCCTATTTTAGGGTCACTCTTTTCATCCACAAGCTATCAAGAATCCGAAACCGAATTGGTTATCATTGTAACGCCTTATTTAGCGCAGCCCGTATCTGATGTATCCCAGCTTGCTACGCCATTTGATTACATCACAAAGCCGTCTGATTTTGACAGTTTTGCGAATGGCCAAATTGAAGGACCAGAAGTAGACACACCAACTTTATCAGGGAGCTACGGCCATGCCATTCAATAAACCATTCCAGAACGCTACGCTTATGACGGGCGTCATAATTTTATCAGCTTGCGCGTCCACGCGCCCTGCCGCCTCATCTGATACGCCGAGCTTTGGCCGCGCCGTTCAAAAAAACCTTACCGCACAAATTGTCGAGCCCTCGCCTGAACAGAAAGCCGATACTTATATCCCCGCCAACCGTGCCAGACGAACACTCGCACGAGAGGCCTATGAAACAGATAGTATTGAGCCCCTGCCAGAATCCATCACGACTGACGACAAGTAAAACACGTATTAATACGGCACCTCATAATTAAAACGGTACGACATGATTAGTTTTCTCAATAAACGCTCATCAGATAAGTATAACAGACGCACATCAGATAAGCATAGTTTACACCAAGCCCGTCCGCAGGCACGCTCTCAGACATCTAGTCAGGTGCCTCATCAGGCCAAAGACGACAGCCTTGATACAGTAACAAACACGCCTTCCATGACACCAGCAGAATCCTCTCAAAACACTCCGCAAGTTTTCGCATTTATTGGCGCAAATGGCGGGGTGGGCACAACAAGTCTTGCCGTGCAATTTGCTTATGAACTTACCTTAAAGCATAAAAACAAACACACATACAACCGCCGCGCAAAAGACTCGCAAGTGTGCCTAATAGATTTAGATTTTGAAGGCGGTACATGTTCATACCACTTAGATTTACGGCCAAGCCTGTCGGTTGATGATTTGTCACACGACGCCAAGCAGATTGACCCAACCTTTACGTCAGCTTTGGTAAGCACGCATGAGTGCGGTATAAGTTTATTGGCAGTCCCCAACACACCACAGGCTAATCAGCGTATTAATCCTCATGCGGTTATGGCCATGATTGATGCAGCAACACACTTATATAGATATGTGATTATTGACATGCCGCGTTACTCTCAGGCGTGGACACCGGCAATTATGACAGGTGCCGATTTCGTCGGAGTTGTCTCTGAACTTACGATTGCATCCCTACACATGGCGCGAGATCAATTAAATAGAACAACCAAAGATGTTCAAAATACATCACACATTCACCCAATTTTAAATAAATATGATAAACGTTCTATCAAAAATACCTTGCAGCTTCGTGACGCAGAAACCGTTTTGGGGCGTAGTGTGATAGGCACTGTTAGCATGGATACAGACACAACCCGCGAAGCCATTAATTGCGGCGAAGCTATTGGAGCCATAAGACCGAACTCTCGATATGTGAAAGACGCTCGCCAGCTATTCATGTCTATAATTCAAACATCAACGCCGCAAGTTACATCAAATTCTGAGGAAATAGTTTCTCAAAGCTCCGCGACAACCTTAACAAATCATGAGCCCATCAAGGCGGCATAAGCTTTTATTAAGGCCATTTGATAATCGTGTTTTAGCCTCTTTGCTTTAAGGGATTTATATGGGACGATTTTCGAAAATTTTACATGACATTGAGGCGTATAAACCCAAAGATACAGCTGTCCAACCTACGCTCTCTAAACCATTGCCTGCTATGCAAAAAGCGGAGTTAGAACACTCAAGCTCTGACACTTCATTCTTGAAACAACCCGGTGACCTCGCAGACGAAGATCTAGATGTTTTTTCAAAAATTCCTCTCTCAAAGGTGCAGTCTCAAAACCCTACCCCTCAAGAGCAGAGTTCACAATCAGGCCCTGCGCACAATAATCTGCTCAAAACCCCTCATATTGTTGAAGACAACACGGAGACGGCCCCATTCACTGATAAAGCTTGGCTCGAAACTAAAATAAAATTGCATGCACGCTTAATTGAAGAAATTGACCTCACATCATTAGATGGATTGGAAACGTCCGTCCTTAAAGATCATGTTTTTGAAATCGTCAAAGACATGGCCCGTGAAGAGCGGTTAAAAATGAACGCAAGTGAATTGCGGGAATTAAGCAAGGGTATTTACGATGAAATGACAGGACTGGGTCCGCTTGAAGTATTGTTGCAAGATGAAACCGTCACTGACATCCTAATTAATACACACAAAATGGTTTATGTTGAGCGCCGCGGGGAGTTAGAATTATCCCCTGTACAATTTGCCAATGAAGATCATCTTCTTC
>JBDVGI010000159.1:0-5503 GCA_039962885.1 Litorimonas sp. | reverse complement strand
CGCCAGCCGTTGAAGGGTCATCGACATCTGATATTGCAGGTGCCGCGAGCGTATTGGTAATCGTATTTCCACCTTGATCTGCGTCAACAGTGCCTTCCAAAATCAAGGTTGCCGTGTCACCGTTCTGCAAAGCTGTGATTGACCAATTATTTCCAATATAAGTTCCCTCTGAAACCGTACCATTATTAGACGTCGCAGTTAATCCAGCAGGTAAATCATCTGTCAAATCTACATTGGTCGCTATATTTGGCCCATTATTCGTGACTGCAATTTCATAGATGACAACATCTCCAACATCAGGTGTCGCGCTTGAACTCGAGGCGAGCGTCTTAACTGTGAGAAGGTCAGCCGTCATATTCGGAATGGCATTGACGGGATTTGGAATGGATGGACAATCAAATCCAACTGATGCAAGCCGAGTCGACGCGCCCGCATCTAATGTCCCATAAACAAAATCATAACTTGTTGCATTCGTATAAATCGCCCGAACAACATTTTCTTGCGCAGTTGGGTCAATACCTGGTGCAGTATTAGATGTTGTGGATTCAAACCGAGAAAAATTCAAGTTCGTGGGCCCCGATGCATTAATTAATAATTCGGTCGTTGCATCGACAGTAAATTGCGCAAAGGACGTATCAAACTCAACGAATTCTCGAAGGCTCTGACTGTCTCCATCAATATCGATTTGTGTTGCTGAAAAATCTAGAGGTTGTGGCAATCCAGTGGCCGCATCCGTAAAGCTCACGCGGAAAGCTGCGTAGCCTCCTCCCGCAGGGTTAGGCACCAATTCTGGTTGAAAATAGCCAGTTAAGCCGCCATCATTATCAATGGCTGACAAAGACGCCCCATTAACAGTTGCTAATATTTCAACCTGAGCATTTACGCCCGGCGCAACATTGACATAATCATAGACGGAGCCTGGTTGTAAATTGGTACCGCTTGCAAGGGTTGCCCCGCTAAAATCTAAAGGCGCAACAAGAAATCCGTCACATTGCACTTGCGGGATAGATATCTCTTCTACTCGTACATCCACCTCCGCAATCGCGCAGGTCGTTGTTCCCCCGGCCTCGCAAATTTCATAACTTATCGTATAATCACCAGCCGTCGCGCCAGCGGGAATGTTAATCGTCCCGTTAGGGTTAATGCTTGCACCTGTTAACCCGCCAAGGTTTGTCAGGCTCACATCTACACTTGTTTCGCTTGGCGTTGAACCATTCAAATCATCATTACTAAAGACACTTGGCGTTATATCTCCGCCAAACAACGCCGTAGCTGTATAATCATCATCGACCGCATTGATTGTAGAAGATGGACCTATTGCTGTGACGAGAAAATTATCAAAACCCGCAGATTCATCGGGAATTGTTTGATCCGTATCGAAACGTAGTGTTAGATCAACCGTCGCGCCAGGGTTATTGACATTAATTGTAAATCTGTGAATTTGATCAAACCAAAACTGACCTGTGGTAAAGCCAAGTTCTTGTTGCTGGTTGCCAGAATTCACCTGAGCATCCGTCGGGTTTAAGCGCACATGAGCCCAATCGACATTGCCCGCCGTACCTGACCGTGGTCCCTGTCCGACTGGAAACTCCAACCGCGGAAAGGTACCAAACCCTGCTGTAGTCGAAAATATGGGGTTACCATCGATTAAGACAGCAAACCCGTCTTGGTTCGCATTATTGAAAAAATCCCAACTATCGAACCGCAATAAATCAAATTCTATGTCTAAAGCTGTTGTTCCAGCAGGCACAGTAAAGGTTCGCGTAGTTTCTGCTGCTGAGCCTCCAAACCGACCTAGAAAATTTGTTCCAATAATCGGTGCATTTTCTGTGGTATTGGATGACCATCCTGACACAGCCCCTTCAAAGTCATCTTGATATATAACTGTTTGGGTCAAAGCACTCTGAGCCATAAGTAGACTCGCGAGTGACAATACTGCCCCCCCCACAAGACGGCTTATAGATAGTTCTTTAGTTTGGAAAACCATCCCAATGCTCCACAAAATCAAATATGCTCCACAAAGAACATCTAACTTAGAAGTTTGAGACGCGGACTTTACGCCCAGCCACGGCTTGCATGCTTCAGCATGCTACAAACCTTCAACGAGACGATATATGAACTTAGTTTCCACTTCATTAAACCCTAAAACTAAAATACAGTTAGTTTGCGGTTAAAACATACCTACACACCCATAGGTTTAAAAAAAGTAAATGTGGGGCTTAAACCTTCAGAAGGTGCTCTTTCTTAAAAAAATCAAATAAGGCAATAATAAACAAAGCATTATAGACGATTATCGCTCTTATATACTCTTCTAAGACAATATATTATGCACTGTCCGTCTTCATATACAATGAGACAGATTTAAGTCTGGGCTAAGCGAGAGTTTACTCACCTTAGTTGATTGATATTAGCTTTCAGCTACAATATCCCATGCAATATAAATGCGAGATTTTTATGTAATTAAATCTGATAGCCTAGGCTAGAAAATAATAAATTCTATAAATTATCAATATCCGTTTGGGTCACCGTATAAGTACCTGTGAAGGTTACAATCTCCTCTGGCGCGAGGGCATCCCAAGATCCATCCACGGCAACGTCCGTTGAACCGCCTTGTGTTCCGGTATCTGTAATGAGCGTTTCGTCGCTTGGTGTCGGCGCAGGATCAGAGCCATTATGCGTATCCGTAATTGTTACATTTCGAATGGCAACATTACCGTCATTTGTGACTGTATATGTATAGGTTACGACATCCCCAGCCAGATATGGGCCGAGATTATTGGCAACCTTCGCCATAGAGAAAGACGGTTCTAGGCATTCGTAATTGGTAATAATAGGCCGTCCATATCGCGAAGAAGGGCCAAATATCACCGCATTCAGATAGGCAATCCCATCTGCTGGCGTTGTAAAACTCAAAGGAATATCCTCACCTACGCCGTCACGATTGGAGTTGCCTGTCGTAAGCAGAAAATCAGACGCACTAATAACATTTCCGTTCGTATCTTCGATCCAATAGGCTGTAAATTCTAGGGACCTTTGAGTATCTAATTCTGCAGTCAATATTGTCCCAGGCACGCCGTCGAGCCTGTAAGTAATGAGCTGCAATTCGGACTGGTGGTCCGTGTCCTCAATTCCAGTTTCAACGAGAGGTGAACTTGCAGGCGTTGACAATGTACCGGAATCAATAACGCTAACTGTACTAAAATAACTGATAATGCGTCCATCTGCATCGCGCTCTATCGGCAAATAAAGATAAGGGTCTGTTGCAAAATCTCCAGATTCATACATGACCCCAACTTCGCCAAGGCCTGACTTGCCATAGGTGACCCAGCCTTGTGACAAAAAGGTTCCGCAAGTGTTCGGGTTAACATGAGTATCTATTACGGTAGTCTGAACCGCAATCCTAACAAGCGCAGTATCGCAAAGGCTCGTCCTATGCGTGCACACGATTTACGTACTGTTTCGGGTTTCTCCGTCGATATAGGCGATAGCACTCTAAGGGTATCATCTGTTGTTATAGTATCTATATCGCGGCTAGATATACCTTTGTAGGTTACTGCTATCAACCTTTGCCACTGCTGAACATTGGCTTTGTGTAATCGATCATAGACCTTCGCTTGCATATACTCTTCACTGCATTGCTTGAATGATCGTTTTTCTTTGCCCCGCAAAGCAATCTTCGGATATTCTCCATTACTAACCACCGTTCGGCAAATCTCTGCTTTCTTTCTAGCGTCGGCTAAGGATACAGAAATGTGACTGCCAAGCCCAATCTCTCGACGACGACGGCCATCGCGGCTCCACATGTAAACCCAAGAATTCGTTCCCGCTTTACTAACAGAGAGATATAGCCCGCCTCCGTCGGAGTGGCGCCTTGGCTCAAAATTGCTTTTTACTTTCTTAGCGGTCAGCTTGTTTAAACGTGCCCTTTATTCTTTTCCCCATTTCTATAAATCCCACTTTTAAAGTGGGGTTTATAGAAATACTGTGAGACACACTGAAATGGTTAGTCAAAAAAATACAGTTATATATGGGATAATCAGGGAAACCGAGAGACAGGGATTAAAAGCATCTAGGGTGCGCCATTAACCTCAAATCCCTCTCTCTTAAGCAAGTTTGAGAACTTATTTTGGAGTTACCTCATTATAACCATGTTTTAATCAAAATGCGCTATATGACCTTCAGAGGTTATGCGTCATGCAGGATATTTTAACAATTGCGGGATTTGTGAGCGTTGCGTTTTTCATCGGCTATGCTCTACGCAAGCCAGCCGCCAAACGCGGTCATAAAGAGCTCTCTATTAAGGCAGCTGCTGATTTACAAGCGGAACAATTAGAGGCGACAGTATCGGCCTCTTTGGACGGCATTATTATCATAGATTCCAATGGCTATATTCTTGAATTTAGTGAGTCTGCTGAGCGTATATTCGGACATAAAAAGACAGACATTTTTGGAAAAAATATGGTGGACCTTATCGTGCCTGAACGCTATCGCGCTGCCCATAATGCCGGTATGGCGCGTATGCGCGAAACAGGAAAAGCTAATATATTAGGGCAACGTATTGAGATTGAAGCGCTGCGGGCTAATGGCGAAGAGTTTATGTCCGAGCTTGCTATCTCTCAAAGCCGCGGATCAAATGGCAATATATTCATCGCTTATATTCGGGACATTTCCGAAGCAAAGGCGGCGGAAAAAGCCCTGCGCGATGCTAAAGAGGCTGCGGAATTGGCGAACCGCGCGAAGACGCAATTTGTTTCCTCTATGAGCCATGAAATCCGTACCCCCTTTAATGCCGTGCTCGGCATATTAGAAATTTTGGGCGATACGAAACTCACTCATGATCAAAAACAACTGGTAAAGACGGCGGATAGATCATCACGGGCATTACTGCGTATCATCAATGATGTTCTTGATTATGCCCGAATTTCATCTGGCTCGGTTAAGATAAAAAAAGCGTCTTTTCACGCGCCCGATATTTTCGATGATGTTTATCACCTTTTTGCCATGCAAGCGAAAGACAAAAACATTGAATTGGCAGTTGATAATTCCAAAGCTGAGAGTCTTCATCTTTCAGGGGATGCGGGTCGTATTCGCCAAATTCTCATGAACTTCGTCAGTAATGCTATTAAATACACCAAGGATGGAAAAATTGATCTCATTATTGAGACCAAGCATAGTGATGACGGGGGCATTCATTTGATCTGTAAGGTTAAAGATAACGGACTTGGCATTGGTGATGATAAACAAGAGCATCTCTTTAAAGAGTTTTACATGGCTGAAGAGATCGATGTTCGCGCAAGTGAAGGCACTGGGCTTGGCCTGACAATTTGCAAAGTTTTGACCAAAATGATGGGTGGCAGCATTGGTGTACAGAGCCAACTTGGCAACGGATCTGAATTTTGGATTAATATTCCCTTGCACGAAACGCAGGCGTCTATGGTTTCAGAAGATGTGCCTGCTGCGCGTGCTGATATTTCAGGCCTGAAAATTCTACTGGTCGAAGACA
>JBDVGI010000158.1:0-12856 GCA_039962885.1 Litorimonas sp. | reverse complement strand
GTTATGCTTGCCGCACTGGAAAGCGGGTTAGTTTCACCTGAACGGCCTGTGTTTTGCCTTGGTAAAGTGCGTTTAGGCAACCGTAACTTTCATTGTTGGAAACGCCGAGGGCACGGGGCTATGAACATGCGCGATGCGCTTAAGAATTCTTGTGATAGCTATTTTTATGAAGTGGCTCAGATTGTCGGTATTGAGAAAATTGCAGATATGGCCCGCCGCCTTGGTCTTGGGCAAACTTATGACCTTGGCATTACAGGCCAACAAAGCGGGATTGTTCCCGATCCAGAATGGAAACAGCGCCGTTTGGGTACAGCGTGGCGCGAAGGCGATACCCTCAATACATCTATTGGACAAGGCTTTACACTGACGACCCCGCTGCAACTGGCTGTTATGTGCGCGCGCTTAGCGAATGTAAAAAAAGCGGTATCGCCTACGTTGTTGATAGGTGATGACATACAGGACTTTCCCGATTTATCCATTAACCCAGAGCATTTAGCCTTTGTGCGTGAAGCTATGTGGGGAGTGTGTAGCGAGCTTGGCGGAACAGCTTACCGTTATAATGGTTTGGGCATAAAAGGCGTAGATATTGCAGGAAAAACTGGCACAGGCCAAGTCAGAGGCATCTCAGCGAGCGAACGCGATTCAGGGGTGCGTAAGAATAACAAGCTCCCGTGGAAACTTCGCGACCACTCCATATTTGTTGGCTTTGCTCCATATGATAAGCCCCGTTTTGCGATAGGCACAATCGTTGAGCATGGCGGCTCTGGCTCTAAGCGTGCGGCAAATATTACAAGAGCCGTAATGAGCGAAGCCTTAAAGCGTGACGGACTAGGGCAGCCTGAAACAAGTAAGGACGAGGGGAGTGTAAACCCTGCAGGTCAAGAACTATGAGGCCACCTTCTGCATATCGTGCGCCTATGTATAGCGAAAATGGTCCTAGCTTACGCAGTAAATTATACGAATTAAATTGGCTTCTCCCTGCTTTAATCGCAGTTGTCGGGGCCGTTGGTGTCATGATGATATATGCCGCCACAGATGGAGTTTGGACGCATGGAGCTTTGCAACATGCCATACGGATTTTCGTTGCGGCAGCTTTGATGATAGGCGTTTCGTTGATCAATATTCGTGTTTGGTATGATGTGTCATATCCAATATACTTGGTTGCTTTAATTTTATTGTTAGGCGTTGAATTTTTTGGCGTTAGCGTCAACGGCTCTCAAAGATGGCTTGACCTTGGCCCAATACGGCTGCAACCGTCGGAGATTATGAAGCCAGCTATCGTGCTAGCCCTTGCACGCTATTATCATGATTTAGCCAGCTGGCGTGTATCATCTGCGTTAGGGGTTCTGGGGGCTATGATTATTATTGCCCTTCCAATGGCATTGATATTGAATCAACCAGACCTTGGAACAACGCTTTTATTGGCGGCAACAGGGGTTGTGATTGTCTTTTTAGCAGGCATTAACTGGCGCGTTATTTTGTTTGCGATGTTAAGTTTGCTCGTCGCTATACCCCTGTTTTTTAAATTTGGCTTGAAGGCCTATCAGCGGGCGAGAATTCTGACGTTTTTTGACCCATCTAGAGATCCAAGCGGGGCAAGCTACCATATCATACAGTCTAAAATCGCATTAGGTAGCGGCGGTGTATCTGGCAAGGGTTTCATGAAAGGAACTCAGCGCCAAGGGGAGTATGTCCCAGAAAATAGAACAGATTTTATTTTTACCGTCATAGGGGAAGAGTTTGGGCTTGTAGGTAGTTTGCTGACTATGGGATTATATATATGCGTCATCAGCTTGTGCGTCTGGCTGTGTTGGCAGTGCAAGGCCGTGTTCTCTAAGCTTTTGATTATGGGGCTAACAACCACCTTTACGCTTTACATCTTTATCAACCTAGGCATGGTGATGGGACTTGCGCCTGTTGTTGGGGTGCCTTTGCCATTAATTTCCTATGGAGGAACTGTCATATTAGCCGTTATGGGAGGCTTTGGCCTCATTTTATCTGCGCATTTGCACCGTTCTGTAGAATTGCCTCGTGGGTCTGATTAAGATTAGGTGGCCCTAATGAAGTCTTAGGGCAGCTGCTTTGTAACAAGGCGGCGTTTAACTGAGCTTTGCTTACATATAGTGTCTCAAATAAAGCTTTTAATAACATGCCTATTTGATTAGGCGGCGCATTTTGTAGGTGGCGCGCTATATGAGCTGCGCGGTACAGTCCAATAGAGGCGGATAGGCCTTTGATAGAATGAACAGATTCGCGTAGCGAGGTTAAAGCCTGCGGCGCAGCGTTAAGTGCGCCAGGTAAAACAGTTTTTATAAGCTGACTGTTACTTTCTATATCTGTCCAGAACTTAGTTTGAATGTTTTCGAGAGCTGATTGGCTCCCGCTCAAACGAAGCTGATCTATCATTGTATGATCCAAAACTTCAAGATTGTCGAAGTTAAGGTCTTTATCTATTGTGTGTTTGATAGGTGTGTTAACAATGCCAAATGAAAATTGCTTTAGGGCGATTTCAACATCGCCATGTTTAAGCGGTTTAGTCAAAATAGCGTCAAAGCCTGCAACACGGCAGCGATGTTGATCTGCGGGATTGCAAAACGCCGTAATGGCGAAAATAGGCGGGGTTTTGATAGCAGGGGCAAGATCTTTAATTCGCCGCAATGCCTTGATGCCACCCATAACAGGCATAAGAATATCCATTAATATAATATCATATGTCTGATTTTTTGCAGTTTCCACGGCCTCTACGGCTTCGAGGCCGTTTCTTGCAAGCGTAACTTTGTAATTATCGCGTTCTAATATCGTTTTTGCAATCAAACGATTTGCATGATTGTCATCTGCTACTAAAACATGTTTGGCAGGGCGGGTATCATTATGAAGATGAGCAATCTGTTGAAGATATAATATGTCGTCAGAAGGTATCATATAATCATGTTAATTAAGCAACTTTAAATTTTAATTAAAATACTTAAGGTGGCAACTGTTACGGACGACTTGACGAGACATAAAATTCGCTTAAGCACATTAGAAAAAATAAAAGAGGGTTTTTCATGGCAACTTCAGATACAGCTCAATGGTCATCACGATTTGCGTTTATCATGGCCGCAGTCGGGTCTTCGGTCGGTCTTGGTAATCTTTGGCGGTTTTCGTCAGAGGCAGGAAGTAATGGGGGCGGGGCCTTCATCTTAATCTACCTTTTGGCGGTCTTATTTGTCTGTATTCCCGTTTTGATGAGTGAGTATCTTATTGGCCGTTCGGGCAATGTGGCGAATGCGATTGGGTCTATGGCCGATGTCGCTAATAGGTCTGACCGAAGTCAAGCTTGGAGTATTGCATCTTGGTTTGGGATGATTGCGGGCTTTTTAATTGTGACGTTTTATTGCGTGATTGCAGGGTGGGTCATGCAATATATCTGGTTCTCACTGACCAATAGTTTTGAAGGTATGGGTCCAGATGAAGTGGCTGATAGATTCGTGAACTTCATCAGTAACCCAATTGCTGTCTTACCGAGCTTTTTGATCTTCGCCGCGATAACAACATGGCTTGTATCGCGCGGAGTGAATAAAGGAATTGAGCTTGCGGCGAAACTTTTAATGCCTGCGTTCTTCATTTTGCTCGCCTTATTGGCGCTTTATGCATTGTTTAGTAATTTGGGCAATGGCGGCACCGTAAAAGCGCTTAAGTTCCTATATTTACCTGATTTGCAAGAGATGATGACTAAGAACAAAGACTTGTCAGCCGTTGCTAATATTGGCGGTGTTGCCAATGCGGCGCTTGGACAGGCTTTCTTCTCTGTGGGTGTTGGTAGTGCGATTATGATTACATATGGCTCTTATATCCCGAAGTCTGTATCCTTACCTAAAGCGGCGCTTATTGTTGCAATCATGGATACGCTCGTTGCGTTGATTGCGGGACTTGCTATTTTCCCAATCGTATTTGGGTCTGGATTGTCAGAATCTGCTGGCCCAGCCTTATTGTTCATCACGCTCCCCAATGCCTTTGAAACTATGGGCGCGATTGGTCCAATCATCGCTGTGTTGTTTTTCTTCTTAGCCTTCTTCGCCGCGGTCACATCATCCGTCTCTTTACTCGAGCCGTCTGCAGCTTATGTGAGTGAAAAATTCAACATGAGCAAAGCTAAAGCTGCTTATATTGCGGGCGCGTTTATGGTCTTGATTGGTTTGATTTCTGTGTTCGGTGTTGCGCCTGGGGGTAAAACGCCTGCGCTTGACGCGATTGATGGGTTTACAGGTGATGTGCTGCTACCATTAGGTGGCTTCTTGATTGTCCTGTTTGTAGGTTGGCGCATGAATGCCCGCATTGTGAATGAGCAAATTAAAGGTGAGGGCGAAAAACTCGGCCGTATCATTATGTTCTTCACGCGTTGGGTTGCGCCAATTTTTGTCGGAGCCGTGATGATTTCATCCATTATGGGCTATGTAGGAGCCTTCATTAAAGACGCAGGTTAAGCTATTTGGCTAACCTGTTTAAATGTTAATCTAAATATTGGGATTGTAGCTTGTGCATTTGTCGCTACGATATTAACCAAATATTGAACATGTGCTTTCAGCTTATGTTCAATATCTTTGTTTATATGTGGGTGAGCAAAGTGCCACACTGATACAATTCTGAAGGTGTGGTGTAATAGGAACTGATATATGAGCTGTAAGCTTAAATCCACGACGAGCGCTCTATTGATAGCCGCATTGCTATCAGGATGCGCGACGATAAATTTGAATGAAGTTGGCCGTCCCGCCCAAGCTAGTCTCTCTGTTGAAAAAGATTTGAACATCGTACAGCGCGCAGCTGCCTCTCTGAGCGCAGTATTTGTTGATCGGGGTTTTGTCGCCAAAACATCCCGTAAACGCCTACAATCTGCAGCAAGTGTCTTACTTAATGGGATGAAAGATAAACAAATTATCGATACTGATACGGCGGATGTGAATTATGGTTCCATATCTAAGTCTACGACAGTTATTTTAGAGGATGCGGAATATGCACGTAGCTATATTGATAGAACCGTCGCTGCCGCTGAAATTTACCTAGAAATCGTACCAACGGAACGTGATTTACGTAAAGAACTTACAAGTTTAGAAAAAGCACTTTTGGCATCCACTGAAGCGCAGGATGTCTTCACGACGGCGTTAAAGGAACAATCTGGTCAAGTAACCGCAGATAATCACATGGTTATTTTTGGTCAATCTGTATCAAATTTACGCAATATAACGGATGAATTCGGCTCGCGCGTGCGTGTCAGAGATACTGAAAAACTTGCCTCTCGTGGCTTTGGGACTATCGGTTAATTCTGTTATTTTAACAGCCTAGATTTTTATCCCCATAAGCATGTTTGCGGCGGATTAATGTTGGGGCCGTCATACAATAGAGCATTTTCGCAATCCGACGCCAAAAGCAATGGTCCGTCTAGATCGATATAATCAGCCAGGCTTTCCAATATCATCATCGGTGCCATAGCTAAAGAACTGCCAACCATGCATCCTGCCATAACGTCAAACCCCATAGCTTTGGCATTTTGCATAAGGTTAAGCGCGGCGCTGATACCTCCGCATTTATCCAACTTTACGTTCACAGCGCTATACCCTGCCGCTTTGAGGGCGGGCAAGTCTGCGGCAGTGTGAAGGCTTTCATCCGCGCAATAAGGTAAGCCCGACGGCAAAGAATTGGGGCCGTCTTGCCCTACCGGTAAAGGCTGTTCAATCAAGGCAATATTTAAACCAGCTAAAGCTGCATGAAATTGCAGTAAATCATTTGGAGCAATAGCTTCATTTGCGTCAACAATCAACCGTGCCTCGGGCCGCGCGCCGCACACGGCTTTAACGCAGGCAAGGCTGTTTTGATCGCCTATTTTAAGTTTTAATATAGGATATTGCGCAGCTTTACGAGCGGCCTGTGCCATCTTGCTGGGGCTGTCCATAGACAATGTATAAGCCGTTTGTCTACGTCTTGGTTTTGGCATGCCAAGTAACTCCCAGACGGGGCGAGCTTGGGTTTTAGCACGTAAATCCCATAAAGCACAATCAATCGCGTTCAGGGCAGGGCCAGCCGGGAGCCATTGCGTCAGTTTTTCTGGTGTGAGTTCATCAGCATTTAGGTGATTGATGACTTCGTCGCGAAGCTGTTCGAGCTGTGTTGTCACACTGTTTACCGTGTCGCCATAGCGTTGATATGGGCGACATTCACCGCGGCCCTCAAACCCGTTTTTACGCAATGTAACCTGCACCATATCAATCTGGCTCAGAGCGCTGCGCGATATACGAAAACTTCCTGCGACAGGCCAACGATTATGTGAGATTAAAAACGTCTCCAAACCGAATCCTTTACTTGACCTTAGACCATAAGCTTTGCACGTTGCGCGCAATGAACGCAACGGCTGAAAACTATGAGTGTGGAAGTTATGAATTGTTCCAATCGGGGCAAACTCTGACGGTAAAGGCACGCGGGGTCTGGACGCTCCTAACGGCCGCGCAATTGGACGGCCAAATCTCTAGCGATGTGGCGAAGAGAACATATCTGAGTGTTGACTATGATTTATCAGCTGTGTCCGATTTAGATACAACTGGGGCATATCTACTAGCGCGAGCAATCAAATTGGGAACTGCCCCTGCTCATAGCTGGGACGTTACGCATGGAAGTTCTGGGCAGAAAATACTTATGAGGGCTGCGGCAGAGGCGACGCTAGGGCATGAAGCGGCTCCTGCGCGCCCATGGTTTGAAGTTTTTGTTCGCGTGGGAGTGGCGACTTCGAGATTTTATACAGAGCTTATTGAAACCCTTGCCTTTTTAGGAAAATTTTTCGTTGTATTATTTCGCTGCATTATACAACCACGGCGCATGCGTTGGAAAGCAATCGTTGCGTTAATCGAAAAAATTGGCTTGGATGCTGTTCCCATTATTATGGTTTTATGCTTTTTTATTGGTGCTGTGATTGCCTATATGGGAGCAAATTTACTGGCGTCTTTTGGGGCTGGCATCTTCATGGTTGATCTTGTCGGGTTTTCGGTTATTCGCGAACTGGCCCCTATTATTACGGCGATATTAATTGCAGGACGTTCAGATTCGGCTTTTACAGCGCAGCTAGGTGCGATGAAAATGCGGCAAGAAATTGATGCTATGACTGTGATTGGCCTTGATACCTTTGAAGTTTTAGTTGTTCCGCGCGCTTTAGCTGCGTTGGTGGCTATGCCAATCCTGACATTTTTAGGTATGATAAGCGGTATTTTGGCGGGCATTCTTGTTGCGGCTGTTGTGGGGAGTGGCTTATCGCCAATCCTGTTTTTAAACCGCTTGCAAGAAGTTGTCGATATTAGCCATTTTTGGGTGGGCATGGTCAAGACACCGTTCTTTGCAATTATCATAGCGGTGATAGGTTGCCGCCAAGGGCTTGCCGTTACAGGCAGCGTCGAAAGCCTTGGATCGCGGACAACAACAAGTGTCGTTCAAGCTATTTTTGCAGTTATTACCGTTGATGCGATATTCGCAATTTTATTCTATCAAATCGGGGTGTAAGTGTTGGATATTCCTCAAATTATTGCCCCAATGGAAGCGCGAGGCATTCTAACGCAATTTGGCGAGAATGTTGTTCATGAAAATCTCGACTTTAGAATCACTCCGAATGAGATTGTAGGTCTTGTTGGAGGGTCGGGGACCGGGAAGTCCGTTTTAATGAATACGCTTTTGGGTCTTAAGGAGCCTGAGGGCGGCACAATTCGTTATTTTGGAAAAGATAGAAATAAATTGAACGCAGATGAGCGCCGCGCCATTAATAATCAAATGGGGGTTTTGTTCCAAGGAGGGGCTTTATTTTCCTCTATGACAGTACGCGAAAACATCATGGTGCCCCTTAAAGAACACACAAATATATCGGCCCAACTAATGTGTGAATTAGCCGACATGAAAATACATATGGTTGGGTTGCCTGCTATGGCAGGTGCGCTTTATCCATCAGACCTATCGGGAGGTATGAGGAAGCGCGCGGGACTGGCTCGGTCTTTGGCACTTGACCCTAAATTGCTATTCTTAGATGAACCAACCGCCGGACTTGACCCTGTTGGAGCCAATGCCTTTGATGAGTTGATATTAGGACTTCGTGATGCGTTGAACTTAACAGTTCTTATGGTCACGCATGATTTAGATAGTCTTTACGCGATATGTGATAGAGTCGCGGTGTTAGTGGACAAGCGCATTGCTGTCGCTGATAAGTTAGATGTCGTACAAAATTATGATCATCCTTGGGTTAAAGAATACTTTGGCGGCCCCAGATCCCGTGCGGCCCAAATGGCAGGAACGCATTAAAATGAAAGCATGTTTTTAAGTCATGGAAAATAAAGCTCATTACGCATTAATCGGTGTTTTTGTTCTATTAGCCTTGCTGGCCAGTGTCGTTTTTGCGGTATGGTTGTCGGCTGCGCAATTTAATAAACAATATGACAAATACGAAGTTAGCTTCCAAGGCGCGGTTCGCGGCTTGTCGCAAGGCAGTGAAGTGCGCTTTAACGGTATCCAAGTTGGCGAAGTTTTAGACATTAATCTGGCGGATGATGACCCCAGCACGGTATTGGTTAGGATTCAGGTGGCTACAAACACGCCTATTCATACGCAGAGTTTTGCGCGGTTGGAGCCGCTTGGACTTACAGGGTTGAATTACATTCAAGTGTTTTCTGGACGAGCGCCCTTTGAACCTATTATGGTTAAATCAAGCCGAGAGCTACATGTTATCCAAGGGAGAATGAGTCAATTTGATACATTCCTCGATGGCGGCGGTAGTGTTTTGCAGGGCGCTCAGCGTTCCCTTAAACGCATAAATGCTGTTTTGACACCAGACGCTATTGATGATTTTCATGGCATTTTAGCCAATGTTAATCGCGTGACGGGTGAAATTGATACGTCTGAATTTGATATGGCCGAGTTTAATGCCATGATTACTGCTATCAAATTAGCCGCTGAGAATGTTTCAGAGGCCTCTAATGGAGTAACTGTTGCGTCAAGCTCTATAGATGCGACCTTCAAAGAGGATTTAAGCCGCCTGATCGCGCGCGCTGAAGTGAGCCTTGGGGTTGTAGACCAAACACTTGGGACATTTGAAGGCGCTGCGGGGAATACAGGTGGCCTTATTGTTGATGCGCGCGATGCGATTAATCGTTTATCAAATGCAGGACTTAATGATCTTGAAGAAACGGTGGACGGATTTCGCCGTCTTGTTACAACTTTATCCCGTATCGCTGACAATATCGAATCTGACCCTGCGCAATTTATTGCGGGCAGCGAAAAAGAAACTGTGGAGTTGCCACAATGAAACATAGTGTAGGATTGCTTAGAGGTGCGTATTTTATGAGTTTTTGGAAAAATACTGCGGTAATTGCCACCGCAGTGAGTTTGGCGTCTTGTGTATCCATCCTGCCTGACCCTGCGCCGGCTGATACGGTTTACCGTTTGCTCACACCTGAAAAAAGCATTCCTAGCGCGCCTGATGCTGTTGTTGTGCGGATTGATCGTCCTGGCGGTTTGAATGTGTTTGAAACGCGCGATATATTGGTTACTCCTAATGGCCGCAGCTTGTCCTCCCTCTCAAAGGCAAAGTGGGTTGAGCTTACACCTTTGATGCTGCAAGAGTCCTTATTAGATCACATGACCCATACTGCTAATTTGATTGGTGTGTTGCCATCGTCTAATTCTAGGAGCGATACACGTCTTTATTTGACGGTGAAGAATTTCGAAGCCCAATTTGACAATGGCGATGATAATGCCCCAATAGCTGTGGTGAAATATACAGTCACTTTAGTGAATGCGGCTGACCGAAAATTGATAGATAGCTATACTACGCAGCAAACGCTTCGAGCTAATGAACCGCGTGTGTCATCAATTGTTATGGCGTTAGAGGGAGCTAATAATGCGGCTATGGGGGATATTATAGCTTGGGTGGAAACGCAAAATTTGCCGCGAGGGCGTTAACCGTGCGGCGCGGCGTGCGCGATGTAAATTAAGTGGTTTTTTTTCGGGCGTTTTTGACAAGCCAAATTATAGTCATCAAAATTAGCAGCATGACGCCGAGCGCGAGTAAAATAATTTCTATTTTGTCGCCAAATATTTCGCTCAAATAATGTGTGATCGCAAATATTATACTGACATAGAGGGCCCCGCTAAGTACAACGGAGACTAAAAACTTCCAATAGGGGACTTTGAAGTAACCACAGGCGATATAAGATGGAATCCTTGCAAATGGGACAAATCGCACAGTTATAAGCGTGAGTATGGCGTTGGATTTTATACGCTCTCCCATAGCAGCCACATTTTTTTTATCTGCCAAGGCTCGCATCTTAGGATTTGTGTGAGCTGCCGCTCCAATCCAGTATTTCCACGCATCTGATAAAATAAGTCCGACAAGAACAATTAGAAAAACATTTGGAAAATGCTGATGATTAGCAGCACTAAGCGTTGCGGCAGCGATAACTGCCGTGTCTTCTTGCATAAATGGTCCAATGAAAATGGGAATGTAAAGTTGCCAAGAGGGATCCATCATAATTTGCTTGATATACCGATATGCATAACGTGTCAGATGACAATATTGTGCAGATTATCGCGTTGAAATCCCCCTATGTCGATTTTTCCGTCATTACATAGCTTAACAGGCGTTGCAAGCGCGCGCTTAGCATGACATAAGGCGCAAAATTTTAGCCTGATTTGACGCAACCACGCCCATGTGGGCGTTGTGTGGTCAAATCAAAAAGATGGGTGTCCGTCATGGAAATTAAAGAACTCAAGGCCGAAGGCCTTAGCCACACTTTTGCGATTACGGTCTCAAAAGAAGATCTTTCAACTAAGCTTGAAAGTAAAATTAAAGAAATGCAGCCGCAGGTGACCCTAAAAGGCTTCCGCCCAGGTAAAGTTCCTGTGTCGCATATTCGTAAGATGTTTGGTCAAAGCATCATGAAGGACATCGTCGAAGAAACTGTCAATGAAACGACTCAAAAGGCGATTAATGACAATAAAATTCGTCCTGCTGGAAATCCGAAAGTCGATTTACGGGCAAATGGCGAAGAGGTCACACAAGGCAAGGCTGATTTAGAATATCAACTGACTGTTGAGACTATTCCTGAGTTTGAGCCTGTTGATCCTGAAAAACTAAAGTTCACGCGCTTGAAATGTGCAAATGATGACAAGGCTGTGGATGAGCGCCTAGCCGAATTGAGCAAAGGTCAAAAGTCTTACAAGAAAAAAGCCAAAACGGCTAAAGCCAAAAAAGATGATGCTGTACTGATTGATTTTGTGGGTACGGTTGACGGGGTTGCATTTGATGGCGGCGCGATGGAAGGTCATCAACTTGTCTTAGGGTCTAACTCTTTTATTCCTGGTTTTGAAGAACAACTCATTGGTGTTAAAGCGGGCGATGAGCTTGATGTGAAAGTCACGTTCCCTGATCCTTATCAATCTGCAGATTTAGCTGGTAAAGACGCTGTTTTTGCGACGAAAGTTATTGAGGTTCAGGGCGCGAAAGACGCCGAAATTGATGATGATTTTGCACAAAAATTCGGCCTAGCTGATCTTGCGGCTTTAAAAGAAGCTGTAAAATCACAATCCGAGGCAGAGCTTGATATGCAAAGCCGTATGAAGCTTAAGCGCGCCATCTTGGACGAGTTAGACAAAAAACATACATTTGACCTTCCGCCAGCCATGCTCGAAGCTGAGTTTGGAAATATTTGGCAACAAGTTCAGGCTGAAAAAGAGGCAGGCCAACTTGACGAAGAAGATTTGAAGAAAAGCGACAAGCAGCTTGAAAAAGATTATCGTAAAATTGCAGAGCGCCGTGTACGTCTCGGCTTAGTTTTGGCTGAAATGGGCCAGAAGTTCGATGTTCAAATTTCAAATGAAGAACTGCAGCAAGCTATGGTTGCCGAAGCCCGTCAATACCCAGGTCAAGAGCAGCAGGTGATTGAGTTCTATCAAAAGAACCCGCAAGCCATTGCACAGCTGCGCGCGCCAATTTATGAAGAAAAAGTCGTAGATTTGATTATCGAAAAAGCAACAATCAAAGATAAAGATGTTGATCGTGACACCTTATTTGAAGATGACCCTATGCTTTAACCACTGCCGTTGAAGCACTTTCATAAACGATTAACGACGTTAGTTTCGTAAACGATATAAACCCAGTCTATAAAGGCTGGGTTTTTTATATGTCTTTTTCGCAAAGACTTGATTCCTATTCGGTTAGTATCAATATATGAGTAACGAAACCATGCTAGGTTAGGGTAGACCGAATCGCAATTTAACGAGGACTTGTTATGTACGACCACCAAGATGCGCCGAAGGGCTTATTTATTTCTCCAACGGTTTGGGAGCAAACAAGCCGCGGCGAAAAAGGGTATGATATTTGGTCGCGCCTTCTGAAAGACCGCATCATATTTGTTGCTGGCCCTGTCGAAGACGGTATGGCGACATCAATCTGTGCGCAACTTTTGTTTCTTGAAAGCGAAAACCCGAAAAAAGAAATCTATATGTATATTAACTCGCCGGGCGGCGTAGTGACGGCAGGTATGGCGATTTATGATACAATGCAATACATCAAAGCCCCTGTCTCTACGGTCTGTATTGGACAAGCTTGTTCAATGGGGTCGTTGCTTTTGTGTGCAGGCGAAGCGGGTAAGCGCATTGCTCTGCCAAATGCGCGGGTCATGGTGCATCAACCGTCAGGCGGTTTCCGTGGCCAAGCCTCGGACATTCAGCGTCATGCCGATGATATTAATGCGATGAAAAAACGCTTAAACGAAATTTATGTTAAACATACGGGTAAGAAATACGCAACGATCGAGAAAACCCTTGATCGGGATCATTTTATGACAGCCGAAGA
>JBDVGI010000157.1:0-1989 GCA_039962885.1 Litorimonas sp. | reverse complement strand
CGTCTTCGTCTTCGTCTTCATCTTCGGAGTAACCATCATAGCCAGGTTTGTCATCATCGCTACCTGTGGCCCCGCCAATAACGGCAACATCATCTCCGTCTAGCTCTAGCTCTTTGGCTTGCTCTTCTTCTTCGTCGATATCTTCTTCGTCGATTTCAGTTACCGCAGCGTCCTCATCATCATCATCGTTTTCAGTGGATTTTTGAGGTTTAAGCGGCCCTGTTGGAATAATGGGTTTTGCATCTAGTTCTGACGGATCAAAACTATTCTGGCACATTGGACATGTAGCGGGATTCTTAGCGAGGTCATAAAACTTTGATCCGCATTCGGGACAGATGCGTTTTGTACCTAAATCGACTTTTGCCATGTGCGTGTTCCTTAAAATTCTGTCTCTATTAATAACTATGGCTTGCGCATAGGGTTGAGGTCTGCAAAAAGCCTGCCCCTAGCAACAAAGCGTATTAACGCCTCATATAGTCAAGTCAACACCGAATGAACCCGACGCGTAGATCTGGTATAAATATCATCACAGAAATAAATATGAAATCCAATTTTTCCGAGCAATCTATACAGTTAAAAGGCGTAATATCCGCGCCGGGCGATAAATCTATGTCGCATCGGGCCGTCATAATGGGCTCTATGGCGCAGGGGTGTACAACGGTTGATGGCTTATTGGAGGGCGCGGACATATTATCGACTATAGGGGCGATGCGTTCATTCGGAGCAGATATTTCCAGACATGATGCTGAGACTGGCGCAGCGCAGTGGCGCATTAATGGATGCGGAGAGGGAGGGTTGCAGCAGCCCCAGCACGACATTGATTGCGGAAATGCAGGGACGGGGGTGCGGCTGATTATGGGCGCGGCCTCTGGCTATGCGTTGAGCGCGACATATATAGGAGACGCGTCATTATCGTCTCGGCCTATGAACCGTATCTTAGAGCCGTTGCAAAAAATGGGTGTAAAGACGCAGTCACAAGACGGCGGATGTTTGCCAGCGACACTGGTGTCTGATGGAAATATTTCGGCTATTCGTTATGTTCCGCCAATTGCATCGGCTCAAGTGAAATCGGCTGTCATACTTGCGGCGTTAAATGTGGATGGCACAACGGTGATTACTGAAAAGACGCGTACGCGTGACCATACAGAAAATATGCTTGCCGCATTTGGTGTTAATGTCGTTAGTAAAAACCGGGCCGAAGGAACGGAAATTTCTGTCAAGGGCCCGTGCCTGTTAAAGGCAACACATATTATAGTGCCAGGGGATCCATCTTCGGCGGCATTTCCCATTGTTGCGGCTTTGATTACGCCAGGGTCAGACATAATAATAGAAAATGTGATGATGAACCCAACGCGCACGGGTTTGTTTGAATGCCTAACGGAAATGGGCGCGTATTTACGTGCGGATAATTTCCGAAAAACAGGCGGCGAAGTGATTGCGGACTTGCATGTAAAACATTCAAAGCTCTCTGGAATTACCGTCCCGCCAGAACGGGCGGCGTCTATGATAGATGAGTACCCAATTTTAGCCGTGGCGGCTGCATTTGCGCATGGAACAACCATTATGGATGGTATTGGAGAGTTGCGTGTTAAAGAAAGCGACCGAATTACTGCAACAATAACGGCCCTTGCGGCTAATGGTGTATCTTGCGATGAAATGCCTCATGGGATGAAAGTGACAGGAAACGGCGGTACATTAGTGACGGGCGGGGCAACTGTAACTACCCATCACGATCACCGTATTGCAATGAGTGCGTTGATTTTAGGTCTGCAATCCGAAGCTCCTATTTTTGTGGATGATGGGTCTATGATTGCGACCAGTTTCCCAAGTTTTTTTGATGTAATGGCCGAACTTGGCGCAAAGATAAGTGTGTAAGCTATGAAAAAAAAAAAAAAAAAAAAAATCATATATTTGTGTAGAGCTTCAACTATTACAGCCATAACAAGGCTATTACACACATTGTACTGATCTGTTAAAGTAGTAATCTCT
>JBDVGI010000156.1:0-3529 GCA_039962885.1 Litorimonas sp. | reverse complement strand
ATGACCTCTTCAATTTGTTGCTTAACTCGATCAGGTTCTGCGGCGGGTAAATCAATTTTATTCAGGACTGGTATGATCTCATGGTCATGCTCAATGGCTTGATATACATTAGCGAGGGTTTGCGCCTCAACGCCTTGGGACGCATCGACGACCAAAATAGAGCCCTCGCAAGCCGAGAGACTGCGAGACACTTCATAGGCAAAGTCGACATGTCCAGGCGTATCCATTAGATTGAGAATGTAGTTTTCCCCGTCAGCCGCTTTGTAGTCCAACCGAACTGTCTGCGCTTTAATCGTAATGCCACGTTCTTTTTCTATATCCATATTATCGAGCACTTGCTCGCTCATCTCACGGTCTGATAATCCGCCGCATACGGAAATGAGGCGATCTGCCAGTGTGGATTTTCCGTGATCAATATGGGCCACGATAGAAAAATTACGGATGTTTTTTTGTTTGCTCATAAGGCTTGGATGTAACGGGCTTTAAGGTGATTGCAAGGGCTAGGGTTGGGTTATTTTACCACACTCAATATTATGGAGCAATATTAACGGATTTAGGGAGTCCAGCTTTGATGGTGTCCGCGATGGCCTCTAAGGCGGTAATATGAGGAAATTGCTTGCGATAGGTTATATGCACCTGCCTGTAGGCATTTTTATCGGCAAGTTTTTGTGAGCCTAGTCCTATGTCATAGAACCAACCTGAACGCATGGCCAGCGCTGGCACAAGTGTTAAGCCTTGTCTGGAGGCCACCAAATTTATCAAAGTTTCTAGACTTGTTGCGCGCAGGCTTTGTTGCCGCGGGGCATTATTTGGCCCGCAAACGGACAAGGCTTGGTCACGAAAACAATGACCTTCGGTCAGTAAGAGTAAATCATCCATATCTACATCTTTCACAGTGATGTTTTTAATTAAGGACATCGGATGGTCGTCGGGATAAATCACCCAAAAGGGCTCCGCGTATAAAGGTAGGCTCGTTAAATTATTATCTTCGGGAGGTGTGGCTAATATTGCTGCATCGAGCTGTCCGCCTAAAAGGTCTTGTGTCAGGCGTTCGGTAATATCTTCATGGTAAGCAACAGAAAGTTTAGGAATATCTTGGCTTAGCGTTCCAACAAATAACGGAATGAGGTAAGGTGCGATTGTTGGAATAATCCCTAAAGATAATGCGCCCGCTAGCGGATCTTGCTCGGCTATGGCTAAGGCGTGAATCCGTGTGACGGAGTCGCGGGCCTGCCGCGCAACGTCAATGATGGTTGCGCCAATGGGTGTGACGCGAATGCCTTTATGGCTGCGTTCAAAAAGTTTCACGCCTAATGTCGTTTCAAGTTTCTTGATTTGTCCAGACAGGGTGGGCTGACTGACATTGCAGCGCTCGGCGGCTTTGCCGAAATGTTTTAAATCGGCAACGGCACAAATATAGTCTAGATCGCGTAAATTCATAAAGCCTTTATAGGCCAAACCTATATAAATGATAGAAACAATCGGTTTTCAGGTGAAAATTTGACGATTTATATGATTATACTGTCCTATCTCTTGAACGGTATGTTTGTTGTTTGTGATGTGAAGATAGAGAATTGCGGGCGTATATTATAAAATTAAATTTTATATTTAATGTCACATTTGCCATATTTTTGTCTTTTATTAACCTTAATGAGAGATTTATTAAAATGTGTTATTATGAGGCCTAAACATGTCTTTTTATCGTTTATCTAAAGTGTCAACATTTCGTGCAAATTGGCCTGCTATTGGTTTAGCTGTAGCCTGTGCAGCAGCGCTGGCCTTATCGAGTTGTGCGACATCTCAGAATAATCCTAATAGTGCCGCTAGCGCCCAAGCTGCGCAGCAATCTATCCAGAGCCAAAATCCAACACAAGAATATAGCGAGAATGAGCTCTCAACTGCGATTTCTACGCATTTAGGCGTCACAAGCGAAAGCGCAGCCTCTGCGATTGAACGGCTGTTTAAAAACCAAGGCCGCCCTGTTGGGTATATTACAGGCGAAGAAGGTGGCGGTGCGTTTACGATTGGCGCGCGTTACGGCAAGGGTACATTATGGATGAAAGATGGCCGCTCTATGCCTGTCTATTGGCAAGGGCCAACGATTGGATTTGACGTTGGTGCCGAAGCAGGCAAGGTTTTCACGCTTGTATATGGTCTTGAAAACCCAGAATTTCTGTATCGGCGCTTTCCAGGTGTTGATGGGTCAGCCTACCTTGTGGCGGGTATGGCGATTAATGTACAACGGGCAAATGGTGTCACATTAGCGCCAGTTCGCGCGGGCGTTGGATTGCGTCTTGGGGCAAATATTGGCTATACAAGCTATACACGCAAGCGCAGTATTATCCCGCTATAAGCTTGTGATTTTTGCAATATTAAGGCGGCTTTAGCCGCTTTTTTTATGCCTTAACCTCGCAGTCGTCCGCCAGATTTCATTACATTATCTATGATTTTCTGACTCACTGTGTCTATGTCTTTATCTGTTAAGGTCGCATTTTTGGGCGAGAGCGTGACATCAATCGCGAGCGATTTATGGCCGTCTTCGACGCCTTTGCCTTGATAGACATCAAAGAGTGATACGTCAGAAATAAGCTGCTTATCGGCGGATTGTGCCGCTTTGATGATGGCTCCCGCAGCGACGTCGTCTTTGACGATAAATGCAAAATCGCGGTGTACGGGCATGAATTCTGACAGATTGAGCGCGGCTTTGGATTTGCTTGCAGATTTTTTCTTCGGCGCAGGCAAGTTTTCAGGCCAAATCTCAAACGCGGCAACGCGGCCTTCAATACCCATAGCTTTAAGGACGCGCGGGTGAATTTCCCCAAATTCGGCTAAGATATTTTTCGGTCCCATTTGCAGACGACCAGAGCGCCCAGGGTGCCAGTAATCACTCCCAACGGGCGCGAGCTGTAAGTTATCAACCTTTGCGCCCATAGCGCTTAGCGCTGCGAGGACGTCTGCTTTCGCAGATAGAGCATCAATAGGGCACGCGCCCGCCCAATGGCGCTGTGTATCTATGCGGCGCATACCTGCTAAACACAGGGATTGATCTTTGGGGTCGGTACCATGAAACACGGGGCCAAGCTCGAACTGGGCTGCGCGAGGATAGCCTTTATCGGCATTGCGCTGCCCCGCTAGCAAAAGGTGGATGAGCGCGGAAGGGCGCATTGTATCCAGCTCTGCACTAATCGGGTTATCAAGGCGCATATGGTTTTGCCCGCCGCCAAATAATTTTGCGTGACCTTGCAGGGCAAATGACCATGTGATCGCTTCGGACAGGCCGCGCGCGGCCAAAGCCCTGCGCGCTAGGCGTGTGCGGTTTTGGGTAATTGTTGCGGTGGGTTCGCGGCGTCCTGGCAAGGGCGGGAGGCTAACGGCATCTAAATTATGATAGCCATGAATGCGTGCGATGTCTTCGACAAGGTCCACACCTTCTACAGCGTCGCGGCGATGACTCGGTACGTTAACTGTCCATGTCTTACCTGTTGTTACGGTAAATCCAAGCGCTGTCAAAATACGGTTCATATCCGCA
>JBDVGI010000155.1:0-3084 GCA_039962885.1 Litorimonas sp. | reverse complement strand
GAATTGCGCCAAACCTTCGCTAAATTCCTTAGCTAATAAGGGCAGCATATTCGCTGCGCCTGTAAAAATAGTTTCAGCGTCATTAAGCGCGTCAGATTTAATATGATTTAGCAAATGCGTTGCAGGAAAATCTGTGCCTTCAGGATGCGAGACAAGGTTTATACCAATACCGATGATCACAGCCTTACCAATATTTTCCAGCAAAATTCCGCTGATTTTTGCCCCGTCAATAAGCACGTCATTGGGCCATTTAAGTTGCGGTGGTGATGTGAGCTCATAGGCATCTAATGTTTTACACACCGCCAATGCCGCCACAAATGAAAGTTTTGCAGCATCAGCTATAGCCCCTGTCCAAGGATATACCCCCGATGCATAAAGGTTTCCGGCTTGCGATGTCCAAACCCGTCCGCGGCGACCCTTACCCGCACTTTGGCGGTCTGCCCGCGTCCAAAAGGGCGTTTGCGTCCCGCTTTCATAGAGTTTGCGCGCCTCTATATTGGTTGACGCGATGTCTTGGAACTCAAAAATTTGCAAGCGGCGTGTTCCTATAGCTAGTTAGAATAGCGACTGCGCGGCGCGTTCTATAATATTTTGAACTGGAATAGAGATAAATGGCAGCATCAATATAGGAAATAAAAGCAAGCTAGATATCAAAACTGTATTCTTCAAAATCGCTGGCGCGGTGACAAAGCCTTCATCAGCCTCTTCAAACCACATGGTTTTCACAACACGCAAATAATAAAACGCGCCGATCACTGAAGCTAAAAGCGCCAAGACAACAACGACGGATAGTCCAGCGCTCACCGCGGGTGTAAATGCAAACCACTTGCCGAAGAAACCCATCATAGGCGGGAAGCCCAGTAAAGACATCATGAAGATTGTCATTAAGACCGCCAATGGCATATTTGTCTTTGACAAACCGCTTAAGTCTGAAATTTGTTCGACCATTCCATTACGAATACGCATTTGCAAAATAGCTGCGAAAACACCAATCGTTGTAATCACATAAATTGACATGAATATAAGCATGCCCTTCACACCTGCAGCGCTGAAGGCAGCAAGCGGCACAAGCGCATATCCCATATTAGAGATAGAGGAATAAGCCATAAGGCGCTTAATATTGGTTTGCTGTAGCGCACCCAATGTCCCGACAAACATAGATAGAACAGCCATAACCACAATGACTTGCTGCCATTGACTCGCAATATCGCCAAAGGGGCCGATAAGCATACGCGCAATCAGAGCCATCGCAGCGAATTTCGGTGCAGAGGCGAAGAAACCTGTCACAGGCGTTGGAGAGCCTTCATAGACATCAGGTGTCCACATATGAAACGGCGCAGCGGAGATCTTAAACCCAAGCCCGCATAGTAAAAACACCATGCCTGCAATCACGCCGTTACTGACGCTACCATTCGATAGCTGGTTTGAGACTTGGTCAGCAATAACTGGAAATTCTAATGACCCAGTAAAGCCATAAACAAGTGATGCACCGTATAGCAATAAACCCGATGACAATGCGCCAAGAACGAAATACTTAAGTCCTGCCTCTGATGCGCGCAAGCTATCGCGGTTAAAGGCCGCCATAATATAAAGCGCCAGTGACTGCATTTCGATACCTACATACATAGATAATAAGCTATTGGCAGATGCCATGATAGACATGCCAAGAACGCAATATAACGTCAGGACTGAAAATTCGAAACGGTCAAGCTTCTCCGATTGGAAATAGTCTTTCGTCAGCATAAGCGCCGCAGCCGCAGACAAGCCAATCACCGCTTTGACATAATAGCTAAATTCATCAACAATCAACAGACCGTTAAAAGCCTCACCCGTAGGGCGGCCCAATGCAAAACCTATGAGAGCATAAGCGAGCAGGATGCCAACAGCAAAATACCGTATACCTATTGCGCGGTCTTTTTTTGCAAAAGCTCCGCTAACTAAGAGGTTCGACGCCGAGAAAGCCAATAAAACTTCGGGCGCGATAAGTGAAAAAGTTTGCCACATGACTAATGTGCCCCCTCTGTCAGCACCGCAGCGCTAGCAATATCAGCGTTAAACTTACTGATGAGATTTTCAACTGATGCACTGGTAACGTCTGTAATCAAAGACGGGTAAACGCCCAGTAAAATTGTAAAGATGGCTAGCGTTCCTAGAATGAAAAGCTCCCTGCCCGTTACATCTTGAATGTCATTGAGCTTCTCATTGACGACCTCGCCAAAGATAACTGCGCGGTACAGGTAAAGCGCATAGATGGCCGATAATATCATGCCAAAAGCGGCGCCAAAGGCAATCCAAGGGCTGACTTGATATGCTCCAACCATTGTAAGAATTTCGCCGACGAAACCCGATGTCCCCGGCAAGCCAACATTGGCCATAGTAAAGAGCAAGAACAGACCCGCATAAACAGGCATCTTACTGACAAGGCCGCCGTAAAACTCAATTTCGCGTGTATGCATACGGTCATAAATCACCCCGACACAGAAGAACAGAGCGCCCGAGATAATTCCATGCGAAAGCATTTGGAAAATCCCACCCTGAATACCTTGTGTATTAAAGGCAAATATTCCCATCGTCACAAACCCCATATGCGCGACAGACGAATACGCAATCAACTTCTTCATATCCTTTTGGCGGTACGCCACCAAAGATGTGTAGATAATCGCGATCACCGACATCCAGAAGATAATCGGGGCAAGCTCAACACTTGCATTGGGAAACAGCGGAAGTGAAAACCGCAAGAACCCGTAGCCACCAAGTTTGAGCAAAACCCCTGCCAAAATGACAGAGCCTGCTGTTGGCGCTTGAACGTGAGCATCAGGGAGCCATGTGTGGACAGGCCACATTGGCATCTTCACGGCAAAACTGGCAAAGAAGGCAAGCCATAGCCACGTTTGTACGCCAGCAGGAATTTTTAACTCCGCTATCAAAACACGCATATCCGTTGTTGGTTCGCCAAATTGTTGGCCACTATAATGGTAAATCCAGAAAATTGCCGCAAGCATCAAAACAGACCCAAGCAAGGTATATAGGAAAAATTTGTAAGAGGCGTAAATACGGTTCTTACCACCCCAAACACCAATGATA
>JBDVGI010000154.1:0-8568 GCA_039962885.1 Litorimonas sp. | reverse complement strand
CGCGGATATTGATATTTTCCCAGGCGAAATGGTCGGCCTTATCGGGCCGTCGGGCTCTGGGAAGTCAACACTGCTACATGCGGCTGGACTGCTTGAAAAACCTAATGCGGGTGATGTTTATATCAATGGCCGTGAATGTTTGAAGCTACAAGATGACTTGCGCACCCAAATTCGCCGTGAGAGCATCGGCGTTGTATATCAATTTCACCATTTGCAAAAAGAATTTTCAGCGCTGGAAAATGTTGTCATTCCGCAAATGATTGCAGGTATTAAAGAAAAGACAGCCAAAGCCGAGGCCGCGCGCCTGCTTGATGTCATGGGACTAACGCCGCGCGCCCATCATAAACCCAGTCAAATGTCAGGCGGGGAGCAGCAACGCGTCGCGATTGCTCGTGCCTTGGCGAATAAACCGCAAATCTTGCTTGCGGATGAACCGACAGGCAACCTTGATCCTGCAACATCTGATGCGGTGTTCCAAAGCTTGTTTGATTTAACCCGCTTGGAAAATGTTTCAGCCCTAGTGGCGACCCATAATATGCATTTAACGAAATATATGGATAGGGTGCTAACGGTGCGCGATGGTTTGATTGTGCCGTTTACGGGCGAGTAGTTTACTCTTTACTCTGTATTGTGCGGCTTTGTTTTTGTCCTGCGACATTTGCAAGGATATAAAACAGAACGCCAGCTCCAATAATCGCAAGCCCTGTTAAGGCTTTTTTCGGTTCATTTATCACAACAAAAGACAGCATAAAGGCCGTGATAGTTAGATAAATGAGCGGTACAAATGGGTAGCCCCATGTCTTATATGGACGCGGTAAATCAGGCTCTTTGTAGCGCAAGATAAATACACCTAAAATCGCTAGAAAGCTATTGAGCGCAAGCATGGAGCCTGCGAACACGACAATGGCTTTAAAGCTTGATGTCAGAATATAGAGCAGGGCTAGGCTGGATTGAAAATAGATTGCATTGCGCGGGACACCTGATGGGTTGATGCGTCCTAGAAAACTTAAAGCTTTGAAGTCCTCACCAATCGCTTGCAATGCACGCGGCCCTGCTATTGTCATGGCGCTAACTGTAGAAATTAATAACAGCGAGAGCATGATACCTGCGATACGTCCGCCTGTATCTCCGAAAATATAGGTCGCAGCGATGTAGCCGATTTCTACCTTATTGCCATCACTGCCGCTTTGCATGGCTTCTATTGGTGCAGCATAGAGAAAGACGAAATTGAGTAGCACATAAAGAAGCGTAACAATGCCTGTGCTGAGCAGTAATATGCGCGGCAAGTCGCGTTGCGGGTTTTCTAGCTCGCCCGTTATATAGGTGGCCGCATTCCAACCCGTATAGGCGTAATATGCATAGATGAGCGAAACGCCAAAGGCTGCGCTTGTAATGACTTTCCAATCTTCGGGTTGGGGCAGGACTGTAATGGGTTGCGGCTCGGCGGTTAAGGTGAGGCCTGCCAAACAAAATATCAATATGAGAATGATTTTGACAGAGGTAAAGCCAAATTGAAACTGACCGCTCGCTTTACGGTTTCGGCTATGTATCAGGGTGATGATCACGACAAGAGCGCAGGCAATCCCTTTACGTGTCCAATTCCCATACTCCCCCGGCATGGCGGCTGTGCTATATTGGGCAAAGGCTAATGATACGGCCGCTATGGGGGCGGCAAAACCGATGGCGGCTGAGATCCAACCAGATACAAAACCTGCCATGGGGTGATAGATGCGGCCAAGAAAATTATACTCGCCTCCAGACCGTGGTAGGGCAGCGCCAAGTTCAGCATAGCTTGCCGCTCCGCACATAGCTGCGAGGCCGCCAATGACCCAGAGCAATAAAATTGCAAAGACGGACTGAATACCTGCGAGTTGAAACCCTAAGGATGTGAAAACACCTGTGCCAACCATATTAGCAATGATGACGGCCATAGCTGTGCGGCGAGAGTAAAATTTCGATGCAAGAGGTGTTGTGTCCATGAGGCATTTATGCAGTCCACGGTGACGGCGTCCAGATTAATTTTCAATCGGTGTTGACTCTCTGTGGAAAAGGTGTAGAACAAATCAAGAACATTAATGTATAAGTCCAATTTTATGGGGGTAATTATGACCAAGCAATTTATCACAGACATCGCAGCCGCTATGGTCCTAGCAGGATTCGTCTCTGTCATGACTATGTGGATGATGGTGATTGGCGGTTAATTATATAATCTAACGCAGGAGATGACATGAAGCAGGGCTTGACAGGTAACGGCCCAAGAGACTTTGTGCACCTGCGTATGCGCACGCCTTACTCTATGCTTGAAGGCGCGCTCAAGATTAGTCCAACCGCGCAGCGCTGTGTGAGTTGGAACATGCCGGCTCTGGCAATGACCGACACAAATAATATGTGCGGCGCGCTTGAATTTTCAGAAACTCTGTCCAAAGCAGGCGTGCAGCCTATTATCGGGGTCACTTTAAGTCTGGATCTGGAAGCAGAACGCCAACCAGGACAGATACATAAAGTGCTAGATGGCACGGTTGTTTTGCTCGCGCAAAATGAAGCGGGTTACGCCAACCTTATGGAATTGTCTTCCGCAGCCTTCATAGAGGTTGATGCAACGGATTTACCTCACATTCGAGCGTCTCGTATTGCAGGCTGCACTGAGGGAGTTATTGCGCTGACGGGCGGGCCTGACGGAGCCCTTGATAAATTGCTCGCGCAGGGACGCGTCGCTGAGGCAGAAGCATGGCTTGAAACACTTAAAGGATATTTCCCCGATAGATTATATATAGAACTTCAACGCCATAATCTTGCGAAAGAACAAAAGGTCGAGCCGTTTTTGGTGGACATGGCCTACTCGCATGACCTTCCATTAGTTGCGACTAATGAGCCGTATTTTCTATCTCCTGAAATGCACGAAGCTCATGATGCGTTATTGGCAATATCTGAAGGATCCTATGTTCTAGAAAAAGATAGACGAAAACTATCGCTTCATCATTATTTCAAATCGTCAGAACAGATGATAGAGTTGTTTAAGGATTTGCCTGAAGCTATTGAAAATACACTCATTATTGCAAAACGTTGTGCGTTTAAGTCGCCTGCACGAGCGCCTATCTTACCCAATTTCGGTGACGGCGAGCTTGGCGAGGCGGATATTCTTGCAGATCAAGCCCGCGAAGGCTTAGAGGCACGATTAGGAGTCATAGAACTGGCCGCGACGCGAGAGGCGTATTTTGAGCGATTAGAATTTGAGTTAAATGTAATTTCCCAGATGGGATTTCCTGGGTACTTTCTTATCGTTGCTGATTTTATTAAATGGGCCAAAGATCATGATATTCCAGTCGGGCCGGGCCGTGGGTCTGGTGCCGGCTCTGTTGTGGCATGGGCTTTGACGATTACGGATTTAGACCCACTGCGCTATGGCCTTCTATTTGAACGATTTTTGAACCCAGAGCGTGTTTCCATGCCTGACTTCGATATTGACTTTTGCCAAGAACGAAGAGGCGAGGTGATTGACTATGTACGTAAAAAATATGGCGACGGGCAGGTTGCGCAAATTATCACTTTTGGAACATTGCAGGCACGAGCCGTCTTGCGTGATGTTGGGCGCGCACTACAAATGCCGTTGGGCCAAGTTGATCGCCTGGCGAAGTTAGTTCCGTCAAACCCAGCAAATCCCGTCACTTTAGAGCAAGCCATAGGCATGGAAAAAGGTCTGCGAGAGGCGCGCGATTCAGAACCAGCCGTGAAGACTTTGCTCAATACCGCCTTGCAACTCGAAGGGTTATATCGAAATGCTTCGACCCACGCGGCGGGTGTTGTCATCGGCGACAGACCGCTCACGCAACTCGTGCCGCTTTACCGTGATCCGCGCTCTGATGTACCTGCCACCCAATTTACGATGAAGTGGGCGGAAAAAGCAGGCCTTGTCAAATTTGACTTTCTTGGTTTGAAAACTTTGACTGTGATTGATCGCTGCGTCAAATATCTGGCCAAGCAGGGCATAGATTTGGATTTGGATAAAATCAGTACGAATACACCCGAAGCCTATGTTCCGTTGGCAAAAGGCATGTCGGCTGGAGTGTTTCAATTGGAAAGCTCAGGCATGCGCGATGTGTTGCGTAAAATGGCTCCAAGCTCGATTGAAGAATTAACCGCGTTAATTTCACTTTACCGGCCTGGGCCGATGAAAAATATCCCCGAATATATTGACCGTAAACTTGGGGTGAAAGACATCACCTATCCGCATGATTCTTTAGCGGGTATTCTTAAAGAAACTTACGGCATTATTATTTACCAAGAACAAGTTATGCAGATCGCCCAAGTCTTATCTGGCTATAGTCTGGGCGATGCTGATTTATTGCGCCGCGCGATGGGTAAAAAAGACCAAGCGGAAATGAACCGACAGAAAAGTAAATTTATCGACGGCGCGGCGGCTAACGATGTCAATGCAAAACAAGCGGCTGATATTTTCGAATTGGTCAATGAATTTGCGGGTTATGGTTTTAACAAATCACACGCCGCCGCCTATGCCATGATTTCATTTCGTACAGCTTACCTAAAGGCGGTGCACCCTGTAGAATTTATTGCTGCGATTATGTCGTTGGATTTGGCCAATGTAGAAAAACTCGCGCAGTTCTTCCAAGAGGCTAAGCGGATGGAAATACCAATACATCCGCCGTGCATCAATACGTCTATGGCAGATTTCGACGTGGCCGATGGGAAGGTTTTATATGCCCTTGGCGCGCTAAAAAATGTCGGACTTGAAGCGATGAAACATGTTGTGGAGATACGAGAACAGGATGGCCCGTTTGAGAGCCTTTATGATTTTGCTCGCCGCGTGGATATGCGCCTTGTGAATAAACGTGCGATAGAGAATTTGGCACGTAGCGGGGCATTTGATTGCCTAGAGCCCAACCGTGCCATGGTTTTGGCAAATGCTGCTATGTTGCAAAATATTGGAGTATTAGCTGTGAAAGAACGGGAGTCCTCGCAAGTGAGCTTGTTCGGTGAAGGTAATACGGCAATGGCAGATCCAGACATGAAGCCACAACCCGAATGGGACCAAATCGAGCAGCTCGGTCATGAGCTCGGCGCGGTCGGGTTTTACATTGGCGGACATCCGCTCGATGGCCATTTAGACCGTCTGTCTGGGGTGACTTTAGCGCAAGACATAGAGAGCCGAGCGGGCGGAACTTTACAGGTCGCAGGCGTGGTTTTACGTAAGCAAGAGCGCATATCTAAACGGGGCAAACGCTTTGCATTTGTTAATATTTCTGACCCAACGGGAGAGTTTGAAGTTTTGGTGAGCGATCAAATTTTAAGTGCGCGCCGTGAACTGCTTGAGGCTGGTAAATTGGTTCAATTGCGTGTGAAAGCCGAACGCGGGGAGAGTGAGGTACGTTTGTTTACTGACAGCGTGGATGCGCTATCGACAACACAGAGCTCTGGGCGCTCACATGCAAACGGTCAAAAACCGAGTTCTCAAAGTTCTGGCGCGGCATCTAATTCTAGACCGCAGAAAGAGCCCAAAGTTGAAGGTCTCAAAATTCGCCTTCGTAATGTTGATATAGAGACTTTGGATGAACTTGAACGTACATTGATTGCGCTAAAAAATGCGCCTTATCTTAGTGCAGGTTATATAGAAATTTACGCCCCCATTAGTGCCAAGCGCGAAGCGGCTTGGCGGCTTGATGGGCGTTGGGGTATTGATGCCAAAAACCAAAAAGCGTTGAAAGCTTTTAGCTGGGTGGAAATGATCACAGAAATCGCCGCTTAGGTGTGCATATCTTTGTAAGCGGCTATGGAACTCAATGGAGCGGCATAGGCGAGCGGTATGGACAGATCGGCATGGGCAGACCGGTATGGGCAGACCGGTATGGGCGCGCTTGTTTGGATGTGACACGCGACCTTACACCCCATATATGCCTGCAAGCGTAGAAAAACTCTTGCAATCCCTTCTAATATAGGTATGTAGCGCTCATTAAATCGCGCATAGGTGCTGGGGTTTGCCATATAGGTTTACTTCAATTCCGGTGGGGTCCTGAAAATGGCCTTACACATCCTATGCAAAGGTCAACCGGAAGTAAGGAGATATCCCATGGCTCTTCCCGAATTTTCTATGCGTCAGCTACTCGAAGCTGGTGTTCACTTTGGTCACCAGACACATCGCTGGAACCCTAAAATGGCGCCTTATATCTTTGGTGCGCGCTCAAATATCCATATTATGGATCTATCGCAAACTGTACCGCTTTTGCACCAAGCTCTTGTGCAGGCTCGTGATGTTGCCTCTAAAGGTGGCCGCGTATTGTTTGTTGGTACAAAACGTGCGGCGTCTGAACCTGTAGCGACATCTGCTAAGCGCTGTGCTCAGTATTACGTTAATCATCGCTGGCTTGGCGGTATGCTTACGAATTGGCAGACTGTATCTAAGTCTATCGCGCGCCTACGTGAGCTTGAAGGTATTTTCGGCGAGGGCGGAGAAGCTGTCGGCCTAACGAAGAAAGAAAACCTAAAGCTAACGCGTGAGCTTGAAAAGCTCGATAAAGCGCTCGGCGGAATTAAAGATATGGGCGGCAAGCCTGACCTAATGTTTGTTATCGATACAAATAAAGAAGGCATTGCGATTAAAGAAGCGCGCCGGCTTGGTATTCCTGTTGTTGCAATTTTGGATTCAAACTGTGATCCTGAATCGGCTGATATGCCTATCCCTGGTAATGACGATGCAACACGCGCTATTCAACTTTATTGTGAGTTGATGGCAGATGCGATTTTGGACGGAATGACCGAAGCGCAAGCGAGCGTTGGTGTTGATCTCGGCGCAGCTGCTGACCCTCAAGAAATGGCTATTGCTGATGCGGCGCCAGTTGCTGCTGAGCCAGTTGTTGCTGCCGCTGAGCCAGCCGAAGCTGCAACTGCAACACCTGCGGCTGAAGAGGCTAAAGGCTAAACTAGCCTAGTTATTAAATGAACACAGCCTCCTTTATGGGAGGCTATCTTAATTCTTGTTGTTTAACAGGCTAAGTTAAGGCCTTGTAATTTAAGGAGAGTCCTATGGCTGCTATTACAGCTAAACTCGTAAAAGACCTGCGTGACATGACATCAGCAGGCATGATGGATTGTAAAAAAGCCCTAACCGAAACGGACGGCGATATTGATGCTGCTGTGGATTGGTTGCGGACAAAAGGTATCGCAAAGGCTGATAAGAAGTCTGGGCGTATTGCGGCAGAGGGTCTTGTGGCGGTTGCGTCCGAAGGGACAAGTGGAGCGCTTGTTGAGGTTAATTCCGAGACTGACTTCGTGGCTCGTAATGAGGGCTTCCAAGAGGCTGTCGCTAAAATTGCACACAAGGCATTAGAGGCCGCTGATACGGCAGATCTTGCCAATACTGAAATCGAAGGCGGTAAGTCTGTCACAGAATACCTCGTATCTCTTGTTGCGAAAATCGGTGAAAATATGAGCTTTCGCCGCATGTCAAAATTATCTGTCAGCAACGGTGTTGTTGCAGGATACATCCATAATTCGGTTGCGCCGGGCATGGGGAAAATTGGCGTGCTTGTGGCACTCGAATCAACAGGTGATAAAGATAAACTTGCGGCTCTTGGTAAAAACATTGCTATGCATGTCGCCGCGACAAGTCCTCTTGCGCTAAATGTTGATGATTTGGATGCAGATGTTGTTGCTAAAGAACGCAAAGCTTTGACAGACGAAGCCCTTGAATCTGGTAAACCTGCCGCGATTGTCGATAAGATGGTTGATGGCCGTATGGTCAAGTTCTTCAAAGAATCAGTTTTGATGACTCAGATTTTTGTCATGGATGGCGAACGCTCCATTGAGCAAGTTATCAAAGACGAAGCGAGTGCCATCGGCGCAGATATTACCATGACGGGATATGTACGCATGGGTGTTGGCGACGGTATTGAGAAAAAAGAAGAAGATTTTGCTGCTGAAGTTGCGGCAGCGGTTGCTGGCTCTTAAGCTATAGCTCTCGTGAGATTTTAAAAGCGCCTTTAGGGCGCTTTTTTTATGGGCATGATTAAGATTTAATATAACGGTGCTTGGCCTCTAGCATTGCTACGCGCTATCTTTTATGAAAGGGCAGAGGAATCGCATTGCTCTTATAAGACTATGGGGCTTTGGGCCAATTAGGGACTGGAAGATTTATGGGTGATAGTTACGCATATAAACGTGTTTTACTGAAAATTTCAGGTGAAGCTTTGATGGGTGATCAAGCTTACGGAATTGACCCTAAAACAGTGTCTCGCGTGGCGAGTGAAGTTGCCGAGGCACACCAGAAGGGCCTTCAAATTGCGCTTGTTATTGGTGCTGGCAATATATTTCGCGGATTATCTGCGGCTGGCTCTGGTATAGAACGCTCTACGGCTGATTATATGGGGATGTTGGCGACGGTGATGAACGCACTGGCGATGCAAAGCGCACTTGAGCAGCTTGGTGTTGATACGCGTGTGCAATCAGCTATTCCGATGACAACGGTTTGCGAACCTTATATTCGCCGCCGTGCTGTGCGGCACATGGAAAAGAACCGTGTTGTTATTTTTGCTGCAGGGACGGGGAACCCTTATTTTA
>JBDVGI010000153.1:0-1748 GCA_039962885.1 Litorimonas sp. | reverse complement strand
TTTTTCATAAGCACACTTCTTATCCTCCAAAAAACACCGCCCTAATGCTCCCATCCAGAATTCGTTCTTGCTAGTTTCCGCATTAACCCTGGCCAGACAAGGTTATCCCCCATGCCAGGGACGAAGGCGGCGGCGCCTTGGGCGTAGACTTTATGGCCCATATTTTCGGGTGCCTCGATAAGCTTATCTTCCCCGCCTACGCTTTGCGCAAAAATCTGCGCTTTGCAGGCGTTTTCCAGAAAATACATCCGTAGAAACGCCGTCCCGCAGGACTTGCCAAGTGTTAGCGTGCCGTGATTACGCAGCATAAGCAAGCTTTTGCTGCCCAAATCAGAAACAATACGCTCGCGCTCATCAAGCTCTAAAGCGATACCTTCATAATCGTGGTAGGCCAGATCATCATAGACCTGCATAGCCATTTGCGTATAGCGGCGCAGACCTTTTTTCTGCGCAGAAACCGCCATGCCATAAGGGGTATGAACATGAATAACGCAGCCTGCATCTGCGCGCGCTAAATGTACGGCTGAATGGATGGTGAAGCCCGCTGGGTTGATGAAATATGGCGTATCTTGGCAGATCTTTCCGCTCATATCGATTTTAATCAACGCGGAGGCTGTCATTTCATCAAACATAACGCCGTAGGGGTTAATTAAGAACCGATGTTCCATCTCGCCCTGCGCGTTCGGCTCATCAGGTAAACGCGCAGAGATATGAGTGAAGACCAAATCCGTCCACCCATGCATAGCGCAAAGGCGGTAAGTCGCAGCGAGCTGCACACGCAGCGCCCATTCTGCGCCGCTGACTTGGCCTTCAAGGCGGGGCACATCTGCGGGGTCTGGAATATTAAAACCGCCTGACATTTGAATCGCGGCCTGAGGTTTTGGAGGCTGTGGTTTGTTGGGGGTTTGGGCGTTCATAACAAGCTCCGTCTAGCCGCGCATATTTGAATTAACTATGGAGGCTTTACACCTCGCTTGCAAGTCGCAGCTATATTGCCTAGCTGTGCATTATGATCAGCCGCCGCACATTTGGAAAGCTATCAAACGGGCATGTCGTACATGCATTTGATTTGACCTCGGATACGGGGCTCCGGGCTGTGGTGCTTGAATATGGCGCTATATTGCAGTCCTTACGCCTGCCTTGCGGGTTGGATGTGGTGCTCGGATTCGACAATTTGACAAGTTATTTGGGTCCGCACCCTTGTTTTGGCACGGCCATTGGACGTCTTGCTAACCGTACGCGCGGGGCAGCCTTTACCATAGAAGACACACGCTATCTTATTCCCGCCAATGAAGGCCCGAATAATTTGCACGGCGGTCCAGACGGGTTTGACCGCGCCATATGGAAAGGGGAAATTCAAGACGGCGCGCTCATACTCACGCATGTTAGCCCTGACGGACATCAAGGCTTTCCGGGACGCATAGAAGCGCAAATGACGTTTAAGCTCTCAGGTAACACCCTGTCATTAGACATGCAGGCTCACGCAGATAAAGCCACGCCCATTAATCTAACGCATCATAGTTATTTCAATCTAACAGATGGCGGCAAAACCTCTGCCCTAGATCACGACTTAACTGTGTTGTGCGAAGATTACTTAGACCTAGATTCCGCAAATATTCCGACAGGTCAGATTTTAAAAACGGCAGGCGGGTCAATGGACTTCCAAACGCCAAAATCTGTCACGCAGTCCCTAGATGATTGTTTTGTCAAACATCATGACGCAAGCAACCAATCTGTGAAAAAACTCG
>JBDVGI010000152.1:0-1658 GCA_039962885.1 Litorimonas sp. | reverse complement strand
AGTTGCTATGACGGGGAGTTTGCCAAAATGACATCACGTTTAAAATCTTGGGGTAGGCGTTTGCCTGATATTGGGGAGGTTATAAAACGCTTCCCTGCCGTAACTGTGATTATGGCGATTGCCACTTTGTATTTTGTTGTTGTTGAATTTCCGAAGGGAAACGACCCTATTACTTTGACTGTAATAGGCTTAATGGCTGCGGCCTATTTGGGGGTCATGCAGACATTATGGGCCGAAGTGCGAGGCCGTAAACCAAATTGGATATTGCACATGATTATGGCCGCATCGCTTGCCGCAGTGTTTTATGTCTCAGACGACCTGCGCCTGAATGTAGTGATGATTATATCTGCTATCTTATTGTTCCTTGGCAATAGTGTGCGGTTTGGACGAGAGCGTGATGATTTAAGCGTTTGGGATTTTACACACAAGATATGGGCGGCCGCAGGGTTTGCTGTACTAGGCAGCATCATTTATTTAGTGGGTGTTTCTGCAATTTCATTCGCGCTGAAATCTCTCTTTGGGTTGGATATTAGTGCTCTTGTTGAACGGCTTTTATTGCCGATTGGGTTTGTATTCCTAGCACCGCTATATTGGCTCTCTAATGTTCCGCCAGTTGATGAACCCTGTACGGTATTGGAAGACAATCCAAGTTTTGCATCTAAGGTTGATGGGTTTATGGGAACGTGGATGCTGTCGCCTTTGACGCTGATTTACGCGCTTATACTCTTGGCTTATGCGGTAAAAATATTGCTTTTAAGGGCCTTGCCAGAAGGCGAAATTGCGTGGCTCACCTTGCCGTTTTTAGTGATTGGCACGCTAACGTGGCTTTTGCTTGAACCGCCATTTATTCAGAAAAACGGATTGGCGCGCATGTTCCGAAAGTTCTGGTTCGCCCTGTCTATCCCTGCTGCGATTATGCTGAGCATATCTATCGCTGTTCGAGTGCTTGAATATGGCCTAACGGTAGAGCGCATTGTTTTAATCTTGGCGTGCGTGTGGAGCCTAGGTCTGGCGGTATGGTTTGTATTTGGTCCAAAGCCGCGCCGCGATATTCGGATAATCCCAGCCTTTGCGGGGGTGCTGCTCCTTGCTGCCGCGCCAAGCGCCTCTTATCTATCTATTGGGAGCCAAGCTGCGCGGTTTGAAACGAACTTGGTAAAAGCTGGTATTTTACAAGCTGATGGGAGCGTGAAAAAAGGAGCTATAACTGATAAAGTCGCTGCCGTTAAAGCTGAGGGAGCGTTGATCTATTTGACTGAAAATGATGCAAGGCCTCGCGTCGAAAGTATTTTGCATAATAGCGACATTAAAGTTGATGCGAACATGAGCTCATTTGAAGCCGCTAGAGTTTTTTCCGAAGAATTGGGATTGACGAAATCTAAGGAGGTTTCGCAATATAAACCACAAAATGACCTGAATCGAATTGAGTACAAATTAAGCGAAAATTTTACTAATGTTTCAGGTTATGAGAGAGTATATGAACCGAAATGGATGTGGTTTAAAGACCCCCAAAAGAACGCCACTAAACAAGTTCTAATAACGTCTGAAGGTCAATTCACATTAGAGTATGAAGGGACTAATTTATACGTAAGTGATGGTGCAACACAACTTTATAGCTATAATCTAAAAAGCTGGCTCGACTCCATACCTGAAACATT
>JBDVGI010000151.1:0-3564 GCA_039962885.1 Litorimonas sp. | reverse complement strand
AATAAAACAGCAAAAAATGTCGCAAGCGCTGTAATGCCATCAGAGCGGCTATACACCCATGTTTTCCAAAGAGCTTTAAAGTCAAGTAAGTTAAAACAAGCCACAATGATTAAGGCCGCCAAAACCGAGAGCGGCAAGCTTTGGAGTATGGGCGTCAAGAACACAGCTGAGAGCGCCATAAAGCCAGCTACGATTAAGCTCACCATAGGTGTTTTTCCGCCTGCTGCAAAATTTACCGCAGAACGCGACATGGACCCATTAATCGGATAGCCGCCTGAAATCCCTGCCACAAGGTTAGACGCACCAAGACCTAACAATTCTTTATTGGAATCCACTCTATCGCGTGTTCTCGACGCCAATTCCTGTGCCGTTGAGGTACTATCGACAAAGGCCACAATCGCGATAACAATCGCTGGAATAATTAAAACCTCGAAACCTCCACGCCCCAAGAGCGGGAAAGATATAGGTGGCAGACCAGAAGGAATAACGCCGACAACGCTCAATCCATGCGTTTCCTCCCATGACAATGCCGCGCTTACAATCACAAACCCCACAATTATACTAATCGGTGCCATACGGCTTAGAAGCTTAGCGCGCCGGCTTTTCATTTTGTTTTTAACAAGTGAGTAAGGTAAAACTTTTCGCACAAACCAAAACATGATTATGGCAGTCCCACCTGTGAGCAAAGCTAAGGGTTTTGTATTGTTTAAGTTTGCGAGTAGTGAGCGCACAAGATCTATCGCTGTTGTACCTTCCGCTGTAATACCAAAAACATGTTTCAGTTGACTAATTATAATTAAAAGAGCGGCCCCTGTGATGTACGCAGACACAACAGGACGGGAAATGAAATTCATAATTGCGCCCGCTTTCAGCAGTCCCGCCCCTATCAGCATAAGACCCACCATAAGCGCAAGCGCCGCAGCACTTACCAAACGCGTTTCTTCAGGCAACACAGCAATGCTTGCCGCAGTCATCAAAGAAATTACAGCCGTCGGGCCAACATTCACATACCGCGAAGACCCAAGTAGCGCATAAGCAACCAACGGAAATATCGATACATAAATACCGACTTGCGGCGGCAATCCCGCTAATAGGGCATAAGCCAATGATTGTGGTACAAGCAAAATGGTAACAACGATAGCGGCAAGTAAGTCATCCGAAAACACACGAGTTGAATACCCACGCATCCAGTCCCATTGCTGAGATAGGCCTGTGGCAATATTAGAAAACATAGATTGCCGTTTCGGTATATTTGGCTCTGAATCATGCATTTATCCATACATGTCAGGAATAGCTTTCTTTTACAAGATTAAGGATTTTTAGTTTTTACGTGGTTCAATTTTACGAAAACAACAAAAGGGAAAACAAAAATAACGGATACGCCTTATATCTTCGCCTTACGTTTAAGCCTCGTCAACTTTAAGGGTGTTTAAAAATGAGGTCAAAGGCGTTCGTAATTGCTCTAACTGATACCCCGCTTGCGACGCTGCCTCTAAAACCCCATCAACACCCAAACTATCAACATGGGCATAGCACCATAACGCCGTAGAGCGTGTTCCGCTCGCACAAAAAGCTACTATAGGTCTTGGTAAATTAGCATAGGCGGTACGCGAAGTGGCGATAAGACCTTCATCAAGACCGCCCGACATAGGGATATGGTGATAATCGACAGCTAAATTTTGAGCGCTTAGAGCCATCTCATCAGAGAGCGGCTGCAAAGGCGCTTCCATATCAGGGCGGTTGTTAATGAAGCTCATCACGCCTTGCTCGGCTAAAGCTTGCATTTGTGCGGGCAATATCTGCCCAACAACGAAAACATCTCCAGGAAGCTCTTTCATAACTACGAGCGCCTAACGGCCAAGCCGTGTTTTCACGGTGCTTACAACCGTTTCCGTTGTAATACCGAAGTGCTTGAACAAATCACTCCCGGGCGCCGATGCTCCAAAGCTATTCATACCGATAAAGTCGTCATCCCGGTTAATGATTTCACCCCAACCTTGGCGAATACCTGCTTCGATTACAATTTTCGGAAGATTTTGTCCTGTCACAGACCGTATATATTTCTCGTCTTGTTCAAGGAAAATATCCAAACATGGAACAGAGACAACGCGGGCAGAAATACCCTGTGCTTCGAGTTGCTCATGCGCTTCCACGGCCAAATGCACTTCGGAGCCTGATGCGATTAAAACGATTTCATCTGCACCTTTCCCAGCACGCAACACATAAGCTCCGCGCACGCACATACTTTTAGCAGCGTTATCGCGAACAGCTGGAACACCTTGACGGGTCAAAGCCATAACTGAAGGACCATCTTTACGCTGTACGGCCATCTCCCAACATTCAGCTGTCTCTAGCGCGTCTGCAGGACGATAGGTATGCAGATCAGGGATAGCCCGAAGGCTAGCCACATGTTCAACAGGTTGGTGAGTTGGGCCGTCTTCGCCAACACCAATTGAATCATGGGTCATAACAAAGATAGAGCGTGTTTTCATGAGAGCAGCCAAACGAATAGACGGGCGGCAATAATCTGCAAATACAAGGAAAGTTCCTGAATAAGGAATAATTCCGCCATGCAAGGCCATACCATTCATGGCCGCGGCCATACCATGTTCACGAATACCGTAATTCATGTATCGTCCGCCATAATTGTTAGCTTGTATTTCAGAGGCTGTCGCTGGCGTACGTGTTTTATTAGACCCTTCTAAGTCGGCTGATCCAGACATCATATCTGTCAAGCTTTCGGTTAGAACCTTCAACGCATTCCCCGAAGAGGCCCGTGTCGCGAGCTTTGGCGGATTCGCAGCAAGGTCATTTTTATAAGCCTGCATCGCCTCTTGCCAACCCACGTTTAAATCACCTTGCATGGCGCGCGTAAAGTCTGCCGCTTGCGCGCTCGCATCGAGACGAACTTTCCATTTTTTGTGTTCTGCGCGTCCTTTACGTCCGCAACGGGCCCATAATTTATAGACATCATCAGGCACCTCAAACGGGCTATGCGTCCATCCAAGAGCCTTACGCACGCCTGCTATTTCTTCATCCCCTAAAGGCGCTCCGTGAACTTTGGAGGTTCCCGCTTTAGTTGGCGCGCCTTTACCAATAACTGTTTTGCAAGCAATCAATGTGGGCTTGTCAGATTTTTCTGCTCGACGCAGAGCATTTGCAATTTTGCGGGCATCATGGCCATCAACTTTAATTGTATTCCATCCGACAGCTTTGAAACGCGCATGTTGATCTGTGCTATCTGAAATGTCTACGCTACCATCAATAGTGATGTTATTGTCATCCCATAGAACTATTAATTTATTGAGTTTTAAATGCCCTGCCATAGAAATCGCTTCTTGCGAAATCCCTTCCATCAAGCAGCCATCACCCGCAATGACATAGGTTTTGTGATTTACCAGTTCATCACCATAGCGGGCATTCATATGGCGCTCTGCTAAGGCAAAACCAACAGCATTGGCTATCCCTTGACCTAACGGACCCGTTGTCGTCTCTACGCCCGGCACATGTCCATATTCAGGATGACCTGCCGTGATAGAACCAAGTTGACGGAAGTTTTTAATT
>JBDVGI010000150.1:0-2139 GCA_039962885.1 Litorimonas sp. | reverse complement strand
ACCGATACACGCACATGGATTGTAGTTTTCGTGGCAAGGTCACACCAAAGCCAATGCAGATACCGCGAGGCCCAAAATAACCCCGTAATAACCACAGATAAAAAGGTAAACTTACCTAAGCTATGTGTGAATTTGACAGTTCGCAGCTTTATAGATAGCTATGAAATTATGATGCGTTATCGATATGTATTTGTTCGAATTATATCGCCGTTATTTTTTATATTGATTGTGCAATGGTTGTTTCCAAATTATGCTTTCGCAAAATCAGGAATTTTTATCAACGAGCATGAAGTGATCATTAATGTCACAAATGGCATGCCTGTATTGAAGGCAAAGATAGGCCATAAAACGTATAACTTTTTAATAACCCCTTCTGATCGAGGCATAACAATATCGCCTAAGATTGCTGCGACGTTCCAACTTGATGAAAATTCAACGTTTGGCGCAATTATTAATTTAGATATAGCAAAATACAGAACGAAAAAGAATAAATTGAAAATCCATTTCAGGGGTGTCAGTGAGCAGTCCTATGATGTTGAATGGCTTCCGGTTGATCCCTATGAGGGCTATGATGGAACTGTTGGCCTATCTATATTTAACGGCAAGGCGGTGACATTTATATTTAATGATGATCTTTTGCACACGAATATGCGAGTGAAATCTTATCGGAATAATGTGACAGATTTCAGGAATGGATGGCGACACAAATTAGCTCACTATATAGGAAATGAAGATTTAGAGTTAGCTTTCAGGCCACATTACGATGTTTCTAGGCTGACGATAGGGGCGAGCTATGCATTTGAAGATCATCAAAATCTATCTTTCGTGGGGGAAATCTATTACATGCCTAGAGAATATCGAGGTTATCAAGAATTTATTGAGGCGAGTTTTAGAACGCCAATTTCGCCGTTAAGCTCAGTTAAGCCTTTAGACCGCGCAGAGGTGCATGTGGTTGCGGGCTCTCGCGATAATGTAGTCACTGAAGAAGATGTAGTCATAGCAACGGGTCAGTCGCAAAAGGTTTATTCGCGTATTTTATGGTTAGGTCTGGACTACTTCCAAGACTGTTATAAAATCGTGTTATCTGAAGCGGGGCAGAATTTAACTACGCATTGTCCCGATGCTTCAGGATAGGTTTTGCGTGTAAAGTGCGCAGATTTTATCTTGCGTAAATAATGCAACGCTAATGTATAATTCAGACTGACAAGGTATTTGTTTGCGTATCTGTCTGCGTGCCAGCAAGGCGGAGAGAGGTCGAACGCTAATTGCAAACTCATGGCGTCTACGATTCTTTTTGTAAGGCAAAGTGAGTAACCTCAAACAGAACTTACAAGCTATATTGCTCACCTTATTGTCTGTCAGGGGCGGGGTGAGTATTTTGGGTGAAATGTGCATAAATTCGAAATAAAAATGCTTACCCATTGATTTTGTTGCGAGTTTTGAGGCTCGTAAATTGCCTTGAGAAAAGAATGTATAAAAAAGGGTTTTTCTTGAAAAAAGGTGTTGCAGTTGCGAGGTGGTTTGCCTATATAGCGCTTCTCGCTGGCGACATGGTTGCTGACGAGGTGGGCCTGAACGGGCCTTTTATTTTGGAAGTCTTTGTAATACCAAGGTTCTTCGCTATTTGACATCGTAAATATAGAGAAGAGAGACGCAGGCGGCGTTTGGCTGTGCGCAGACTTGGTAACAAGCTGCAAACTATTGTACTAACGACGTTTTGACGTTTCTTTTATGTAAATAATGAAATCGCTTGGGCTTATTTATAAGTCCATGTGGATCTCGTTATTTTCTTTGAAACGCAACAAGCGCTATATGTAATTTATTATATATAACGCCAGTTAAACAAACGACAGTTAGAACAACTCTCAACCTGAGAGTTTGATTCTGGCTCAGAACGAACGCTGGCGGCAGGCTTAACACATGCAAGTCGAACGAGAAATAAGAGCTTGCTCTTATGGACAGTGGCAGACGGGTGAGTAACGCGTGGCAACCTACCTTTCACTACGGAACAACAGTTGGAAACGACTGCTAATGCCGTATACGTCCTCCGGGAGAAAGATTTATCGGTGATTGATGGGGCCGCGTTAGATTAGCTAGTTGGTGAGGTAATGGCTCACCAAGGCGACGATCTTTAGCTGG
>JBDVGI010000149.1:0-10820 GCA_039962885.1 Litorimonas sp. | reverse complement strand
CTATATCGCGCAATATTAGCATGTTGCCATGGCCCCCAGCTCTTCCCATACCACGCATCATTGGATTGATTGAGGATAAGCTGTGCAGGGTTTTTTGAATCTTTCGGGGTTAACCCAGGGAACACAGCTTCATAACAAATTTGCGCAGATAGGCGCGGCAGTCCCGGGAAACTTGATAAGGATTTGTCCTTTGCAGGTGTAAACGAGCTTAAGCTAGCTGATAAGGTCGGCAACCGGGATGACAGCCACACACCACCTGGAATAAACTCCCCAAATGGCACGAGTCTATATTTATCATTATAACCTGAAATCGCAGGATTTCCCGTTGCATCAAATGTAACGGCCACAGAACTGTTATAATAATCATTAACAGTTTCGCCCGTCTTGGGGCGCGCCCTGCTTTCTAGCCGTAAAGACTGCAACAGCCAAACAGGCGGCGTGTCATCATATTGCACAAGGCCGCGCCCCATGGCTCGCAAAAGACCTTCATCATCCATCGCCAAGCCCAAGACCGCGCCCTCTGGCCAAACGATATGAGTGACATCCTCCACACCTGGTGCAAGGCTTTGCGTCAAAAATCGATTAACGATGTCAAAAGACTTTTGTGGATCTAAATGTTCAGATTGTTCAAATGGTACAGCAACTATTCGAATTTTAACATCTTCAACATAATCATTTTGAGCGCCTGCAAGCCGCATATGTCCGTAGCCATATAGGCTTGCTAAAATAACAACACTCAAAATGCTGGGCACAAGGACCAGTCTTTTGTCGCCATTGCGCTCGATAAATTTCATCTGCGCTGCATGCCCGATACACGCGCCTAGTAATATCACCAACCATGTTATGCCGTAAACATTTATCCAAACAGCCATTTGAGATGGCGCGCTACCCGCTTCAAAAATATAACCTAGCAAGTTCCACGGGAAACCACCAAAGGCATGGCCTCGTCCAAATTCTGCCAAAAAGAAAAAACTCGTAAAGGCTAAGACTGACCAAACCCCATTCGGACCGCGCCCATTGTTTCGAAGTTGCGCAAGCCAAGCCGCATAAATTCCGCCAGCCACACCCCAAAATATTGCAAGTAAAGCCGCAAGGCCAAAAACCATCGGCGGCATAATCGGAATAAACGCAGGGCCCCGCGCAATAAAGGCTGATCCAACCCAAAAAATACCGAGTCCAAAATATCCAAGGGCAAACCACATCGCGCTATGAAAACCCGCCTTTTTAGGCTGCGCGCTTTTAGACGCGTAATGCAGCCGTACATAAAGACATGCCAAACATATAAGCGTGAGAGGCCATATGTGCAGCGGAGCTTGCCCGCAGACTGCCAAGGCCCCCAACCCAACTCCCACCGCACGGCCGCGCCAGTTTTCATGGCGTAGTAAGAGTGTCATAAACCTAGCCTTTCACGGGAAAGTCTAAAATTCCGTAAGGACTGCATTGGTTCTAAGTCGGCCCAATTTGAGATTGTGGGGGCATGATTTTTTCAGGCATGCTTGACGTTTCGCTACGTGCATCGCGAATGCGCAAACGTTTCACGCGCCGTGGGTCAGCATCCATGACTTCAAATTCCAACCCTGTGTCATGGCGAATGATTTCGCCGCGTTCTGGAACTCGTCCTGCAAGAGTGAAGATTAACCCGCCGAGCGTATCAACATCTTCCTCTTCATCATCCGTGGCAAAGTCACGCCCAAGCGCAATTTCAAAATCCTCAATAGTAATGCGTCCGTCTGCTTCCCAAACAGAGCGTCCGCCCTTATCTGTAACGATTTGCACTTCGGGTTCGGCTTCGTCGTGCTCATCATCAATATCGCCGACAATGGGTTCGACAAGGTCTTCGATTGTCACCAGACCGTCTGTACCTCCATATTCATCAACCACAACCGCCATGTGTACGCGCCGTGCTTGCATGCGCCTTAGTAAATCCTGCGCAAGCATAGAGGGCGGCACAAACAACACAGGTCGTTTGATGTATTGAATGATTTTCTTATCTGGATAGGTCTTGCCGCTACGGCCCTTAGCATCCAACATCAGATATGGCAGCAAGTCCTTAATATGAACCATGCCCGTTGGATCATCGAGAGATTCTTTATAAATCGGAAGCCGTGAATGACCAGCTTCTTTGAATGCATTGGAAAGCTCCGTCAGAGTCGCCGCGCTATCTATCGCAGTTATACTTGCGCGCGGCACCATGACATCATCTACGCGCAGCACATGAAAGCGTTGCGCGGCATCCACCATTTGCTCTTGGGCAGCATCAAGCGCAGCCTCATTCGTGATCGCATCTATATTGTTGGGACGTCCAAATAGCTTTGTCAGCCAATTCGAACCCTCGTCATTTTTGCTCATAGCGTTTTACTCATGATGAGTTAGCTTTCTGAAATCTCGTATGGATTGTCAATCCCTAGACTGCGAAGCGCGCTAATTTCAATGGCTTCCATAATTTCCGCACGCGCCTCATCAGGGTGATCATAGCCTTGCAAGTGCAAAAATCCATGAATGAGCAAATGCAACACATGGTCGCGTAGAGCTATATGCTTATCCCCTGCCTCGCGCGCAATTGTTTCATAGGCCAGAACAATATCGCCCTGAAGCTTTTCAGGGAATGGGGTTGGAAATGACAACACATTCGTGGGCATATCTTTGCCGCGATAATCTCGGTTAAGCTGCGTTACATGAGCATCATCCGTGAACACGACACTAAGCTCCCCGCGGGCATTATCGTCAATCTCGGCTAAAGCTGCGCTGACCGCCTGCAACGTCCAATCCCGTAGCGGAGCATGGACGGGCCAAAGATTAGACGCGGCATCAATATCAATGTCAAAGGGCGGGCGTTGCATAATTTACGACGAAGACTTATCGGCCTTCTCATAAGCATTGACGATTTTCCCAACCAAAGGATGGCGTACCACATCGGACGCGAGAAATTTGATCTGCTCTATGCCTTTAATATCTTCCAATATCGTAAGAGCATGGGCCAAACCCGAGGTTTGATTATACGGTAAATCAGATTGCGTCGGGTCGCCCGTAACGGCGTATTTCGCACGTTCCCCTAAACGCGTCAGCACCATCTTCATCTGCGGTATGGTCGCATTTTGTGCCTCATCAATAACCACAAATGCATCCGACAAAGTTCGCCCGCGCATAAAGGCCAACGGAGCAACTTCGATATCTCCTGCAGCTTTGCGGCGATCAACCTCGTCGCGGCCCAAGACCATATGTAGCGCGTCCCAGATAGGTTGCATATACGGATCGACCTTCTCGTTTAAATCCCCTGGCAGAAACCCAAGCCGCTCGCCCGCTTCAACCGCAGGGCGGCAAGCGATAAAACGCGCGATTTCACCGCGCGCAAGTAATGACGCCCCGTAAGCCGTGGCCAAAAATGTCTTCCCTGTCCCCGCAGGGCCAACACCAAAAGTAATGGTTTCATCGCGCATCGCATTGATAAATTTTTCTTGGCGCGGCGTTTTCGGTACAATCGGAGAGCGGCGCGGAAAAGGAATGATCGCGTCAACTGTCGCCGCCTTGACCTTGCCTTTGCCCATAGCGCGGATGAGCGCGCGAATATCGCTCGGCCCGCAGGGCCAGCCGCGCTCTAGGCGTTGGTAAATCTCTTTGACCAACTCGCCCGCACGCGCACGGCTTGGCCCGTCGCCATTAATATGCACTGCGCTGCCCGGCGCTTCGATATAAACGCCAAAGGCGTCCTCGATAAGGGCCAAATGCGCATGGTTCGGGCCGCATAATTTGCGCACCAAATCGGCGTCATTAAATTCGAATATTTCAGTTTGTTTGGACATAGATGGAATGTTTAGGGTGAATTAGTAACAAATACGAGGAAATTATTTTCAGACCATGAAAGTTTTGTACAAAACCCATTTGTGTTCAATAAAATAGTTAAGGTAGCTGAATTCGCGGGACTAAAACTAACATCCAGCAGCAGCCTAAAGCGTTGTGTTGACTACCGCAAAGGACCGCGACGCAGAGTTAAGGAGGCTGGTTTGATGAAAGGCTTTGTCAAACTCTAAGGCCTACAATGGGTCGCCTTAACAGGCAGCCCTTTCACCTACCCCAACTCCCCAATCAGTGAGTTCTTCCCTGCATCGGTAATCACAACGTCGACAATCTGTCCAATCAGGTCTTTCGGCCCGTCAAAATGCGTGCCTTGCAGATAGGGGCTACGGCCAAAGAGCTGCCCGTCTTTGCGGCCTGTACCTTCGACCAGAACGGATAATGTGCGTCCGATGAGGGATTGATTAAACGCGAATTGTTGCGAATAGAGCAAATCTTGCAAGCGCTTTAGGCGTTCGCTTTTCACGTCCTCTGGCACTTGGCGGTGCATAGACGCGCCAGGCGTACCAGGGCGGATTGAATATTTAAATGAGAACGAGCTGCCATAGCCGATGTCTTCAACACATTTCATCGTTTGTTCAAAATCGGCGTCAGTTTCCCCCGGAAAACCGACAATAAAGTCCCCTGATAGCGCAATATCGGGCCGCGCTTTGCGAATTTTTGCGATGAGGTTTTTATAATGCTCATAGCTATGGTCACGATTCATCGCCCGTAAAATTTTATCGCTGCCCGATTGTATCGGTAAGTGCAGATATGGCATCAGCTTCGGCTCTTTACCGATTGTTTCGATCAAGGCATCATCCATATCGCGCGGGTGAGATGTGGTGAACCGAATACGGTCTATCCCCCCAATCAAAGCCACATGACGGATAAGCTCCCCAAGGCTCCACTGAGCCCCGTCTGGACCTTCCGCGCGGTAAGCATTCACATTTTGCCCGATGAGCGTAATTTCCCGCACGCCTTGCGCCGCCAAGCCGCGCGCTTCGGCAACGATTTGTGACACAGGACGAGAAACTTCGGCACCGCGCGTGTAAGGCACGACGCAAAATGTGCAAAATTTATCGCAACCTTCTTGGATGGTTAAAAAGGCCGAAAACCCTTTCACCGCGCGAGTTTCTGGCAGTTGGTCGAACTTTTCTAATGTGTCAAAATCTGTCTCTAAAACTTCGCCCGCATCGCGCGTGACTTTGGCAATCATTTCAGGGAGCTTATGATAAGTTTGCGGCCCCAAGACCATATCAACAACAGGGGCGCGGCGCATTATTTCTGCGCCTTCGGCCTGTGCCACGCAGCCCGCGACGGCGACTTTCATATCGGGCTTATGGCTTTCTTTATGTTTACGAATACGGCCTAGTTCTGAATAAACCTTCTCTGCGGCTTTCTCGCGAATATGGCAGGTATTAAGGATAACCAAGTCGGCATGATCAGGCACATCAACTGGCGCATAGCCAATCGGCGCGAGAACATCAGCCATGCGCTCGCTATCATAGACATTCATCTGACACCCATAGGTCTTGATGAAAACTTTTTTGGTGTTTTTCGAAGCCGCGTCCGTCACGTTAGATTTGCTAGCGATAATCGCTGGCGTATCAACGTCACGGGGCGCGTTTTTATCGCGGGGTGACAGGCGGGTCATGTTTGGCTCACTTTAATAATAGCGCGCATGTCATCATGCGTGCGGTGGTGTGAGCAGGGCTATAAAGCTTGGTTTAACAAGCCGCAAGCCCCAACCATGATTAGGCAAGTCCCTACATTTAACCGTATTCTTTATTATCAAGAAGGGATGCCGACATAATCACAACCGTGGAACCCGTCAGTAAAATAAACAATACGCCGATTAAAGATATTTTACTATCAACCCAGCGGCCAATTTTTGCAACTGGCGTCGTGACAGGGCGCGCGGCATTAATAACAGACCTACGGTAAGGTTTCGCACGGTCTTGTAGATTATCAACGCTACTCTCTAAGCCAACTGAATCCCATGCATTGGAAGCGACTTCCGCATTTTCAGAGGCCCATTCATTGGTTTTCTCAAACGCAGCTTCCGTTTTTTCCTCAGTGACTTCCGCCACGTATTTCGCGTGTGAAATCAAATTTTCAGCACGGTCTGGCGTTTGATTAACCCAACTATACCCACCCCAAAGAGCGAGCGCTAACACACCAACCTTTATGGTGCTTTTTTTAACATGAGACATATCTATCCCTCCTAATTTACATGGAACAGTTCATGCAAACCAAATGCCAAATTAGCGTTTTAGGAGAATTTTGTGTTAGAAGTTAGCCTTCAAGGGGGTGTTTGGCTTTCAAAACCTGTATTTGCGCTCCATAGTTTGAGAGCTGCTTAAAGGCTTTTTTCAACATTTTTTGCAGTCTTGGTTTTAAATGGGACAAGGCATCCTCTATTGCGATGTCTTTAATTTGCATAAAAATTGCGGTCGCGAAAATCAGATCAGATTCAGGCAAATAACCTGCCCCTTGCGCCCGCCATCCTTGTAAGCTGCCATCACTATAAGCGGAAAATTCAAATCGTGAATTGGCTAAAAACACCCCATAACCCAAATACACAGCCGTTAAGTCTGTAAGTAATTCATAAAGCTCTGGCTCAATCTCTAGGTTTTCTTGAGATCGATTGTGCAAAGCATGAGATAATTCATGAGCAAAGGTAGCAATCATATTTGTAGGGTTATTTTCTAAATCTTGGTCATATGTAATGGTTTCTTTTTTCGTTCCATACATAGATTCAGAGAAAAAATAACGCCCGCAAGCCCCTTGGTGATCCGTTTGCAACATCGCTACACCGCCTAAACTTTGTGCTTTAGTTTCTGTTGTTGCTACGAGATCTATAATTGTCTCAGGGCCAAAGCCGCATTGCGCTTTAACGCGGTCAAATGTGAATTGCGCCAATTCTGCGCCTACGGGCTTATAATCAAGATCATCTGTTCCGAAATGTTGTGGGATAGGCAGCCATAATTCTGAATCAGGCAATCCTGCGCCAGAGCTAAAATTATTAATCACCATTCGAAATATTCAAACTGCCAATCAACGATAGATTTATCGACTAGCCTGCTACGAAACACCTAGTTTTTCTTTTTTCCGTATAATTCCAAGCGGTGATCAACAAGTTCATAGCCCAGTTTTTCGGCGATTTTATGTTGCAGAGCTTCGATTTCGGCGTCGACAAATTCAATCACATCACCCGTAGTAATATCAATCAGGTGGTCGTGATGCTCGGAATCTGCAGTTTCATAACGCGCACGCCCGTCGCCAAAGTCATGCGTTTCAATAATCTTAGCTTCAGAAAACAACCGCACAGTGCGGTAAACTGTCGCCAGAGAAATTTTCGGGTCGACCTCTGCAGCGCGTGAGTAAAGCACTTCTGCGTCAGGATGGTCTTCGGCCTCAGACAAGACCCTTGCAATTACCTTGCGTTGCTCCGTCATTCGTAGACCGCGCTCAGCGCATTTATCTTCAATCCAACTACCCATAAATATATCCTAGACGAGTTATTTCGCGGCGTCTAGGAATTTGGGGGTAGAGACATAGAAAAAGTTATCGCGCTCACGCGGCCATTCGCGCGGCGGTAATATGCAGGCCTGCGTCCCACGGGGGAAAAGCCGAAAGATTTATAAAGCGCAAGCGCAGCTTCATTATCTTCAGCAACCTCAAGAAATAATGTACCCACATCACGCGCAGTTAAATGCGCCGTTGCGGCCTTGAGTAAATTTCGCCCATAACCTTTACGGCGGGCGGCCATATCTGTTGCGAGGGTCAGTATTTCTGCCTCGTTGCCGTTAACACGCAGAATAATAAAAGCCGTTAAAGGCTCTCCAATGCCGAAACACAGATCTGTTTTGATGTGGACGCTCATATCCAAAGCAGGCCAGCCGCGATCAAATGCATGACTATGAATATCTGCCATATTGACCGCGTCTTGAGCTATCAAGCCCCGCGCGGTCATTACAGAGAAACCGATTTATATTGCGGTTTGGATTTTGGAAATTTGCTTGGTAGTTTTGCATCTGGCCCGCGCGAATAAAGCGGTGTTGCAGGCGCATCTTTGGGAGACAAATCCGCCGACATCCACGCCAAAATACGTGTATCAGTGACAGCGTCCTCTATCACCTCATCAGGCTTAAGCGCGCTTATGGCGCCGCGCGCGCGGGCGGCCTCTTGTGTTGCTGGCCCGTATATGAGCTGACCGTTAGATATCGCAGCCCAGCACAATTCCCCGCGCCGCACATCTGATATGCACACAAGGCTCTTGTTACCTTCTGGGTCATATTGCGCGGCCCATATAGCTAAAGACGAAACTCCGATGACAGGTGTTTTTCGTGGCAATGCAAAACCTTTGGCAAATGCGAGCGCCACCCGTAATCCAGTAAAACTCCCCGGCCCCGTACACACAGCAATTTTATCTATATCTTTGGGAGACAGTTTTGCCATATCTAACACATCTTGCACCATAGGCGCGAGAGCTTCGGCATGACCACGCATCATCGGAACCGATTTATGTGCGCGTATCGTAGCCGTATCTACAATCGAGACACTGCAATACGGCCCTGTCGTATCAAGGCCCAAAATAATCATGGTTTAATATAGGCCCGCAGGTTCAACGCGGGTCACTTCAGGCACGTAATGTTTGAGCAGGTTTTCAATGCCGTGCTTTAACGTCATGGTCGAGCTAGGGCAGCCCGCACAAGCGCCGCGCATTTCTAAATATACCGCTCCGTCATCAACATCAAAATGCTTGAACACTATATCTCCGCCGTCTTGCGCGACCGCAGGGCGCACACGAAGCTCTATCAATTCTTTAATTTGCTCGACGATTTCTAGTGTTTCACCTTCATAGACATGTTCATCAGCCTGTCCGCCCGCAATTTGATCCAATAAAGGTACGCCGCCTGCGACATAGAAATCCATAATCGCCCCTAAAATAGCAGGTTTGAGATGTTTCCATTGCGCATCCTCCCCGCGCGTCACAGATATATAATCCGCACCAAAGAAAACACGGGCGACATCGGGTATCATAAAGAGCATTTCCGCCAAAGGCGCACGCGCTACATCGTCTCCGCGGGAATATTCTCGCGGTGGATTACCCTCCCCCGTTACATCCCGTCCAGGAAGGAACTTGAGCGTTGCAGGGTTTGGCGTGTCTTCGGTTTGTATAAACATAAGTTTCATTTGGCGATGATTACCTATTTATACAAGGGGAAATATCGTATATTCCATAATTGCCGCATATGACATATGTGTTAAGTTTGACATCGGTGATTGACCAAAGCCTTCTGGATTTGCATTGTGTTCATATGATCCACACACGCTACAAACAAGCGACCCGCATTTCGCTTACCCTTGCTATAGGGGCGGCTTTAACGGCTTGCGCGAGTGTGGCAACACAGTTGCCTGTTGTCAGCAAAGCTGCGCTTGATGCAGAAAAAGTGAACCAACAAGACATCGCCCTGACCCAATTGAAGGCGGAAACAGCGCGGCTTATGAACGTCTCATGGCCTGTGCTGGAAAAAAATTCAGACCTATGCGAAAAAATACGGCCCGGAATTGGCGTGAAGACGCATTATATTCGCGTCTATGATAAGACGTTAAAAGAGGCCAGCATGCGTGTTTTAGGCGCGCAGGAGCAACCAACAATCCTGCATGTGATCGCAGGTTCGCCTGCTGATAAGGCCGGATTACAGGCGGGAGATATGCTTTTAAATCATGAAGGCAATCCCGCACGCGAGACAGACAAGAAATTTTGGACACAGCTGGAAACAGGTAAATCAATGCCTGTAAATATTAAACGCGGCGAGACACAGAAAACCATAAACATCGCCGCTCAGGATATTTGCAATTATAATGTACGTCTGCGCTCTAGCGTCGCCATCAATGCTTATGCCGATGGCCGAAACATCACTGTAACATCAGGCATGATGAAATTTTCTAGCAATGACAATGAACTTGCCATGATTGTTGGGCACGAGCTTGCGCATAATACAATGGCACATATTCGCAAAATTTTGGGCAATCGTATTTTATCAGGGAACGCCACTCGCTATACGCGGCCTTTTGAATCTGAAGCCGATTATGTTGGCCTATATTATCAAGTGCGCGCAGGTTATTCGCCGGAAAATGTCGAAGATTTCTGGCGGCGTCTGTCAGCTATTAATCCCAAAAACGTCGCACGGGCAAAATCCCATCCCACATTTCCAGATAGGTTTTTACGCCTCGCAGCCACGCGTGATGAGATTAAAGCCAAGCAAGACAGCAACACGCCTTTAATCCCTAACTTCTTGACTAAGTCTGAGAAGACATAATTTTTAGAAACATTAAAATACACACATTCGCAATCTGTGGATTGCTGATGAGCCTTGCCGCCTGTAGCGCGCAAACGCCGCCTGTAATAACCGCGCCGCAATCCGAGACGCGCAGAGATACGTCTTCATTAGACAACATCAAAACGAACACACGCATAGACAACCCGCAATTCTCTGATGTTCTTGAAAAATATAAAACCTTAAACCAACGCCTTCTTCGCCTACTCGCCCCTTTGCGTCTATCCAATGAGCACCTATGCCCCAAAACAGAACGCGACCCCGGCTTTATTACGCATAAATTAAAGGATTATCCGCCGCATATGCGCATCATGGCGCAAGACGTTTTAGGGCTGTCTGACAAGGGTATCTTTATCCGTAGCGTTCGGCGCGGCTCACCAGCTCATAATGCACAAATTCAAGAAGGCGATGAGGTTCTCGCAATTAACGGACAAATAATTGCAAACAGACCCTCCCCGTCGAAATTTTATAAGGCCTTATCGCGGAATGCCTTTAATAGTGAGCAGACATATATGACGCTAAAACCTGCGCAAGGGCCCGTCTATGAGACATCTTTGCGCGCACAAACGGCCTGCGACATGCAAGGGGTTGTTATCTTTTCAGAAGATATAAACGGACAGACAGACGGCGAAGAAATTT
>JBDVGI010000148.1:0-1535 GCA_039962885.1 Litorimonas sp. | reverse complement strand
GAAACACTCAAACCGACCGCCGATGAAACCCGCTTGAAGCTAGACATAGAAAAATAGCGCTCCCGAAGCCGTAACCAATAAAGACGGCCTAACTCAAAAAGCCATGCGAACAAAATAATCCAAGAGTTTTTCAACAGTATTAGGCGTTTTAAGCCGCTCGCATATACCTGCTTTGATTGCAATTTTGAACCACATTGAATAGTTTTAGCTGACCTTTTTATGAATGCTTTATGGCTTCTCGCAAATCATCCAAATCTGATGAATTCGTATAGGCATGAACTGAAAACCGAAAACCCTCTGCGCGTTCATCATACAAAATATTCTTAATCTTTAAAGCCTCACGCAGTCCGTCCCTGTTCGGCGGGTCCACAACCAAGGTTGCGCCGCGCACGTGATCATTTTGTGGAGATTTCAAAATTCCCTTTGGTAAATCTTCGACCAAAAACGATAGAGATGTTTGGATGGTTTCATAAATACTCTGATGTCCAATATGCTGCAAAAGAGATAGGCTTTCATTTGCGAGGATGAAGGGCGCGGGCGATGGTGTTCCGCCGAAAAATTTCATCGCGTCATCAGCATAGCGAAAGTCGCGAATATCCATCTCAAAGGGGCTCTCATGAGAAAACCACCCCACATCAACAGGTGTGCAATTTTCTAGCATTTGTTTTGAAGCATAGAGAAAGCAAGCCCCTGGCCCGCAGCAGAGGAACTTTACACCTGTACCGATTGCAAAGTCTGCCTTCCAGTCTATGAGGTCAATCGGCACAACCCCTACAGATTGCGCGATATCGACGATGCTAACGACCTCTTTCTGACGAGCCATCTCGCAGATTTCTTTTACAGGTAAGAGATGAGACGTGTTGGACAGCGCATGGGTGATGTGAACAATAGCTGTCGCACTGTCTATGGCTTCATTCCAGATCTCAGGATGAGTTATATCGCCTTCTACGAATTTCAATTTATAACCAGAGCGTTCGGCCTGTTTAAACACAAAGCCATTTGTAGGAAAATCATGTGGCGATAAGAGAATGACATTCCGCGAGGCCTGTCTTGGTAAGCTATAAAGTATTTTGGTCAGTGCGCTGGAAACATTGATTTGCGGGCACATGGCTTCGGACGGTGCACCGAGCATCTCGCCGATTTTCGACCTGTAATCCTCTAAAGCGGAGAGCCAACCGGGCCAAGCATTGCCTCCAGATTGCCCCCAAGACTTAAAGTACTGATCACTAATCGCTTTTTGGGAAGACTTCGGGAGGCATCCCACGCTATGGGAGAGGAAATAACGGTCAGGAACTACGAAGAAATCACGCACCGTCAGTATTATCCAGTTTTTCGCGTTTACGGCCATAGGTGCCGCCCCAACGATCTGTCATTTCTGCGCGTACCTGCCAAAGTTCAGGGAAGAACTTTTGCCGTAAACCCTCATTTAAAATTTCAACCGGACGTCCTTTTAAGGAGCTGGCTGCGACGCCAATTGAACGATAAATAAGCTGCATATGGGCATTTCTAAATTTTTGAAATTGTTCGTCAAATTC
>JBDVGI010000147.1:0-1807 GCA_039962885.1 Litorimonas sp. | reverse complement strand
AGAGTTTTTCAACAGTATTGGGCGTTTTAAGCCGCTCAGAAAATGTAGAAATATCTCCAAAGCGGACTTCCCGCATTGAGATTAGATTCAGAAATTTACTATAATTAATACGATCTATTTATAAAACTTTTTGGCTTTAGGGTGTTCTCTCAACTGAACGGGGCGGTAGGCCTCCATATCTCCAACTTGGGGAACTATGGTGGCTGAAAGCCTCTCAAACACAGTTTTATGTAGCGTATAACCTGGGTCAACTATGCGAGGTTGGACAGGCCAACGCTTCTTAAATGGTCCAAATCTAAACATAAATTCTTCGCGATGTTGCAAGCCTAAAGCGTCTGGCGAGCACACAAGAAGTTCCTTCCTGATTTGGATATCCGGGACGCATTCCTCTAGTTCTTCAACCATCCATTCAAGTGCTATATCACTAAGTCGCGCCTCGCTTTCGTCATAACTTCCGCCAATATCACTATGACAACCTGCGAACCAAACCTGTTTCAACCATTCAGGTTTTTTGTCCAAGTTCCGATCCATCTGGCTTTGACTAGCCCACTTAACTCTAGGAAAGTTAGCACGATGTTCGTCAATCGCAAGAGCATGGCGCGCATATCCTACGTCAGCATCGAGAAACCTATCGTAATTTTTTCTATTCCAAACAGCCCTGTGCATGTTTTTAAATATTGAGGCCCAATCTCTAATTCGACTAAACTTAAGTGGTCTGTCCGGGTCAGGTGAGAAAACCCTAATTTGAGATTTGACTATTCGAAGATACCAAACTGTTGTCACGGCAAGCAAGCCCGCCGCAGTTATTGAAAACGCCAAATGCCAGTTAAGAAGAATGGAGACTAAGAAAGTTATAAGAAGAATAGTAAAGGTGCCCCGTACTAACCAAGTCACTGCTGAGTTTCCAAGCGCAGCCACGGTATCGAAAACCCCGATAAATTCTGGTTGGACATTTCCTTGCACGTCGGGGCCATGCAAAGGAGCACTCCCGTACTTAAGTCTAAAGCGCCGCCCCTTTTCCTCACGCTGCGCATAGAAGGGCTTTTCACCACGAGGGCGACCTGCGCCGTGATTGTACACCTCAATAACACCTTCAGTGGCTAACGCCCTTAATCGAGGGCCTGTCACAGGAACGGGTGATCCATCAGGCATTTTAGTTGGAACCCCACAAAGGTTCATGACATTGGCGAGAGCCCTAACGGTATATGCTCCCCGCGAAAACCCAAACATAAGAACGCAATCACCCGGCTTGTAATATGAGATTATTTTCTCGTAGCAATCGATTACATTTTGATCAATGCCAGTGCCTACAGCGGCTTCTAACCCCTGTCTGACTTTCCGAAAAGTAAGCCCATCAATTTCGCCTGCACCTAATCCTGGGTCGTAGTAAGCAATCTGGTCAGACGGATTAATGGGTGATGACGGCCCCGGTCGCATTGCACGATACATCTTGTAGATATTGGACAACTTCTGATCAGGTTTAAGTCCGCCTATTTGACCCGTGCCATCAGAAAATATAAGGATATTTTTTGTCATTTACGACGCTCCAATAGGTATGCAACAATTAAGCCTATAGCCAAAATGGCTGTTGTTCCTAAATCCCATCCATTCAATACGTCGCTTGATACAGAAAGATTGAATGTTCCGTTTTTTATGTCAGAATAAATTGTGACTGCGTTAATCGCCAAGTGTCCAATAAGCGACAGCGCAAATACGCGCTTTAGCCGATGTTCTGGATTCAACACCAAACCAATTAACGTAACCGCAGCACCAAATAAGCCACATATGCCAACGCTAAATCGACCTT
>JBDVGI010000146.1:0-2915 GCA_039962885.1 Litorimonas sp. | reverse complement strand
TCAGGCGGGCGCACCATGGTTACAACTCCGTCTATGGTCGAATTTTTGCAAGAGCGCGGGTTCACGAAGCTCGCAGCTTGGGCGCGCGGCGTTGATACTGTCATGTTTCATCCAGATAAACGCACAGAGCAAACAGATATATATGAAGGGCTCACGCGCCCCATCTGGATTAATGTGGGCCGTATTGCTGTAGAGAAAAACATAAAGGCGTTTTTGGATATTGATCTACCGGGCACTAAAGTCGTCGTCGGAGACGGCCCTCAACGTAAAGACTTAGAGCGTCAATACCCTGATGTTGTGTTTACAGGAGCCAAGTTTGACGCAGACCTCGCGGCCCATTTTGCCAATGCTGACGTTTTTGTCTTTCCATCAAAAACGGATACTTTTGGCCTTGTTATTATCGAAGCCATGGCAACAGGTACGCCCGTTGCAGCCTATCCTGTCTCTGGGCCGATAGATATTATCCCAAATAGCGGCGCAGGAATCGTAGATGACGACTTAGAAACTGCTTGCCTAAAAGCGCTGCACCTATCGCGCGATGAGGCCCGTAATCATGCCGAAAAATACAGCTGGGGCGCTGTATCAGATGTGTTCTTTAATTACCTCACACCAGAATATGAACCTCTCGCACAACGGCGGTGGCGGCGAACACGGCGGCTTATGCGGCTCGCCAGCAGTCCTTATCATTTCGTCAAACGTAATATGCGCCGAGTGTGGAGAATTATTAGAGGCAAAAGCGTACCGAAATAAAGCCTATAACCAAGCGGCTTCGTCGCGCATATGTCACCCAAGTTTGATTTGCTTTTGATATAAAAATCAGTGATGGCATCTTATGGCTAGATTTTCTAAACCTCGAACCACATCTTTGACAACGATAGCCGTAATGAGCCTATCTCTGATCGCTGCGTCCTCAACGTTAGCAAGCGCGCAAACTGAAACGCAGGCCGAAATTCTGACACAAGCTTCTGAAACGGTTTTACCACCAGCACCTGTTTTATCGCCTTACACGCTTTCTGAAGATCAACTCGCCGTCTTAGAAACAGATGTTCCAGTGCTAGATGTTTGGGCTGGCGCAACGAATAACCGCGTCGTCGAAGTCTTTGGCGCGATAGATATCGATGCCACGCCAGAACAAATTTGGAGCATTATGAAGAATTGCGACGCGCAGCTTAAAATCATATCCAATATGAAAAAATGTAGCGTTACAAAACAAGGTCCAAATGCGGGTTGGGATGAACGCTTGCAAGTCCTGAGCATTGGCCGCTTCCTACACAGTGTAAAATCAAGGTTCAGATCAGATTACACACCCTATCGCGAGATTAAAATTACGCGCACTGGCGGAGACTTATCCATTTTAGATGGACTTTGGAATTTATCCCTAACGCAGAACGGGCAAACCCGCGTAACTTACCGTGCGCGGTTAAAACCAAAATTACCTGTGCCGCGCAAAATTATGCGCAAAGGTACACGCAAAGACATGCCCGAAATTTTAACAAACCTACGCGACCAAGCTGAAGCCTTGCATCAATCAGAAAAAACGGCTCAAGACGTACATGAGCGAGCGACCCCATGAACACGCCCTCTTATACCATGAGCGCTCTGGAGAATGCAGCAAAAGACCCCTCTATATCCGTCATCATCCCGACCTATAAAGATGACAGAACTCTAGCGGCGTTATTGCAGAACCTTCACGATATGGATGTCACAGAGATTATTATTGCCGACGGTGAAGCGCGTCCAGAGCTTCCGCCCAATTTACGCGCACAGGTCAGTCAAAGCTTACAGGCCAAAACAACATGGATCGCAGCAGCTCCTAAAGGACGTGGCTCGCAAATTCATACTGGTATAAATTACGCAAGGTCTGACTACATCTGGATATTGCATGCCGATAGCCGCCTAGGCAAAACCGCGCCGAACGCCATTCGCAGCCTCTTGGCTAATACACGCCATAGCCTTGGCACCTTTACGTTAAAGTTTGATAGTCCTGATCGGGCGCTCTCACTCTTTGCATGGGTCAGCCGTATTGATTGCCGCCTAACAACATTTGGAGACCAAGGATTCTTCTTTCGCCGGAAAGACTACATCAAACTCGGCTTGGATTTGACACCTTACCCTTTGCTAGAGGATGTGGCGTTGCGTAGCGCGCTGAAAACTATAGGTCGTATAAAGCGCGCACGCGTGCCCATTGTTACATCTGCGCGCAGGTTTAAGCGCCAAGGTATTTGGGCGACACAAATATTTAATGCGCGCATTCTCTGGCGCTACATGCGCGGAGACAACCCGACCGCCCTTTATCAGGATTATTACCACCCAAGCCCGCAAGTGGCCAACACACAGAGACCAAGCCTGCCGATTTAAGTTTTACCACGCAGCTTGCCATATAACGAAAAGCTAGATATGCGAGCTTATGTTTGATCTTGCCTTATTCCTATCGGCGTTCACAACGCTGTTTGTGATTATTGATCCGCCAGGCTGCGCACCAATTTTCGCAACTTTGACTCAAGGCACCTCCAAAAAACATCAACGCGAAATGGCGATTAAGTCCGTTGTTGTCGCTGCCGTTATTTTAGTAGGGTTTGCGTATTCAGGGAAATTTCTATTTTCTAAACTCGGTATTAGCTTGGATGCGCTGCGTATTGCTGGCGGCATCATGCTCTTTATTATCGGTTTGAATATGGTGTTTGAAAAACGCACAGAAAAACGCGAAGACCGCGCAGAAGGTTTACTAGAAGAAATTGAAGACCCTGAGGATATTTCTGTTTTCCCCATGGGCATTCCAATGATCGCAGGGCCAGGAACAATGGCGTCGATATTATTGCTGAAATCCCGCGCGGCTGAAACTGGCAACGAACTTACAATCATCGCCGCTTTAATCACTGTGTTAATTATTACACTCATAAGCTTTCTAGTTGCTG
>JBDVGI010000145.1:0-3618 GCA_039962885.1 Litorimonas sp. | reverse complement strand
CCATCCATTACATCATTATTCTCGGCCTTCCCTGATGATACGCTGCGCTTTGTTGGAGGATGCGTTCGTAATGCTTTATGGGGGGAGCCAGTCGGGGATATTGATCTGGCGACAAAGCTCACGCCCAATGAGGTGGCGAATGCCTTGGATGCGGCGGGAATTAAATATGTTCCTACAGGTGTTGATCATGGAACTCTGACGGCTATCATAGATAAAAATCCCTATGAAATCACAAGTTTACGCAAAGATGTTGAGACGGATGGTCGCCGCGCAGTGATTGCATTTACCCAAGATTGGAACGAAGATGCACAGCGCCGCGACTTAACTGTAAATGCATTATATGCGAATTATGACGGGCAAGTTTACGACCCTACAGGGCAAGGTCTTGAGGATAGTCAAGCGCGAAAATTTCGATTTGTCGGCGAAGCGGATTTGAGAGTGCGTGAAGATTATCTACGTATTTTGCGCTTTTTTCGCTTCATCGCCCATTATGGGGGACAGGACAAAATTGATGCGGTCGCTCTCAAGGCCTGCCGCGAGAACCGTGCGGGATTAAAGCAGCTATCCGCAGAACGGGTTTGGAGCGAGCTTAAAAAACTTTTATCAGCCAAAGATCCGTCCCGCGCTGCACGAATTATGTTGACGAATGAAGTCCTTGAAACGGTGTTACGCGAAGCGAGTAATGTTGATGGCCTTTCGCGTATTGTTGCGCTTGAGGGGCGCGAAAATATTACACCTGATCCGCTCTTGCGTCTCATGGCAATGAGCGCGCGTGATGTTATGCAGATAACCTTGCTGTGTAAGCGGTTAAAAATGTCTAAGGCCGAAACAAAGCGGCTGACAGCATGGGCACAAGATGACGCCCCGTTGTCCGTGGATATGGATGAACGAGCCAAATTAGCCGCGATTTATAACTCTGGTAAGCAAGTTATTATTGACCGCGCATTAGTTCGGGCAGCAGGCGAGGATGATCCGATATTGTCATCGTGTTGGCGGTCTCTGGCACAATTTGCGCTTGACTGGCACCGTCCTCATTTCCCTATTGATGGAAAAGCCCTTGCTGAGGCTGGTGTGCCTAAGGGAGTGCAAATGGGAAAGGCCATGAAAGCTTTGGAAAAACTTTGGATACGCAGCGGATTTAAAACAGAAAAACCGCAACTTCTCGCCGCGTTGAAATTTTTAGGATATTAGATATGGCAAAGCCGCTTAAGCTTTATATCGGTAATTATAACTATTCTTCTTGGTCGTTGCGCCCTTGGCTTATCTTGCGAAAGGCCGAATTACCTTTCACAGAAGAGGTGATTGATCTGGATGTGCCGGGATATAAAGACAGGTTACTAAGCTTGTCAGATGAGGGCACTGTACCCGTTTTAAAGGTCAATGGTGAGTGCCTACCTGATAGTCTCGCCATTGCTGAGTTTTGCGCACAAGCCGTGCCAAACCTTTGGCCCAAAGATCCACATATGAAGATTAAAGCCAAAGAAATTGTGCGTCTTATGCATGAAGGCTTTCCAAATATTCGCCGTGAAGCGCCGATGAATTTGCGCCGCCGTACGGAAACGAAAATGCCCAAAGCCTGTCTTGATGAAGCCGAACAAATTTCAGATATGTGGGATGAGTTGCTTGGCGCGCATAACGGGCCTTTTCTATTTAACCAATGGTCTATTGCAGATGCCTTTTATACGCCTGTTGCGACCCGTTTCGCGAGCTACGGCTTGCCGCGCTCGGCCCGTTCAGATACTTATATTTCAGAACTTATGAGCGATGGGGACTTCCAAGATTGGGAAATGATGGCCTTTGGCGAAACGCATATTCTGCCTGAAACTGACAAAGTGAACTTGAAAAAATGACGATAAATTTAAAAGACACAATCCGAACAATTCCGAATTTCCCCAAAGAGGGAATTATGTACCGCGATATAACGACGTTGCTCACGAATAGAGCGGCATTAGCCGAAGCAGTGAGGCGTTTATGTGACCCTTACCGCGATAAATGTATTGATAATGTTGCAGGCATAGAGGCGCGCGGATTTACATTTGGCGCAGCTATGGCGGTGGAATTGGGCGCAGGGTTTGTTCCTATTCGTAAAAAAGGCAAGCTACCTTTTGATGTTTATAGCGAAGATTACGAATTGGAATATGGAACGGATACCATCGAAATCCATGCTGATTCTATCCGCCGCGAAGAGAAAGTCCTCTTAGTGGATGATTTGATCGCAACAGGCGGAACGGCAGAAGCAGGGGTTAAACTGTTGCGTAAAACGGGGTGCGAGATTGTAGGTGCGGCCTTTGTGATTGACCTACCAGATCTTGGCGGGCTGAAACGTATTACGGATATGGGTATTCCTGTGACGGCGCTTGTGGCTTTTGAAGGCCATTAGTTGAGTGATAGTGCGAATTTATTTGATTAATGCGCGGACTTGAACTTCACCTATTGTATCTATTGGGAGCGTAGCCCCAGAAAACCGAATAACACATGCATCTCCCGTACAATCTGTGTTGGTTGTAGGTAGGTCAGGAGTTCCAAAGGTTCCATTTGTGAAACCCGTTGTTGTTGCCGATATAAAGCGAACATTTTCTGGTAAAGTGTCTGAGAGATCTATGGCTTGTGCTTCAGCCGTTGAGCTTGCTTCATTCGTAACGATGATTCTGTAAAGAACCTCATTTCCAGGTATCATATATGAGCTAGCATTTCCGGAGTCGAAAACTTCAACTGACTTCACCGCTGTGAGGTTTACGACAGCTTGAGTAATTGGAGAAATGAGATAATCTTCAACTTCACCATCAGAAACAGCTGTATTTGTAGCGATTCCAGATGAGGTAGACCACCTAAAGCGCGCAAATGTCTGTCCTGTTGTTGTCGAGCTTGGAACCGCGACGGGTATTTCAATAATGCCGTTATTGTCTGTATCTTGTACATTGATAGCAATCTGTTCGTCGGGGTCATTAAAATCGCCATCACCATTCCAATCCACCCAGCCTTGTAAAAACCCGCCGGCACCAACAACATTCACTATGATTGTTGCGTTAGAAGTTTCTGTGAAAGGAGGAATCGTGACGCCATCATCTCCATTATCTGCTGAGGCGGTTGAGCTGTTGAAAGGGCCAGCATCAGCCGTGTTTGTCCCGCCAAGCCGAATGTTGTTAACAAGTGTGTGAATAGGGTTGCCATATGTTGAGGGTGCATCCCCGAAATCTTCATCTATTATAGGGCTTGCTATTGGGCTTGAAAGGTTTGGACAATTAAACCCAAGTGAGGTTAATCGTGTTCCGCCGCCATTTCCGACAGTACCAATAATATATTCTATTTCTGATACGTCAGTATAGAATACCGTAACAATGTTGTTTTCGGCGGTTTCATCAATACCAGGTGCGAATTGGTCTGTTTCGGATTGAAACCGTGTGAAACCTGGCGTTGGCCCTGAAGCATTTGTCAACAGTTCAGTTGCAGAGTTTAGTAAGGATTCGACAAAACCATTTTCAAATTCGGCAAGTTCACGAAGCCCCGTGACTGTAGGAGCATTCTGGTTCCCGTCGACATCAATAGCGCTGGCGGCGAAATCAATTTCAATGGGTGTGTTGGTGCCGGATACGAAGAAATTAATTCTGAATCTTGCTG